>JANOIJ010000082.1:0-30950 GCA_031407575.1 Gemmatimonadaceae bacterium | reverse complement strand
ATCCTGAGCGAAGTCGAAGGATCTGCACCCTCGCCGCACGCGCGTGCAGATCCTTCGCTACGCTCAGGATGACAACTCGTGAATCGCCCACGCGAGCGCTCGCTTGCACCAGGAACCAACCCTGATCGAAGGCACAGAGATCCTATGAACGAACAATCGCTCTTTACGAAATTCTGGACCGACGAGTCGACAACGACGCGCAACGTGTTAGCGAGAATTCCTGACGGATCCGAGTATCGTCCCGATCCGAAGTCGCGCACCGCGCAGGAGATCGCGTGGCAGATCGTGTGCGAGGAGAAGATGATCATCGACGCGCTGGAGAACGGCAAGGCGGAATGGGCACCGCCGCCGATGCCGTCGACGATGAAGGGCGTGCTCGAGGCGTATGAGACGCAAAGCGCCAGCATCTGTGCGCGCTTGAGCGCACTACCGGACACGCGTTGGGACGGCGCACTGGAGTTCTTCGGCAAGCAGCGGCCCGCGTCGCCGATGGCGTGGAGTTTTCTCTTCGACATCGTGCACCATCGCGGACAGATCACCACATACCTGCGCCCCATGGGATCGACCGTCCCGCAGATCTACGGGCCGAGCGGGGACGAGCCCTAGCGCGCGACGCTCAGTGCGCTCGTCGCGCCATGCTCGCGAATTACCGCTGCGAGCACCCGCATGGCCGCTCGCACCTGCAGGGCCGAGTACGACGCGTAGCCAAACATGAATCCGCGTCGAGTGGAGCCGGCCTCGAGGTGCTTGGACATCGGCTCCACCACCACGCCGCGCCGCGCTGCCTCGTCGGCAATCCCGCGATCGTCGTAGCTGCTCGGGAACCAGCCCAGCAATCGCATCCCTGCCGGTGCTGGGTCGAACGAGAGCAATCCGTCGAGCTCACGTGCAGCGATTCCGAGAAACACGCGCTGCCGCTCCTGGTGCACCGCGCGCGTGCGACGGATGTGCCGCGCGAAGTGACCGCCCGCCAGGAAGTCCGCCAGCACGGCCTGCTCCGGCACGGGTGAATGGCGGTCGAGCAGCATGCGCGCGCGCGTGAACGGCGCGACGAGCGGCATGGGCAACACGAGGTATCCGAGCCGCACCGCCGGCGCGAGCGACTTGCTGAAGCTGCCGATGTACAGCACGCGGCCATGCTCATCCAGCCCCTGCATCGCGGGGACGGGCGCGGCGTCGTAGCGATACTCGCCGTTGTAGTCGTCCTCCACGATCCACGCGCTCGCGTCGCGCGCCCACGCCAGCAGTGCATGCCGCCGCTCCAGCGAAAGCGTGACGCCGAGCGGTGACTGATACGACGGGGTGACGAAGGCGAGGCGGGCGTGCGGCGCGAGCGTGCGACCGGCGGCGACGTCGAGTCCGTCGCGATCGACCGGGACGTCGATGAGCGTCGCGCCAGTCGCCGCGAAGATGCCGCGCGCAGGACTGTAGCAGGGATTCTCGAGCCACACGGCGTCGCCCGCGCTCACGAGCAGCCGAGCGCACAGGTCGATGGCGTGCTGCGCGCCATTCACGATGAGCACCTGTTCGACCGAGCATCGCACGCCGCGCGCGGTGGCGACGTAGTGCGCGACGGCGTCACGCAACGGCGCGTATCCGCGTGGGTCGCCGGCGAGCAGCAGCTCCTTCCCCGACAGGCGCCACCGCCGCGCACTGAGCCGAGCCCACGTTGCCAGCGGGAACACCTCGAGCGCGGGAATGCCGACCGTGAATGGCACGGGCTGGGTCGGCATGTAGCGCCACTTGCCTTCGGTGAAGAGCGCCTCGGCCGACTGAGAGAGTGCGGGCGGTTCGTCTGCGATGGCGGCGCGCGCAGGTGCGTTCACTTTGCGCGTGGACTGGGCACTCGCGACGCGCTTCACCTCTGCTACGCGGGTTCCTGCGCCTGCGCGGCCGGTGACGTATCCGTCGTCCAGGAGGCGGGAAAACGCGCTGAGCACGGTGGTGCGCGACACGCCGACGTCCAGCGCGAGCGCGCGGCTGGATGGCAGGCGGTCTCCCGCGCGCAGCGTCCCGGTGATGATGGCCGCGCGCAACGCCTCGTAGATCTGCTGGTGGCGCGGGGCGCCATGCGGATCCAGCGCGAGCTGCATCGGAACCGTGTCGGCCACTCGGCCCTGCCGCGTCATGCCATGCTCTCCATGTGTCAGCGTCTTCCGCGGAGCACCTGCGCGACGCGGCGACGGTCACTTGGCGTCGCCAGAAGGAATGTGCATCCGGGCAATGGCCTTGCCGAGGGCGTGCGGATTGGCGCTGGCCGGCGGTGCGCCCTGGTCCTACCGTGGGCGCAGGGCAACATCGGTGCGGGTCCACTCCCTCTGGGCGCAAGATGATTCAACAACACCGACTCGGCAGCGCGTTCTTTGGTGCGGGAATGGTGGGCTTCGGGCTGTTGAGCCTGATCCGGCGCGATGACATCCCAGCCATCGCGCCGTTGCCGGCGGGGCTGCCGGGGCGCGCGGTGATAGCGATGCTCGTGGCCGTAGTCCTGGTCGCCACGGGCGGAGCGCTCATCGCGAACTGGCGCGCCGCGCGTGCGGCGAGCGCGCTCGGCGCAGTGCTCGCGGTGTGGCTCGTCGCGTTGCACCTGCCCAAGGTCGTGGCGAATCCGAAGAACGGCGGTGCGTGGGTGGTGTTCTGGGAAGTGATGGCGATGGGCGTCGCGGCGTGGATGATCGCGCGGGCGACGTCGGCACGCGAGGATGGCGCGACGACGCACGCATCGCGCACCACGCT
Source organism: Gemmatimonadaceae bacterium (assembly GCA_031407575.1). GTDB lineage: Bacteria > Gemmatimonadota > Gemmatimonadetes > Gemmatimonadales > Gemmatimonadaceae > AG11. Next base: position 28,214 of record JANOIJ010000082.1, on the reverse strand, counting down.
CGACGCGACGGGACTTCGGATCGCGTTCGGGCTGTCGTTCGTGGCGTTCGGCATCTCGCACTTCGTCTACGTCGGTTACGTGGTGGCCGTGATTCCCGCGTGGATTCCGGCGCGCACGTTCTTCGCCTATGCAACGGGCGTTGCGCACATCGCGGCGGGGTGCAGCCTGCTCACGCGCGTGCAGGAGCGGATGGCGACGGCGCTGCTGTCGGTGATGTTCGGCTCGTGGGTACTCGTGCTGCACATCCCGCGCGCGTTGGCGAGTCCGGGTTCGGGCGCCGAGTGGTCAAGCCTGTTCGTGGCGTTGACGATGTGCGGCGGCGCGGTCGCGGCGCGGTCGTTTCTCATGGCGAACTCGGCTGAACGTGTGGTGTCGTCCAGTGGCAGCAGCGCGACGGTGAGCATGTTCTCGCGGCCGAAGCGTGCGCGCTCCAGTCGGCATGAGGAGCAACCCCGCTAAGAGAGCGAGTAATACTCTGGCGTGCCACACGGCGGCCGGGTACACTCTCATTGGGAGACGGAAGCAGCCGCGTTGACGTAGTCTTCGCGGTCCTGCGAGTTGCCCTCCCATGACTCCTTACGGATTCGACTCCAGCTTTGCTCCGTCTCGATCGGTCGGCGCGCAAGCGCACAAGCATCGTCGTCATGCAGGTAAACCTCCACGACGCCGCTTGGGCCGATCGAGCCGGAGTTTCTCATTTGAATCGCCGCGCACATGACAACCGCAGTCGTTATCCTCGTCGCCGGCTGATCGCTGCGGAGCCGATCGACGCGCTGCTAGCGAAGCGGCCACTGCTCGGCGGCCAGCTCACGGAGGCGGTGCGCGGTGCGGCGCTGCGCTTTGGCGTGGAGCTCATCGAGGCCGACTTGAAGGATGTCACGCTTCCTGGTGAGCTGAAGAAGTTGTTCACGCAGGTTACCAAGGCGCGGCAGGAGGGGCTCGCGGCGCTCGAGCGGGCGCGCGGAGAGACCGCTGCGTTGCGCAACCTGGCGAATGCCGCGAAGCTCGTGGCGGACAATCCGGCGTTGATGCAACTCCGGCTGCTCCAGGTGCTCGGCGAGCAGTCGGGGAATACGGTCGTGCTCGGCATTGGGAACGGTGCGACGCTGGTTCCCGTTGCGCCGCGTGCTGATCGTCTCGCGGGTCCCGCGCCTGATTCGCCCGGTGCGTGAAGGACGCGCGCAATCGCCGCGAAGTGTTTCGCGTCTCGAATGCAACTGCGAAAGCAACATCGTAGCCTGATGTGAACCGAGTGCCCATTCGGAAGCCCGTCGTCGACTATATTCGGGTTGTATTCCCAGCGGAGGCTGGCATGCCAGAGCTACCCGTCCATATCGATCCGGAGATCCTCGGCGGTACGCCCGTGTTCGTGGGCACTCGCGTTCCTTTCCAGACGTTGCTCGACTATCTCGAAGCCGGCGATCCGTTGGACGAGTTTTTGGAGGACTTTCCAACCGTTAGTCGAGTGCAAGCAATTGCGGGGCTGGAAGCGGCCAAGGAGTCGCTCCTGGCCCAGCTTCACGCAGCGTGAGCTCCGGCCGCAGAGTGCTGCTCGACGAATGCGTGCCCGGTCGGCTCAGTCGTGAGCTGGCCGGGTTTGTTGTTTCCACCGTGCCGCGAGAGGTTTGGGCAAGCAAGCGAAACTGAGAACTCCTTCGGCTGATTGCGCGAGGCTGGGTTCGAGGTCTTCGTCACGATGGATCGAAATCTCAGCTATCAGCAGAACATGACGGCCGATGGCGTTGCAGTCGTTGTCCTTCGCGCACGCTCCAATCGCCTGCAGGATCTTCTGCCATTGATGCCGCGCGTCGTCAAGGCAATCGGTACCGTTATGGTCGGGCAGGTCGAGCACGTAACGGGCTAGCATTCGTCAGCACGCAGTTTGGGCTTGGTGTCAGTCGCTGACCTCGCATTCACTCACTCCACAACGATCATTCGATGACCCCCGACAAGGCCAACCTCACCGACAAGTTCGCAGCGTTCACCGAGCACTGGACGCCCAAGATCGTCGCGGAGCTCAACGGACAGCACGTCAAGCTCTCGAAGTTCAAGGGCACGTTCGTGTGGCACCAGCACGACAACGAGGACGAGATGTTCCTCGTCCACCACGGCAGCTTCCGCATGGAGTTCCGCGATCGCACCGTCAGTCTCTCCGCCGGGGACTTCCTCGTCGTGCCCCGCGGCGTTGAACACCGGCCCGTTTCTGACGAGGAAGTGCACGTCGTGTTGTTCGAGCCGGCCGGGACGCTCAACACGGGGAATGTTGTCAGCGAGTTGACGATAAGCGCACCGGCGCGACTGTAGGCGGCGCCGGCGCGGCCATCGGTTTTCCTCTGCACCTGCCGCGGCCGCATCCCCGCGCGCGAGCGATTCATCGCCATGCCGCGTAGTATGTCACAGGCTCCCACGCGCCGGCGCTTGCCGCTGACGGTTCGTCCTTCGCTCGCTCTCGCAGGCGCGTTCCGTCTCACCTGCGCACTTCACCGTCACCCGAATCCGCACATGTCATCCTCGCTCCCTCGCCGCCCATCGCTGCTCACTGCCATTGCGATGTCCATCGCGTTCGGCGTTCCCGCCGCTGCGCAGGCGCCGGCGACCCCGCCCGCACCGCCGACGCCCGCCGTGGGCGACGCCGCGCCCGACTTTACCGCGAGCGCGACCGATTCGAGCGGCAAGCTGATCCCCGTCTCGCTCGCCGGCCTGCGCGGCAAGGTGGTTGTGCTCGCGTTCTACCCGCTCGATCGTTCGCAGGGCTGCACGGTGGAGCTGAAGAAGTTCCGCGACGAGTACGCGACGCTCTTCGGTGACGGCGTCGTCGTGCTGCCGACGTCCGTGGACAGCCTCGCGACGCACGCGAGCTGGGCGAAGGAAGAGCACTTCCCGTTCGCGCTCATCGCCGACCCCAAGAGCGAGCTCGCGACGAAATTCGGCGCGCAGGGCGCCGCGCGTCCCATGTTCAAGCGTGCCACCTACGTGATCGGCAAGGACGGCAAGATCGTCTTCGCCGAGCCGCGCTTCAATGCGCTGGCACAGGAGGGCTACGACAAGCTGGCGGCCGCCGTAAAAGCCGCGAAGGCGAACTAACTACGAGCTTTGAGCTGTCAGTAACTACGAGCCCTGAGCTGGAGCTGGAGCTCGAGCTAGAGCTCTGGCTCCAGCGCAAGCCCAATGCTCGTGGTTACTGACAGCTCAAAGCTCGTTGTTCCTTTTCATCGAAGGCAGTTTGGCATCGTCGGATCGGCACCCGAAATAGCCGGCTTGTCCTTTCGATCTGCGATCGCCAGCATGACGTCATGAATGAACCGCCCGAGCCGAGCGCTGTGCTCGTACTCGATGTACTGCGGTTCGTCCGTGGGCTGGTGATAGTCCTGCGCGTAGCCCAACGAGAAGTACGTGACCGGAATGTCCTTCCGCACGTAGTTGACCTGATCGCTGCGACAGAAGCGGTTCATTGGATTCGCCGACACTTCCCATGTCTTGTCGATGGCCATCGTCTCGACGCGCACGGCATTGACCGAGTCGATGATGTCGCCGAAGTCGCGCGACAGGCGGCGCGAGCCCAGCGTCTGCACGGACGTCGGACCGCCGAACTTCACCTGATCCACGCGGCCCTTGCCCACCATGTCCATGTTGTGCGCCGCGACCACCTTGTCGAGCGGAATGGTCGGGTGGTCCGTGAACCACCGTGAGCCGAGCAGGCCGGACTCCTCGCCCTGGTGCGACACGAAAATGATCGAGCGCGCCGGCTTCTCCGTCACGAAACGCTCGGCAATCTCGAGCATGACGACCGTCCCCGAGCCATCGTCGTCCGCGCCGTTCATGATGGAGTCTCGGCGCGGTGCGCGGATGCTGCGCGCATGGGTGATGAGCGAGTCGATGCGGCGCTGCTGATCCGCCGTGGGGCGACAGGACGGATCATTCGCGCCCTGGCGGCGCGTCACCGTGTTGACCGCACGCAATGAGTCGTGATCGACCGGCGTGGCAAGCGTCCCGACGTGATCGTTGTGCGCGCCCACGAGCACGTACTCGCCCGCGCGCGCGGGATCGGAGCCCGGCATGACGGCGATGACATTGCGGCTCGGCGTCTTCGACATCCGCCACTCGTAGCTCCACGTCGCCGTCACGGCCTTTCCGGTGGTGCCGACGGACAGTTGCTCGGCCGGACCATTGAAGAGCGACGCAACCGCGGCACGCGAGATGGCGCCAGCCGGCATGCCGGTCACCGGCGTGAGGCCGGCGGCCGGCTGCATGGTGCCGCGTCCCGCGAACGCATTGTTCACCGCGGCGCGCGGCATCGAGTCGAGGACGATGAAGAGGACCCCAACCGCACCTGCGCGCTGCGCACGCGTGTCGCGCACGACGGCCGCGCCAAAACCGCCCCCTCGGCCGCCGGTCGGTGCGCCGCCGGCTTTCGCGATGCTGTCGCGCACCGCGGCTTCGACCAACGCCGCGTTCGCGGCGCCGAACTTGTTCGGCACCGCGTCGCAGCTGAGTAGCACTGGCGCACGTGGCGCACCAACACCCAATGACGCTGGCGACGCGAGGAACACCGCGACCTTGCCGCCGAAAATCAAGGGATCGAGCACGACGGACGTGTCGCCCCACCGCCCCGCGAAGATCGCGGGTGCGTTCGCCACGCTTGCCTTTGCACCAATGCCGAGCGCCGCGTTGGGCGACAGGGGAATCCAGTCGCGCTGCGGCGCGAGCGCGTTGCCGCTCACGATGATGCTGGACGACGCGCTGTCGAAGCCGAGCGGACCGAATGGGAGCTCCTGAAACCAGGTGCCGTTGTCGCCGGCGGGCTTGAGGCCGAGCCGCTTGAACTCGCGCGCGATGTACTCGGTGCCCTTGAAGTTGCCGACCTCACCGATGCGCCGGCCGCCCATGGAATCGTCGGCGAACTGGTAGAGCCGCGTGCGCAGGTCGTTCGCGGTGATGTCACGGACCGTGGGACGAGGCCTCCACGTGCGCGGGCCCTCGTCGGGCCATACGGTCTTCTGCGCGGATGCGGATGCGGCGAGGCAGGCGAGCGAGGCAATGGAGATGTATATCTGACGCACGAATGACTCTCGTTGAGGAAGACGACAAAGTTGTCATCCTGAGCGCAGCGAAGGATCTGCACGTCGGCAGGTGCAGATCCTTCGCTGCGCTCAGGATGACAATGGATCAGGGAATTGGCTTCGGATTCTTCACATACACATCGAACCACGCCAGCCACCGCGCCCAGATGTCCAGATCGGTCTGGTACGTCGCGTCGCTGTGGTCCTCGTACGGATACATGTACAGCGACGCCGGCTTGCCGAGTCCTTGCAGCGCGTGATACATGCGCGTCGAGCTGATCGGTGCGGTGCCGACGTTCTGGTCGGCCATCCCATGATACATCAGCAACGCGCCAGCGATCTTGTCCGCACGGTAGAACGGCGACATGTCGAGATACGTGTCCTGCGCGCTGAAGAAATCGCGCCGCTCGCTCTGGAATCCGAATGGCGTCAGTGACCGGTTGTACATGCCGTCGCCCGCGATGCCCGCCTTGAAGTACGGCACGAGCGTCATCGCATTCACCGTGCTGAACGCGCCATAGCTGTGGCCACCGATGCCCATCTTGCTGCGATCGACGAAGCCCGCGTCCACCACGGCATCCAACACCGCGTCGAGATTCTCCTTCAAGTCGCGCGTGTAGTTGTCATTCATCTTTCCGGAATCACCGAAGATCGGGATGTCGGGCTCGATGAGCGCGTAGCCTTGCGTCACCCAGAGCTTCGTCGACGACGCGGGCCGAGCTGGCGCGAGCTCCGGGAACTTGTTGACGTTGGTGCCGTAGCGTGAGCGATCGTAGTCCGCCTGCGACGTGAACTCGCGCGGATAGAACCAGATGATGCCAGGGAGTCGCGTCCCGGGCGACCAACCGCGCGGCAGCGTGATGTCCGTGAAGAAGCGATAGCCGTCGCGCGGACGCGTAACCGTGATGCGCTTGCGCACCGCGGATGTCACCTCAGGCGCGACGTCCGCATTGCGCGTGAGCTGCACGCTCGTGCCGGCCTTCACGTCGCGCAGGTGCGCGTCCGCGATGGTCGTCGGCGATTCGTGCGTATAGATGAACGTCGAGTAGTCGTCGTCCAGCGGACTCACGATCTCGTCGTACGCGTCGGCAGCGCTCTCGAAGACGCGCAGCCGCTGCCCCGTCTCGATGTCCAGGCGATCCACCCACGGCCGGGGCGCTTGCGTCTCCCACTTGGCGCCCGGCGTGCGCGTGCCAGCGACGAACACCGACTTGCGGTCGCTCGCGAGCATCACGACTGGCGCACCGTGCGGCCCGATCTTCGTCGCGAGCGCACCACTGTTCGCGATCGTGTCTGCGCCAGCGCCGCCACCTCGTCCGCCAAAACCACCGCCACCACCGCCACCTGCTGCGAGCGTCACACCGCGCCCAAGTGGATAGCGCTTGGTCGGCTCACTCGTGCGCATGGCGACGACATTGCCACTGTCGGCCACGAACATCGTCGACCCATCGGCGCTGTACGAGACAGCCGTAAGACGACCACTGCCCTCGTGGATGAGCTTCGTGTCAGTGGAGCCGTAGGGCGGGAGCCAACTCACGTAGCGCACCGCCGTCGGCTGCGGACGTTGCGCCGCGCCACCGCCGCGACCCGCGCGGCCACTCGGCTCGGTGGGAAACACCGACTGCATGTAGACGAGGCCCGGACCCACCGGATTCCACTGGAGATTCCGCTTGCCCGTGTCCGAAGCCGTCTGCTGCGCGCCACCTCGGCCACCACCGCCCGGCGTGTCGCCGTCACCGGTGCGCTCTCCTTCGCGGAGCGGCGTCTTGCTCAACGTCGCGAGCACCTTGCCGTCCATGTCCCACAGCTCGTTCACGGAGCCGAAGTTCGACGCCGGCACGACATAGGAGAACGGCTCCGTCATCCGCGTCACGCGCAGGTGCTTGCCGTCGGGCGACGCGTCCACCGCGCGGATCATCGCCGGCGCGCCGACCTTCGTGGCGCGGCGTGACTTCGCGTCGATCAGGACGAGCTGGCCCGTGGTGTGGTACTTCAGCATCGCCTTGTCGTACGGATTCTCGAGTAGGCTCGGATGAATGACCTGCGGCAACGCGCGCGATTCGGTGAGCCGCACCTGCGGACCGTCCGCGATGCCCTTGTTGCCGAACACGGGCACTGGCCCGCGATGCTCCGGCACCAGCACCGTGGCGATGGATGATCCATCGCCCGTCCACTCGAGCGACGACACCAGCGTCGCGAGCAACGGCGTGGACGATAGCCGCGTGGATTTTCCGCTCGACGCGTCGGCGACATAGGCGTACGACGCGCCTTCGAAGTTCGCGATGAACGCGAGACGTGCACCGTCGGGCGACCATGTGGGCGCGGAGATCGACGCGTCCTTCGGCGTCTCGATGGCGCGCGTCGCCATGGTGCGTGGATCGACGAGCGTGAGGCCGCGCCGAGTGCTGGTGGTCAGCGTTCGCGCGCGGTTGGCTTTGGCCTCGACCTGAAGCCCGGCAAGGTTGATGTGCTCCTTGCCGTATTCATTGATGTCGCCGCGATCCGCGCCCGACGTGCGGACGAACCACTTCCTGTCCGGACTCGGCATCGTGAACGAGATATCAGTGCGCGGCGCCATGATGATGCGTTCGACGACGGCGGGTGGGCGGACGAATGTCTCGGTACGCAGCACCTGCTGCGGATCCCAGCTCTGCGGCGCGGCGTTCTGCGCGCGGGCGAGCGGCGCAACGGCCGCGCTGACGAGAGCGATGACCGCGATGCGGTACGATTGACGGGCGATGCAGATCATGCGAGGCGGGGATGGGGTGACGTCATCCTCTGTATACGCGGTCTCGCGCGGCGTCGCTGTGTTGTCATCCCGAACGCCCGGCCGTCATCCTGAGCCCTTCGACTTCGCTCAGGGTAAACTTCGCGAAGGATCTGCACCTCAACGTGCTCGCACGGTGAACTGCACGTAGAAACGGGTCGTGATGGATGCAACGGAAGCAGCCGGTACTACGGCCAAGGTGCCAAGTGTACCCGGCAGTGTCCGTTGCATCCATCGGACCCGTTTCCTTGCAGTAAAACCGGACCTCACTCAACCTGGCCTCGTCTTCCAACCTCAAGGTCGACGTCGCCAGACTCAGCACGGCACCGCTGGCCAATCACGTTGCGTGAACGAGTCCACGGAGCATCTTGAAGAGACGGTTCGCCATGCGGAACCCTTACAGACCGGGAGTCATATGACCAGATCCATGTCGCTCATCGCAGTCTGCGCGATACTCGCCACGACACCAGCCATCGCGTCAGCACAAAAGAGTGCAGCAGTGGAATTCAGCCTCGTGGTGCTGGATGGCGTGAAGCTGCCGTATGTTCCGGGCCTGCTCGACTCGCTCGAGCGACGCCACTACGCCATTGACTCGACCAGCACACCGCATCGTGCGCGCATCAGGACGGGCGCATACACACCGAGTGGCGACATCCTGATGCCGCTCATGTCGGACATCGCGACGATGGACCTGCTCAGGCCGGCGCCCGCCATCGCGCAGTATGGCAATGCAGCGGCGATGGGCGCCATCGTCCTCACGACAAAGAGCGCAACGACAGTTGGAACCCGCGTCAGGGGATCGTCGCGCCGCTGAAGCGCCTTTTCGCGACACCGCGTCCTCCGGACAATGCCGCCGTTGACCTCGCATACAGTAGACGTGGTGCTCCTCGGCGGCGGACCAGCGGGCGCGGCCGCCGCGCGCTGCCTGGCCTCATGGGGGCGACGCGTTGTCCTGCTCACGCGCGAGGACACCAGTCCCGCGATTGCCGAGTCGCTGCCGCCGAGCTGTTTGCCAGTGCTCGATCGCATCGGAGTTCGCGCAGCGGTAGAGAATTCCGGCTTCATTCGCGCGACAGGCAATACCGTATGGTGGGCCGGCGACGCGACCGCTCGGCTCGAGCAGTTCGCGCCACCGGCACTCGGCTTTCAGGTGGATCGCGCCGCGTTCGACGACGTGCTGCTGCGCGAGGCTGAGCGAGCGGGCGCGGACGTGCGGCGCGGAGCGCTGGTGCGCGACGTGGTGCTCGCGCCGGAGATGTCACGCGTGGTGTTCGAACAGCGCGGCGACACCGTCGAGATCAACGCGCGCTGGGTGCTCGACTGCACAGGTCGCACCGGCCTCCTCGCTCGGCGAGGCCTGCGCCGCGCGGAGTCCGGTGCACGGACGCTCGCGCTCATCGGCGTGTGGGACGCGGACGACTGGAAGCTGGACGATGACACGCACACCCTCGTGGAAAGCTACGAGCAAGGGTGGGCGTGGTCGGTTCCGCTGTCCGGCACGCGACGCTGCGTTACGGTCATGGTGGATCCGTCGCTCACGCCGCTCGCAGGACGCACGGGCATCGAGGACGCGTACCACGAGGAGCTCGCGCGCACCACGCACCTTGCGCGGCTGGTCGCGCGCGGCACGCTACGCGGCGCGGTGTGGGCGCGCGATGCATCCGCGTACGGCGCGCACCGCGCTAGCGACGACGGCGTGCTCCTCGTCGGCGACGCCGCGTCGTTCGTCGATCCGCTGTCGTCGTTCGGCGTCAAGAAGGCGCTCGCGTCTGCGTGGCTCGCGGCGGTCGTCGCGAACACGTGTCTCGCGGATTCCGCGATGACGACCCATGCGCGCGACCTGTACGACCGCCGCGAGCGCGCAATGTGCGACTCGTTGCGCGTGCGCTCGGCGGCGATGGCGCGCGATGCGGCTGATGCGCACGATACCGCTTTCTGGAACGTGCGCTCCATCGGTGCAGCTCGTGCCTCGGATGAAGACGTCGAAATCGCGGCGCTGCGTGATGATCCGGACGTCCTCGCGGCATTCGACGCGCTACGCAGCCTGGAGTCGATATCGCTGCAACTCGCGGCTGACGTAGCCGAGCTGAAGCGGCCGACAGTGCGCGGCAATCGCGTGGTGCTCGAGCCGCATCTGGTCTCGCCAGCATTCCCCGACGGGATTCGCTACCTGCGCAACGTCGATCTCGTGATGCTGTCGAACATGGCACCCCTGTATCGCCAGGTCCCCGACCTGTACGAGGCGTACAATCGATCGTCCGCGGCTGTGGGGCTGCCGGATTTCCTTGGCGCGCTGTCGGTGTTGGTTGGGAAGGGGGGATTGCAGTTGTGATCTCGCCCGCTCGCTGCGCGCTATCCTGGCGTCGCGACGGCCACGGCCACGATGAATTCACGCAGCTCGCGTGTCGCGTCGTTCAGGTCTGCAGCCCGCAGTTCGAGCTCCTCCGCCATCGCGCCAAATGCCGCTCGCCATTGCTCCGGCGGCTCGAATGCCGGTGGCCACCGATGCGTACCGCGTGCTGAGAACGTGGCCTCGCACGCGGCGCGGAGCCGAGCGCGCGCGGGCGCGTCCACAAAGTGATCGATGAACAGCAAGACGTCGATCGCGTCCTGTACGCGCTCGTTGGCTCGCCCGTCGACATTCGGTCGCGTCATGCCGTGGAGCTTCTGCGCGATGTGGTCGGGTAGCGACAAGCAGGGCAGCTTATCCGGACCCTCGAGTCCGAACGCCCGGTGTATGTCGAATGCATCCACCATCTCGATCTCGACCGGTGCGTCTTCGCTTCGGCTGACGTCGAGGCTGACTATGCCCCACTCAGAGCCGTTGAAGCGCACCTTCACGTCCACGCGGATCGTGTTGACGCGTGTCATATCGAGTGCCTTTCCCGTCCGCTCGAACGTGAACCGGCCGTATGGTTGCGAGAGCGCATACTCGATCGCGCTCACGAGATCGTCCGTTGCAGGGCCTCGATAGGAAAAGTCCACATCCCGCGTCGCGCGCGCCCGACCATCCAATCGCATCTCGAGCGCGACCCCTCCCTTCAGCGTGAAGAACGCATCTCGTCCTCCCCCTCCGGTCCGCGCGAGTGCCGCCGCGATCGCCATGTTCGAGATCCAGTCTCTCGTCCGCTTCTCGGCTTGCGAATGCTTTCGGACGTACGCCAGCACAGCGCGCGAGAGCTGTCCAACCGATTGCGGTGGCTTCGGTGGCGGGTCGCCAGCGCCAGGAAACGCTGCGGGACTCAACGTGCGTCCGGAGCAGCGTCGGAAAGCAACCGGGCCTCGAGATCCTCTGCGTCACGCGTGAGCAGCTTTCCGCTCGCGCGCCCATCGTCGATCGCCTGGCGGATGAGCGCTCTTCCCAGATGCTCGTCGTGGCAATCCATGATCGAGCGCCGAGGCGTCGTCACGGGCACGCCGTCAAGCACCTGGACATCCAACGCGCCGAGGTCCGCATGATGAACGACGAGATGCCCCGGTACGTGGCGCCTGACCCGCTGTGCGCGGGCCAGCGTGATGTGAACCTTCGAAGGACTCACATCCGACAGCCCATGGAACGAGAGCGCGGATTCGTGGGAGAGTACGCCGCGAATCCCCTCCTGAGGCCAGAGCACCGCCTCCATATACTGACTGAAGGGAGACATCGGAAATCGAGCCATCCTGTACACGCCGCGGCTCACCCGCTGGATGGCCCCGCGCCGTGCCATCAGGGTCACCGCGTTCTGGCTGATCCCCGCCTCTCTCGCCTGTGCCGAGGTGAAGTAGCCGTGTTGGGGTTCGGCGATGTCAAAGATTCTGTCGGTCTGCGGAGGAGGCATGTTGGCTAAAAGAATTCACAATGAAACTATTTAGCCAAATTTAGCGAACTTGTCAATGCGGAGCAACCAGAATTCCGGACAAATAGCGTCATACTGACTCTCTTTGTCCAAGCGCACTATACCGCAGCTCGTTTGACAATCCCATTTCCGCACCGTATCTGAACGCACCCCTCCCTCCACTCTCGTGCGGATCTGGCTCCCCATTGCAATCGCATTCCTCGCCCTGCCCGATGTCACCCAGGCGCAGGCGAGACCCGCCGCCCCCAAGTGGCCGCCGGCGCGCAAGGACACCACGCCTGGCTTCGTGATCAAGGATCCGCAGGTCATCGCGAACTGCTCGGGCTGCCACGTGCGCGACACGTCCGGCCGCATGGAGCGGCTCTCGTACCTGCGCAAGACGCCCGAAGGGTGGGAGACCTCCATCCGCCGCATGGCGGTGCTCGTCGGCGTAAAGATGGAGCCTGCGGTCGCGCGCACGATCCTCCGCTACCTCGCGAACGAACAGGGCCTCGCGCCCGAGGAAGCAAAGCCCGCGCGCTTCGAGGCCGAGTGTCGGCAGATCGATTATCGCTACGCCGCAGACGCGCGCACAGAGACCACATGCCGCGCCTGCCACTCGTTCGGACGCGTGCTCTCGCAGCGCCGCACGCGCGACGAATGGGAGCTCCTCGTCGCCACGCATCGCGCGTATTACCCCGACGTCGACCGGCAGACATTTCGCCGAGGCGGCCCGCCGCCGCCCGGAGACACGTCGAACGCCGCACACCCAATGGACCTCGCCATCACGCACCTCGCGCGCGTATTCCCGCTGCGCACGAACGAATGGCAGGCGTGGTCCACCACCATGCGCGCGCCGCGCATCGATGGCCAATGGCTGCTCTCCGGCACCGAGCCCGGCCGCGGACAGTTTACAGGCCGGCTCACGATCACCAAGTCTCCAACGTCGGACGACGAGTTCACCACGCGCGCCTCGTATCGCTACGTCAGCACGGGCAAGGTGGTGACGCGCGACGGCAAGGCCACCGTGTACACGGGCTATCAGTGGCGCGGACGCTCGACGGAAGCCGGCAGCCCCTCCGACAGCACGTGGCGCGAAGTCATGTCCATCGAGCCAGGCTGGCAGGAAATGTCGGGACGCTGGTTCAAGGGCGGCTACGACGAGTTTGGCATGGACGTCACCATGGCGCGCCTGACCGGTGGCGCGCCGATCGTCGCCGCCATCGCGCCACGCGGACTCCGCTCCGGTGTCGCCAATCAACAAGTCACGATACTCGGCGCCAACTTCCCGTCGAACCTGAGCTCTGCATCAATAGACTTTGGTCCCGGCGTGCAGGTGACGCGCGTGCTGCGCGCCGGCGGTGACTCCGTGTCCGTCATGGTGCGTGTGGACTCGGGCGCCCGCGTCGGCGCGCGCGACCTGTTCGTCGCCGGCGCCGCGCTCAAGAGCGGCACCGTGGTCTACGACAAGGTGAGCCGCATTCGCGTCTCGCCCGCGGCTGGCATGGCGCGCATCGGCGGCGTCGCCTTCCCCAAGCAGTTCGCGCAGTTCGAAGCCACGGCGTTCCACAACGGGCCGGATGCCCGGCCGGAAACGGCAGACGACATCGAGATCGGCCCCGTCGCCGTGGGCTGGAGCATCGAGGAGTACGGCGTCACCTACGACGACGATGACATCAAGTTCGTCGGCTCCATCGACGCCGGAGGCAAGTTCACGCCGGCCATCGATGGCCCGAATCCGAATCGCAGCGGCGACCGCAACAACATTGGCGACGTGTGGGTCGTCGCGACCTTTCAACCCATTGATGCGAAGGCAGCACCGATCAAGGCGCGCGCACACCTGCTCGTGACGGTGCCTCTCTACCTGCGCTGGGAATCGTGGAGGGCAGCACAATGAGTGTATTGCGACGCGGTGAGTACCACGCGTTCGATGCCGATGGCGCGACGTACCTCTACCTCGTGCCGTCAGCCGCCGTGTTTCGCCTGAACGACACGTCGCGCTCCGTGCTCGACGCGCTCGCGGAGGGCGACGCGGAGCCCAATGCGCTCGCGAGCGGGTTGAGCGCGCGCTTTCCGCTCGCGGACGTGCGCGATGCCGTCGAGGACCTTCTCAACGCCCACGCCATTCGCGTCGTGGACATGCCGGTGGCGCCCGCGTCGCCCGCGAAACCGCGGAAGCGCATTCCGCTCACGACGCTCGTCATGAACGTCACGAGCAAGTGCAACCTCTCGTGCACGTACTGCTATGAGTACGGCGAGGACAAGCTGTCGGAAGCATCGACCAAGCCGCGCTTCATGGACGAGGCCACAGCACGGCAGAGCGTCGACTTCATGTTCGCCGAGTCGGAGGATTCGCCCGTCGTGCACCTGACGTTCTTCGGCGGCGAGACGCTGATGAACTTCAAGGTGCTCAAGTCGTCGCTCGCATACGCCCGTGAACGCGCCGTGGAGCTCGGCAAGACGGTGGAGCCGAGCCTCACGACGAATGCGACGCTGTTGCGTGAGGAGATCATCGACTGGATCGTCGCGAACGACGTCGGCGTCACGGTGTCGATGGATGGGGACCGCGAACAGCAGGACAAGTTCCGCGTCTTCAACGACGGCATGGGGAGCTACGACATCATGATCCCCAACGTGAAGATGCTCATCGAGCGTCATAGGTCGAAGCCCGTGGGCGCGCGCGTCACGCTCACCAAGCAGAACCTCGACGTACTCGGCATCTACAAGCACCTGCGCGACGAAATCGGCTTCTGGGAAGTGGGCTTTGCGCCTGTCACCACGAGTTGGCAGCGCGACTACGCCATCCAGGACGACGGCTTCCACGCGATGCTCGGTCAGTTCCAGCTGCTGGCTTACGAGTGGCTAGACTTTACGCTCGCGGGCAAGCATCACGGCTTCACGAACGTGCGCAGCACGCTGCAGGAGATTCACAAGGGCATGTCGAAGGCGTATCCGTGCGGCGCGGGCCTTGGGCTGATGGGTGTCGCCACCGATGGCGACGTCGCGCTCTGCCATCGCTTCGCGGGCTCCGACTCGCACAAGCTCGGCACCGTGTTCGATGGCATCGACCGCCTGCACCAGGACGCGTTCTTCGATGCACATCACGTCGACGCGAAGACCGACTGCTCGAAGTGCTGGGCTCGGCCCATCTGCGCCGGCGGCTGTTATCACGAAGCGCACACGCGTTACGGCTCGACGCAGAGTCCCAACCTGCATTACTGCGACTGGATTCGTTCGTGGACCGACACGTGTCTGCAAGTCTACGGCACGCTGGCGGAGCGCAATCCCCAGTTGCTTCACCGCTACCTGGCCTGACATGCGACACATCACGGCGATCAACCAGAAGGCGCATCGAATCGAGGCGGCGACGCAGCCGGAGAACGATGTCGTCGCGCTGCAGGGCGGCACGCAGGGTCCGCCGTTGCCCACGGGACCGCACATTCCACTCGGCTGCACGTTTGTGTTCGCACCGGGCTGGGAGACCGATTCCACCGGTGGGACGGCTGGGTTGTGCCAGCCGGTGGAGCGCGACCTGTTCGACTGTCACATCACGTGCTTCTGGCCGGCGCACGTGCCGGACTTGTTCAACTACGCGCCTGACTGGACCGGCAAGTGCGCGGCTGCGCAGAACGATTGGCGCAAGATCGACCTGATCTTCCCGTGAGCGCACTGCTTAAGGACACGTGCAGATCCTTCGCTGCGCTCAGGATGACAGCCGCCCTTGTCATCCTGAGCGTAGCGAAGGATCTGCACCTGCTACGGCGCGAGCGGCAGGTCCCTCGGTCGCCGCTTCGCGCTCCTGTCGGGACCACACCGCTTGTCATCCTGAGCGCAGCGAAGGATCTGCACCTGCTGTTGCTGTTGTTGACGCTGTTCGCGCCAATGGCCGCGCACGCGCAGGGAACCGTGTACGTCGGCACCTACGCAAAGAAGATCCTCGTCCTCGACGAGACGAGCATGAAAGTCATCGACTCCATGCCCGTGTCCGTTGGCATTCCGTACGACATGGTGCTGTCGCACGCGCGCACCCACCTCTACGCGGTGGACCCGGGCACCGAGAAAGTTGAGGTCTTCGATCTCGCGACGCGAAAGGCCACCAGCACCTTCACGCTGTCGAAGGACAGCATGAAGGTCCGCATCGCGGGAATGAACGTCGACCCGCGGGGGCGCTTCGCCGTGCTTCTCATCAAAACGACCACGCGCAAGCCTGACCGCTACGAGATCGGCAAGCCCACGCTCGTGAAGTACGACCTCGCGCGCCACGTCGTCACCGACACCATTCCGTGGCCCAAGGGCGAAGAACGCGAGTTTGCGCAGATCATCTTCTCGCCCGCCGGCGACCTGATGTACTTCTTCACCAATGAGGACGTCCTCGTCTACAGCGCGGATAGCCTCAAGCAGGTGGACCGCTGGGATCTCGCCCGTTCGCTCGACGAAGGACTCGGCCGCTTCAACTTTGGCTTCCCCAACGACATCTACGAGGAACCCGGCTTCTACACAGGGCTCTTTCGCCTCACTGATCCGGTGAACCGCCGCCTCATCATGGGCGTCGCACGCGTGGACCTCGTCAAGCGCGCCGTCGACTTTTACACGCTCGGCCCCAGCGAGAACGTCGGCAGCTTCCGTCTCGCGCCCGGTCGCAAGAAGGCGTATGCGCTTCGCTCGCAGGTCGGGCTGTACGAGTTCTGGACGTTCGACCTCGAGAACAAGCGCGTCGCCGGCAAGACGGAGTTCAAGGGACGGCCGCGCATGGGGCTCACAGCGAGCTCCAATGGCCAGTACCTCTACATCCACACGGCTGGCCGTACGATCGACCTCTACGACGCGCAGTCCTTCCGCCTCGTCCGCACGGTCGACCTCCCGGCGGACATGACGCGGTTCATCCTCGTGCCGCCGCGACCAGCGACGTCCACGGGCGCCCGGTAGCGCGCCGGAGTGCTCGACAAGGATCTTCGTCGCGCACTCGGCTACGTCGCGCCGTACTGGCGGCGTCTCGTGCTGGTGCTGCTCCTGTCGTTGCTCGGCACGGCGCTGTCGCTCGTGGTGCCGATGCTGTCGAAGGCGCTGGTGGACCGCGCCTTGCTCGGCCGAGATACGAGTGCGTTGCTGCAGATCGTCCTCGCCTTCGCCGCGTTGAGCGTCGCGAGCTTCGCGCTCAACGTCGTGAGCGGGCTGCGCTACACGCGGGTGTCGGCCGAGATCCTGTTCGACATGCGGCTCGCGCTGTTTCGTCACCTGCAACGGCTCTCGCCGCGCTTCTACGCCGCGATGCCGCTCGGCCAGATCGCCTCGCGCATCAACAGCGACATCGGCGAGATCCAGCGCGTCGCCGCCGAGCTCGCGCTGGCGTGGGTGGGCAGCGTGTTGTTTCTCGTCGGGTCGGTGGTGATCCTCATTGCGCTCGACCCACTGCTCTTCGCGGTGAGCGTCGTGCTGCTGCCACCCGCGCTGTGGGCGCTCGTTCGCTATCGCGCGCGTCTCGAGGATTCGGTGACCGTGCTGCGTGATCGCAGCGCCGGCATCGGCAGCTTCCTCATCGAGACCCTCCAGGGGATGAAGCTCGTCGCGTCGCTCAACGCGCAGGAGCGCGAGGTCGCGCGGTTTCGCGAGCGGAACGACTCCTTCATCGATGCGCTGATCCGGATGCGGAAGGTGAGTTACCTCGCGGGCGGCGTGCCGGGCCTCGTGCTCGCGGCGGGGAGCGGCGTCGTCTTCCTCGTTGGCGGCTGGCGCGTGATCGAGGGCGAGATCACGATGGGAACACTCGTGGCGTTCGTCGCGTACCAGATGCGGTTGATGGGACCCGTGCAGGGACTCATGGGCCTGTACACGGGCATCGCGACGGCGCGGGTGTCGCTCAGGCGAGTGCACGAGATTCTCGATACGCCAGTCGAGGTGATTGAAGCCGCGGATGCGATTGCGCTTCCCGTAGCGCGCGGCGACATCACGTTCGAGGACGTCACCTTTACCTTCGCGCGTGGGCGTCCCGTGCTTGACGGTGTGGCGCTGCACGCGGGGCCCGGCGAGCGCGTCGCACTTGTTGGCCGGAGCGGCGAGGGGAAGTCCACCATCGCCGACCTGCTCGTGCGCCACGTGGATCCCGATGCCGGTCGCATCCTGCTCGACGGCCACGACCTGCGCTCGCTCAGGCTGGCGGATCTCCGGCGCCATGTGATCGTGGTGGACCAGGACCCGTTCGTGTTCAACGCGTCGATGCGCGAGAACATCCGCTACGCGCGGCCCGAGGCGACGGACGCGGACGTGATCGAGGCCGCGCGCGCCGCTGGACTGTCTGCGCTGCTCGATCGGCTGCCGGATGGCATCGAGACGTCACTCGGCGAACGCGGCCGAGCATTGTCGGCGGGTGAGCGGCAGCGCGTGGCCATTGCGCGCGCGCTGCTCGCGGACCCGGCGGTGCTGGTGCTCGACGAAGCAACGGGTGCGCTCGATCCGGCGACGGAGGCGCAGGTGGTGGCCGGCTACGAGGCGCTGATGCGCGGCCGAACGACGATTATCATCACGCATCGTCCGGAGCTGGCCCGGCGTGCGACGCGCATCGTGATGCTCGACGGCGGGCGCATCGTGGATTCGGAGAGCGCGCTCGCCGAGCTCTTCGCCCTGTCGACGTGAGAACCCTTTTGTCATCCTGAGCGCTGTCCTGTCATCCTGAGCGAAGCGAAGGATCTGCACTTATGCTTTGCAGGTGCAGATCCTTCGCTTCGCTCAGGATGACAATCTTTCCGGCCGTTACACGCTTGACACTCCGCCCTTTGCCGGTCTGACAGGCAATGGTGTCGTCGTCGCCGTGGTGGACAGCGGCATCGCATCAGGGCATCCACACGTGGACACCGCCCTACGCGGTGTGACGATCAGAGCTGACCTGGACGAAGCGCCCGACTTCGCGGACGGCATCGGACACGGCACCGCAGTCGCCGCGGCGATTCTCGAGAAGGCGCCTGATATCGAGCTCGTCGCCGTACGTGTGTTCGAGCGACGGCTCGCGACCAACGCGAGCGTGATTGCGCGCGGCATCACCTGGGCCGCTGATCACGGCGCGCGGCTCATCAACCTCAGCCTCGGCACACCGAACCTGGCGCGTCGCGAGGTGTTGCTCGCGGCGGTGGAGTACGCGTCGTCGCGTGGGGCGCTCGTGGTCTCTGCGCTCGACGTGGATGGCGTGCCGCAACTCCCGGGGAGTTTGCCTGGCGTCGTCGGCGTGCGTCTCGACTGGGATGTTCCGCGCGACACGGTGATCGTCGATACCGCGAGCGATGGCACATTCGTGTGGCGTGCCTCGGGATTTCCGCGCCCGATTCCGGATGTCGTGCCGAAGCGCAACCTGTCGGGAATCTCGTTCGCCGTGGCGAACGTCAGTGGGTTCCTGGCGCGCACTCTGGAAGACCTACCGCCCAGATCACCGCGGGCTCCGTGAAGGAGCCGATCGAGCACTGCAGCAGGAGAGTCGCTCGTGCACCGCTGCGACTAGCGTAGCTGCGCGGGAGAGCTCGCCGTCCGAGCTTGTCGCTCGCTATTGCGCACCCACGCATCGAGAAGCTGTCCCCGCACGTCGTCCTGCGGGCGTGTCGTACTCTTTCTGAGTGCATCGAGCACAAAGCGCGCGTTCAACGCATCGCCTGTCTGTAGCAGCGATGTCACCGCCCCTTCGCGCAAAAGGTCCGGAGGCAACCAGAAGTCGCCACGCATCGCTGCCGTCACGAGCGGCACGGCTGCCTCGGCAGTCTCGGCGAGATCGAGCGCGGATAAACCGTGGATGAATGCGATGGCAGCGCGAGCTTCCGCTGGCGGCGTTTGCCGGGCGAGATAGCGCGCTACCTCTGTGAACAGCGTCGTATCGGCGCTGCCCATTGCCCCACCCGCTCGCGTCTCCTCGGCGTCTCGCACGGCCTCGACCCACAGGTGCCAGTCAACAGGTGGCGCGCTCGACGCCAATTGCAACCGGACGATCCTCGCGCGTTCCGCAGCGCCGAGTTGAAGGGCGTTCGCTCCCTGGTACTGACTCCGCGCCACGCGAGTGCTCAACTCCATCGCGTCGAGTCGCGGCACTCCGACGAGTATCGAATGCGGTGCGTCGGGCGACCGGCTACGCCGCGCCTCCAGGAGCTTGGCAAGCCCAAAACGCTCTCCCGACAAGTTGACGAAGCCCATGGCACCCTGCCCGAGATATCGAGAGCGCTCAGCGCCGAGATCGAGCGTTGGGTAGAAGTCGGAGTTCGCGCCCTCTTCGCGTGCAAGGGGCGCAAACGTCTTCCCATCGATGATACGCAGCGCGTCGAGCATAGCGGGAGTGATTGGCACGACACGGCTGAGATCGGACGCGATCGCGGGACGGCCAAGCACGGACCAGTCAGGCGCAGGCACCGCCTTGTCATTGGTGGCGATGATGAGGATGTCCTTGTTCGCGACGGTGTACAGCGTGTAGTCCGGGAAGTTCGCCGCAATCGCGCGCACGACGCTCAGCACGAGACCGTCATTCGTCTCAGACAGGTGAATCCACTGCGCGAATACACCGTGCGGGGCCATGTAGCGACGAACGTGCGAATAGAACTCCGTCGTGAAGAGTCCCGACACGCCGGCCACCCACGGATTGGACGGCACCGACAGGATGAGATCGTAGCGTTCTCGTTGCGAGGCGAAGTACGAGCGTGCGTCATCGAGGGCAAACGTCGATCTTGGATCGTCGAACACACGTCGGTTGGCAGGATAGAACTGGCGTGACGCGCTCAGCATCTCAGGCTCGATCTCGATGGTGACGACGCGCGACAAGCGCTCGTCGCCGAGCAGCGCGTGCGACGACATGCCAGTCCCCTGGCCAATCACCGCCACGACGCGCGCCTTCGGTACATGCGCCAGCGCAACGAGCGGCATGAAGACCTGTGTGGACGCGTCGTGCGTAAATGCAGTGCGGAGGTTCGGCGGACCGAACCATTCCGGGCCCAGCGAACCATCGGGCTTGCCGTTGGTGGCAAGCGAGAGCCCATTGCTCGCCCGAATACGACGGACGCTCACCGTAGCTGTGCGACCATCCGCAAAGAAGGTGATCTCCGGAGCGACCGCGCTGTGCGCCGTGCCGTAGCGGAACACGCCACTGGTGAGCACACCGCGATCGAAGCGCGTGATCAGTCCGACGACGAGCGCCACTGCGCCCACCGCAAACGCCGGCGCGAGCCTCCTGAGTCCGGGCGCTGTGTTTCGTGGTAACTCGTTCGACGCGAGGAGCACCAGCGCGAGACCAATATCAATCGCCGCTCCAGCCACGATCATCCATTTCAGTCCGAGGAGCGGCAGCAGTATCGTCCCTGCCAGTACGACTCCCAGTATGGAACCGAGTGTGTTCGCGCCATACACCTGCCCAAGCGCGCGCTCTCGGCGCTCACCACGTAACAGCAACCGCGTGATCAGCGGCAGCGTCATGCCTGCGCAGATGGTTGCCGGGAGCATCACGGCCAGGCAGATGGCGTAGCGCGCCGCACTGTAGCCGACATAGCCAGCCGGCGACTTGGTGAAGGCCGCCATGAAACTGGCCATCCAGTCGAAGC
Source organism: Gemmatimonadaceae bacterium (assembly GCA_031407575.1). GTDB lineage: Bacteria > Gemmatimonadota > Gemmatimonadetes > Gemmatimonadales > Gemmatimonadaceae > AG11. Next base: position 7,014 of record JANOIJ010000082.1, on the reverse strand, counting down.
TTTGCGCGTATACAGGCAGTGTGGCCACTGCGAGCGTGCCCATCGCGAGTTGCACATGAGCGAGCGTGCGGAGCGCAGTGTCGTCTCCACTGCTGCGACGCCGTACGATGAATGCTCCCAGCGCGAGCCCGAGGATGAAGGCCGAGAGCATCAGTTCGAACGAGTGCGTGGCCGAGCCAAGCACGAGCGACAGCATTCGTATCCAACCGATCTCGTAGATGAAGGAGGAGACCGCGGTTCCGAAGCTGACCGCGAGCAAAAGACGCGTGAGCCCGGGTGCGGGAGACGGCATGGAGGTCTCAGCCGGGACGACGGGCGCGTCTTCCGAGCTGGAGGTCGCCGGCGTGTGGCGACGCGACACGAGGAACGCGGCCGTGGCCACGACGACGTTCGCCATCGCCGCAGTGAGGAGCGTTCCCGGCAGCCCCACCCACTGAATTAGCGCGAAGCCGGCGAAGAGCACACCGATCGACGCCCCGAGCGAGTTGGCAAAGTACAGCAGCGCGATCGTGCGACCGGCGCGCTCGGGCATGAGTCGCAGCGCGCCCGCCGTCATCAGCGGGAACGTCGCGCCAAGAAGCATCGATTGCGGGAGAATCAGGCATGCGGCAATGGCCCACTTGGCAACGCTGTGTGCGACGCCGGGGCCAAGTGCGGGAAAGAGCGTGTCGTAGGCGACGTGTGTCGTCCAGACGAACACGTCGTGGAAGAGGAGGCCCAGGACCCCAACCGAGAGTTCCACGAGTGCAAACCACAGCAGCGGGTTCCGCACGCGCTCGGCGCGGCGCCCGATCGCCAACGCGCCGATCGACATGCCGCCGAGGAAGATCGTGAGGACGAGGACCTGTGCGTAGGCGGAATGCCCGACGAAGAGGCCCAGGTACCGCGTCCAGATGGACTCGTAGATGAGTCCCGCCGCGCCCGAGACGACGAAGATGACGCTGAGTACAACAAGCATTGCGCGAACACCTTCGCTTCAGTTGGTGCTGCGTGACAAGATGGCGTATGGAGGGACCGTCATCGGAAGCGCGGCGCGCGTCCGTTACCAGATCGGAAGACTCGCCCCGATCATCGCGCCGATGTTGTCCTTCTGGATGAACGTCCATGCGCGCACGCGCATGATCGCCAATCCCCCAAGCAGGGCGGGCTCGCCGCCCGTGACGCCGCCGCCGAGCTCGATGGACAGCCGCTGGCCGCGCGAATGGTACTTCTCCACCAGCTGGGCGAGGTTCCGGTAGCCGTCCAGTTGCACGGTGAGGGTGGAGTCGTACGTCTTGAACTTCGCAATCAGGGTATCACTCCTCGCGACAGTTCGACGCAGTTGCGCGATGAGCGTGTCCTTGGCCACCGATTCGCCCCGCAAACGAGCCAGCTCGCTGTCGCGCTCGAGTGACTCACGCACATGATTCGGCGTGATCGCCATCAGCGTGTCGCCCGGCATGACGATCATATACTTCCCGTTGCCGTAATCGATGACGGCGCGCGCCGGGATGTTCACCGGTCGCTGCTGCGCCGTCAGCGCGGGCGCAACGATCGCGCTCAGGATGACGGCGGCTATCGCATGACGTGCGCGTGCCTGCATCGGGCACCTGATGATCAAGGGTTGGTGGGGTTTGCGTATTTCGCGAACAGCTCGGTCGTACTCATGTCGCGAATCTTTGCACGTTCGGCGTCGTCCTTCTCCTTCAGCATCTCGATCGTCTTGACGTGGGCGGCCTCGTACTCGTCGAGCTTGCTCCGCGCCTCGTTGTGCTGCGCCTCGGAGATGTCCAGGTCCTTCTTCATCACGTCGAGCACCACTCGGCGCTCGTCCAGCTCCTTCTTCTGGTCGGCGATCTGCTTTCCGAGCTTGCTCGCCCGGTGCGCCTTGAAGATCTCGAAGCCGACCAGCGCAACGAGCGACCCGATGACGTACGGAACGGTCTTGACGGGCAGTGCATGAATGTGCACGAGGAAGAACACGACGAGCGCAATCAGGAAGATCGCGCCGGCGATGACGAGGTCGATGTTAGGAAGCATTGACGGCCTCCGCGGACTTGCGCGCGCGACGCTCGTCGAGCGCGACGATCAGCTTGTGAATCGGACCGGAGCCGAGGCCCATCGCCATGCCCGTGAGCGCAACGCCGAGACCGGGATACGCAATGTTCTGGTTGAACACGGCGAAGAGGTCCATGCTCAGGTTCGCGGCGATGATCATGCCGAGCACGACGCCAATGATCTTGGCGCCGAGGCGGATCGCCGACGTCCGAACGAGGTCGCCGCAGATCGTCGGGATCGTGCCGTGGTATCCCTGCTTCGGCCCGAGCACGACGTCGTTGACCTTCTCGAGGAATCCGGCAATCGCGGCCGGCTCCACGTACTCGAGTGCCCGCATCCGGAGTTGCACGAAATTGCGAATCGTGATCGCGCGCCGCGTCCAGAAATGACACAGCTCGAGCCGGGCGTCCGCGATATCGTAAATCGCCTTGAGGAGCTCGGTCACACGTTCGATGACGAATGACAGCGCGATGGCGAGGGCCGCGAGCGCGGTAGCGTCGGTTATGCCCATACGGCCTTCCTGGACTTGGTGAGGAGATATGGCTTCCGCGCGAACGCGGCGATGGCCGCTGTTGCATCAGGAGAGACCTTCCACGCGTCGTTGTAGAACGTGACGAGCCGCTCGAAGTCGGCATAAGGGAAATTGTTTCCCGGACAGGTCTTCGGCGACACGCGTTTGTGCGGGATGATCGCATCCTTGAAATCCGCCGGGATGCCGTACAGGTGGCACCACAGCGCGACGACGCGTGCGGCGCTGTCGAGCTGCGCGGCACTCGGCGTGTTTGCTCCGTAACGGCCGTTCGGATTGGAGAAGGGAACCGAGGGGTCCGTCTCGAAGTTTCCGTTGAGCGTGATGCCGAGCGAGCGGTCGTTGTGGCCCTGCGCATGATTCCCGTAACGATCCCATCGACAGAAGGGATGAATGCTGCCATCGAACAGGATGACGCAGTGATATCCCGTGACCCAGTGATTCCCCTTCTTGTCCGTGCGTTCCTTGATCACGCGTACGACGTCCTGGAACTTGCTTTTCGTGTGCATTGCCGTGTGGTGGAACACGATCTTGTTCGGATCGTCGGACCGGCGGTGAATGGCTTCGAGCACGCCGCGGTCCACTCCGCCATCGTATTCGATGTCGCGCCAGGAGGCCGTCGCCACGACCGGTGGCGCCTCCACGATCGCAGCCTCGGCCGGCGCGGTGGTCATGAGGGACGACGCGCGAGCGGCCGCCACCGTCGCCGTCTCTGACTCCTTCGCGCGGACCGCTTTCGGGATGCTCGACGGGGCCCTCGGCGGCTCGGGGATCGGCACCTTGCGATCGCCGATGAACCGGATCAGCGCGTGAACGGGAGTGCTGCCACCCGCGATGAACAGGCCCGTGAGCAGGTAGTCGCCGGCAGGCGAGATCGTGCCGAGCGGAATGACGGCGAAGAACTGCGTGAAGAGTTGGACGTCGCCAAAGTGCGCAGCGAGAATGCCGAGCGTGCACGCGACCGACTGCAGGAAGAAGACGCGCATGGCGCCGCCCTGATCCGACTGCGTCGCCGGTTCAACCAGGATCGTGTCGGTTGGAACTTCCTCGCTCCACGCGCCCGACTCGGTCTTCCCTTGCGCCTTGTCGCTCTCGACGAGCGCCGTGAGCTCGTCGGTGGCGGCGAGTGCGCTCGCCTTTGGCGGTATCGCCCGCTCACGTGGCGACACGCGCGCGACGTCCGAGGCGTTCTTGAGAAACTCCACCGTGCGCTCGACGAAGACCGACAGGCCGAGTGCAATGCCGAGTGGAACGAGGAAGTGGTTGGCATCAGTCAGGGACGACTGAAACATGGAGACCTCTGTGGGTCGCGCCGGTAAGCAGGATCGGGGTGGCGCAAGTATGCGACCCGCCGGGGCACGCGGCAATGACGTGCGCTCGTGGCGCTCGCGTCGTCCCCGTTGGGCGGATTAGGACGACGAGGTGCGCAGGAGGCGGAACGCTCGACTCTTGCTGAGCTCGTCGCTTGCGCTGAGTTTCATGACAGGTGGTCCCCTGCCAGAACGATTCCCCGGATCCTATGCACAAACGCGACTTCCTTCGCACCATGGGCGGCGCCTCGCTCGGTCTGCTCCTTGGCGAGCGCACCTGGGCGCAGTACGCCAGCGTCCCCGCGCCCGTGCTCGCGCGCGACGACGAGTTCTGGACCATGATCCGCGGCAAGTATCGCCTCAAGCCCGACTACATCAATCTCGAGAGCGGCTACTACAGCATGCAGGCCGAGCCAGTGCTGGAGGCGTTCGTCGCGCGGGTGCGCGAGGTGAATCGGGAACACTCCTACTACATGCGCACCACCCAGTACGACGACAAGCTCGCCGCGCGAAGGGCGCTCGCCACGCTCGCGGGCTGTTCGCATGAGGAGCTGATCATCACGCGCAATACCACCGAGTCGCTCGACACGGTGTTCGCGGGGTTCGACTGGAAGGCCGGCGACGAAGCCGTCATGGCCGCGCACGACTACGGAGCCATGCTCGACATGTTCAAGCTCCAGGCACGCCGCTACGGCATTGTGAACACCGTCGTCACCGTGCCGCTCCACCCGCAGTCGGACGACGAGATCGTGCGCATCTACGAACGCGCCATCACGCCGAAGACTCGGCTGCTCATGGTGTGCCACATGGTGAACATCACGGGACAGATCCTCCCTGTGCGCGCCATCGCCGACATGGCGCACCGCCACGGCGTGCAGGTGATGGTGGACGGCGCGCACGCATTCGCGCAGCTCGACTTCCGCATTCCCGACCTCGGCTGCGACTATTACGGCGCCAGCCTCCACAAATGGCTCGGCTGTCCGCTCGGCACGGGCATCCTGTATGTGCGCTCGGACAAGATCGCCGGGCTGTGGCCAGTGTTCGCCGAGTCGGCCGCCGTGCCCGAGACCGATATCCGCAAACTGAACCACACCGGCACGCATCCAGTGCACACCGACCTCGCCATCCAGAACGCCATCGACTTCCACCAGTCGATTGGCATCGAGCGCAAGGAAGCGCGGCTCCGCTATCTGCAGAACTACTGGACGAGCCGCGTGCGCGATGTGCCGAACGTCGTCGTCAATACGCCGGCAGATCCGAAGCGATGCTGCGCGATTGCCAACGTGGGGCTCAGCAATTTACCTCCACGTGAGTTCTCCAAGGCGCTGCTCGAGAAGTACAAGGTGTGGACGGTGGCGATCGACAACGCGAGCGTGCGCGGCGCGCGTATCACGCCGCACGTGTTCACGACCACGCGAGAGCTGGACACGTTCGTCAACGCTGTGAAGCAGCTGGCGGCGTCGGCGTGAGCGGCGCTGAGCAACCGACGCCCGCCGACGTGAGCACACAGCCCAACCAAGCGATGCAGACCGCCAGATGAAGATTACCGGCATCAACGTCTACCAGGTGGACCTCCCACTCGCGGAAGGCGAGTACAAGTGGTCCGAGGGCAAGAGCGTCTCGACGTTCGACAGCACGGTCGTCGGCGTGCACACGGACGCCGGCATCACCGGATGGGGTGAAGTGTGCCCGCTCGGCCCCGTCTACCTGCCAGCATACGCCAATGGCGTACGCACCGGCATCGCGGAGCTCGCGCCGCGCCTCATCGGCCACGATCCAACGCAGCTCACCGCGCTGACTCGCGCGATGGACTACTTGCTCAAGGGCCATCCCTACGTAAAGTCGGCGCTCGACATGGCGTGCTGGGACATCACCGGCCACGCTGCGGGCATGCCGGTGTGCCACCTGCTCGGCGGCCGCTACGGTGACGACGTCACGCTGTATCGCGCCATTTCGCAGCGGCCCGCGGCGGAGATGGCGGAGAACGTCGCGGGCTACCGGTCGGAAGGATACCGGCGGTTCCAGCTCAAGGTCGGCGGCGATCCGGACCAGGACATCGAGCGCATTCGTGCCGTGCGCGCCATCCTCGAGCCCGGCGACAAGCTCATTGCGGACGCAAACACCGGATGGCTGATGCACGAGGCTGCGCGCGTGGTGAACGCGGTGCGCGATGTCGACGTCTACATCGAGCAGCCGTGCGCGACGTACGAGCAGTGCCTGGCCATCCGCCGCCGCACGCCCCTGCCCTTCGTGCTCGACGAGGTCATCGACTCCATCGACATGATCATGCGCGCCGCATCGGATGGCGCGATGGACGTCGTGAACTTGAAGATCAGCAAGTTCGGCGGCCTGACGAAGATCCGGCAGGCACGCGACCTCTGCGTCACGCTCGGCATCGCGATGACGCTCGAGGACAGCTGGGGTGGCGACATCGTCACCGCAGCCATCGCGCATCTCGCCCACAGCACGCCACCGGAGTTCCAGTTTACCGCCACGGACTTCAACAGCTACGTGACGGTCTCCATCGCCGACGGTGCACCGCGTCGCGTGAACGGGCGCATGGCGGCGAGCGAGGCGCCGGGCCTCGGCATCGCGCCGCGGATGAACGTGCTCGGCGATCCGGTGGGACAGTATCGATGACCACACCTCTTGTCGTCCTGAGCCCTTCGACTTCGCTCAGGGTGAACTTCGCGAAGCATCTGCACTGGCCTGAGCTCGCCGTCGTTCTCGGCGCGCCGTCGGTGACGCACGGCTTGCGGTCGCGCTTGCGATCGCGAGAGCTGTCCTACTTCTGGCGAGTCACGTGCTGACTCTTGGAATACTCCCATTCGTCGCGATGGGGGAGAAGAGTGCGACGTCCGCGCAGCATAGCGCACGCCGTCACAGCGTAGCACGTCGCTGAAGTATTGATGTCTGAGGCGCTTGCGGGAGTCAACCGATGTGCGAAGCTTGCGTGCGGACCGCGAGCATTGCAGCCTTGTCGCATCAGAATAGGCGTTACACCGCACGGCCAAAGAACAAGGGATTGATGGTGTGGCTCAACGCGAGGGCGAGCGCATCGTGGCGCGGGCACAGCAACGCGCGGGGCGCGGTGCGCGAGGGCCGAATGCGCCGGGAGCCCGCACCGCGCCGGCCACG
>JANOIJ010000080.1:0-7486 GCA_031407575.1 Gemmatimonadaceae bacterium | reverse complement strand
CGAGGCGCTGCAACCCATCGCCACGGCGACCACGGTGCGCTTGCGCAGCGGCACGGTGTCCACCACCGACGGCCCGTTCGCCGAGACGAAGGAGCAGCTCGGCGGCTACTACCTCATCGAGGCACGCGACCTCAACGACGCCATCCAGGTGGCGGCGCGCATTCCCGCGGCAATCACGGGCTGCATCGAGATTCGTCCGATCCTGGACACGACGGGGATGTAGCCGTCGCCTTCGCGCGCGCGAGTCACTTCGATGAATGACGACGTTCCGCCGCTCCGCGATCAAGTGGAGCGGATATACCGGACCGACTCGCGCCGCGCGTTGGCGACGCTCATTCGCCTGCTCGGCGATTTCGACGCTGCCGAGGAGGCGCTGCACGACGCGTTCGTCGTGGCCATGGAGCGCTGGCCCGTCGAGGGCATCCCGGCGAATCCCGTTGCGTGGCTGGTGAGTACGGGGCGGTTCAAGGCGATCGACCACATGCGTCGCCAGCAACGCTTCCACGACCGCCAGGACGATGTGGCGCGCGCGCTGGCAGACGAACGTACTCCGGCGCCGGTGGTGGACGCCGACATTGGCGACGACCAGCTGCGCCTCATCTTCACGTGCTGCCACCCGGCGCTCTCCGCGGATGCGCAGGTTGCGCTGACGCTGCGCACGGTGGGCAACCTGACGACGGAGGAGATCGCGAGCGCGTTTCTCCTGCCCGCACCGACACTCGCGCAGCGGATCGTGCGCGCGAAGAACAAGATTCGCTCGGCGCGGATTCCGTATGAGATCCCGGAGCAGCGCGACCTGCCCGCGCGTCTCGATGCGGTGCTCGCCGTGCTGTACCTCATTTTCAACGAGGGCTATGCCGCGAGCTCGGGCGAGTCGCTCACGCGCGCGCACCTGTGCGCGGAAGCCATCCGTCTGGCGGGCCTGCTGGTGGAGCTCATCCCGGACGCCGAGGCCATGGGGCTGCTCGCGCTGATGCTGCTCCAGGACTCGCGCCGGTCCGCGCGTGTGTCGGCGTCGGGGCACCTGCTGCTATTGGACGAACAGGATCGCTCACTCTGGGACGCAGGTCAGATTCGCGAGGGACTTCGGCTCACGGAGCGTGCGCTGCGCACGGGACGGATTGGCCCGTGTGCATTGCAGGCAGCCATCGCCGCGGTGCACGCGGAAGCTCCGCGCGCGCAGGACACGGACTGGCGCCAGATCGTGGGGCTGTACGACGTATTGCTCCGCGTGCTTCCGTCCCCCGTGGTGGAGCTGAACCGTGCCGCGGCCATCGCCATGCGCGACGGTGCCGCGCACGGACTCGAGTTGATCGAGGTACTGCTCGCGCGCGGAGAGCTGGATGCTTACCAGCCCGCCCACTCAGCGCGCGCTGACTTGCTGCGGCGACTCGGACGTCGCGAGGAGGCGCTGGGCGCGTTCGCGACCGCGCTGGCGCTCACGACCCAGGCGCAGCAGCGGATGTACCTCGAGGGGCGGATGACCGAGCTGCGAACGTGAGCGCTCGTGCGCTCAGCGGCGGCCGCGTCGAGATCTCTCCGCGGCGACTGGTGCGTGATTCATGAACTACCACAAGAGGCCGATCTGAAGCCGACAACCGCCGATTTGCTCCTTTCGCATTCGCGCTCCATAGACCGCCCCGTCATGCTGTGCGTCGTTTTTTTCGCTGCCAATTGTTGAAGCATGCGCTTCAAGCCAAAGTCAGACGGAACAAAACCCAGACGGCGAACGCTGCAACGCGCTGACACAGCGCACGCAGACGTCGCTGGAACCGCGTTTGTACGTCGCGAGTTCGTGAACGCGCAGTGTGCGTCCCCGTAGTTCCAGCGTTCTCAGCGTGCGCCGTTCAGCGTTCTCAGCGTTCGCCGTCTGGTCTTTCAAACCCGGCGGCGCGTCGTCAGGATCCCATCCGGACTAAAGCTCCAGCTCCAGCTCAAGCTCCAGCTCAGGCTCGCTTTTACTCACAGCTCAATGCTCGTGGTTGCCTTCACTCCCCACGCTTACCCAGCGTCACTTCCGTGGTCCGCCGCTCAGCCCCGCGCATATACACGACGCTCACCTTGTCTCCGGGCTTGAACGCATAAAGAGCATCCGTGTAGCTGTAGAGGTCCTTCACCGGCTTGCCGCCGAACTCCACGATCACGTCGCCCGCCTTGAGACCGCCCAGGTCCGCCGGGCTTCCCGCGCGCACGCCGCTCAGCTTGAGGCCAGGCGCGTCTCCCGTGCTCATGTCCGGAATGGAGCCGAAGTACGTGTTGGACCCCGCGCGGCTCCCCGCGGCGGCCACCGGCGCGGCGACACGCACCACCGTCAGGCGCGACGGACGATCCGCAACCGACCGCACCACCCGCTCCGCCAGCGCCACGATCCGCGCCGCGCCGTCCGCGTTGATCCGCTCCACGTCGTCCGACGCACGGTGGTAGTCGTCGTGGATGTCCGTGAAGAAATGGAGGACGGGAATCCCCTTCGCGTAGAACGAACTGTGATCCGACGGCCCGAACCCGTCACCCACCGCGCTGATCGCAAGCCTCGGCGCCGAGTTCGCGCTGTTGATGATGGCCGGCAGCTCCGTGGCCGTCGCGACGCCGTAGACGATCAGCTTGTCGTTCTTGAGACGGCCAACCATGTCGAAGTTCACCATTGCGGCAATGCTGTCTACCGGCACGGGCGCATGCTCCACGAACCACTGTGACCCGAGCAGGCCCAGCTCCTCGCCGCTGAAGCTCGCGACGATGATCGTGCGGCGCGCCGGCCGCGCCGCGAACAGCCGCGCCAGCTCCATCACGGCTGCGGTGCCCGACGCGTTGTCGTCGGCGCCATTGTGGATCGCATTCTTCTCGTCCGGATCGAGCGCGCCAGTGCTCGAGCGGCCGAGATGGTCGAAGTGTGCTCCGATCACGACGTACTGGTAGCGCAGCGCCGGATCCGAGCCCGGCACCATAGCGACGACATTCTGCGTCGCGACGCCGTCTGGACGCCCGTCATGCGCCATCTGCGCGCTCCGCGCCGTGAACCGCTGGAGGAAGGAGCCGTCTGGCAGCGGCTGGAGGCCGAGGCCCGCGTGACGACGCGCGATCCACGCGGCAGCGCTGTCGTTGCCCGGGGTGCCCGTGCCGCGGCCCTCCAGCCGATCGTCAGCGAGATAGGCGATGTCCCGCTGAATGCGCGCGGCATCGGCGGAGAGGGTGGGCGACTGGCGGCTTTCTGCCGTGCGGCAGCCGGTGACCAGGAGGACCGCGCATGCGGCGCGGAACAGCAGAAGACGCGAAAAATTCACGGTGCGGGCTCGGTGGCGGTCAAGTGACGATCCCAGAAGCTTAACCAGGCCACGCGGTGGCGATGTGCAGCCACTTCACTACTATACTGCTCCAGCCAGCCACCCTTGGCTCCACGGGGCGCCAGCAACGGACTCATGGATCAACCGGTCATCGTCGCACGCCATTTCTCGCAGCTCGTCTGGCTCCTGATGCGCGAGCCGACGAACGTTGCCGAGCAGAAAGTCGCGCTGCGTGCCCTAGTTCCGGCCACCGCGGCGGGCGCTGTGAGCCTCGCGCTGCATGGCGACGCGCTTCGCGCCAACGCGCTGAGCGTCCCGGCGACGCTCACTGGCGTCGTGGACGTCACGAAGCAGATGGACATGCACGGTCTCGCCATGATCGCCATCGACGCCGATAGTCCGCCCGCACACCTGCTGGGCGTCGCGCGTGCGCTGGCGGCAATGCCCATCCTTGGCGACGGCGGCGCCGCGATCGAGGCGAAGCGGCTGGCCCTGGGCGCGACCACCATCCGCTTCGCCGGCCGGCCCACCCTCGCCCTGCACGCCACCCCGGCGCCGCGTCCGTCGTCTCCCACATCGGCGATGTCGCTGCCGGACATGGAGCTCGGCGACGTCTACGACGACCCGCTCGCCGAGGCCAAGGCGAAGGCCCCGCGCCTCAGCCAGGCATTCAACACCGCGACGCCGGCGAGTGGGAGCCGTTCGCAGGAGGGCGGCATGTTTGCGCAGTTCGCCGCCACGCGGTCGCCAACCGAGACGCATGCGCAGCTGCTGCCGCAGCTCGATGCCGCGCTCGATGCGGGGCTCATCGCGCAGCTGGTGGATGACCTGACGAGCATCGCCGAGCGCGCCACGAAGGAGGGACGGAACGCGGAGGTGAGCGAGATCGTGTATCGCATCGTGCGTCGCGAATCGCAGGTGGACGACCTCGACGCGAAGCGCGTCATGGGCGTTGCGCTGCGCAAGCTCTTCAGGCCGGAGCCACTCAAGGCCGTGGCGGCCCAGGTCGCGCGCGACCCCGCGAACCACGAGCACCACCTCGCGATCTTCGCGCGCGCGGGGCACGATGGCGCCGAAGCGTTGATCGAGCACGTGGTGTCGATGCAGAATCAGCGCGACCGTCACCTCTACCACGCCATCCTCCGCAGACTCAACTCGGGGGCGGCGGTATTGCTGCACATGCTCGGCGACGACCGCTGGTTCGTGGTCCGCAATGTCTCCGAGATGCTCGGCGAGCTGCAGGTGAAGGATGCGGAGAAGCCGCTCACGGACCTGTTGAAGCATGCCGATGAGCGCGTGCGGCGCGCCGTCACGGGCGCGCTGATGCGCATGGGCACCACGCGCGCGATGCAGGCTATCCAGGCGGGACTCACCGACCCCGCGCCCGACATGCGCATGGACGCCGCGGCGGCCATCGTCCTCCGGCGCGATCCGCGCACGTCCGCGACGCTGCTCCAGGCACTCGACCTCGAGAAGGACGAATCTGTCCAGGCGGCGTTCCTGTTGTCCCTCGGCAAGCTCGGGACGCCAGAGGCCGTGCAGCGCCTCATCACCAGTGCCGAAGCGGAGCGCACCATCTTCAAGCGGAAGACCACCGGCTTCCGCGTGGCATGCATCCACGGACTGTCCGAGGCGCGTACCATGGAGGCGATGGACGCGTTGCGCGCGCTCCAGAACGACCGAGACACCGAAGTTCGCGATGCAGCGAAGTTCGCACTGGGCCGCATCGCGAGAATGAGCGGGCCCGCGGATGTCTCACCGGAACGGCACTGACCCTGTAGTTTGGTAGCTGGCCTATGGATACTCCCATTGTCTTTGTTCGCCACCTCGCACAGCTCGTCTGGCTGTTCCTGCGTGAGCCGGGCAGCACGTACGAGCAGCAAACCGTGCTGTCGTCGCTCGTTGACGCGGCGCACGACGGCGAGGTGAGCGTCGCGCTGCACAGCGACGGTCTCCGCGCGAACGGCGCGCTCGTGCCCGCAGAGCTCATCGGCGTCAGCGACCTCCAGCGGCAGATGAGCCTGCATGGATTGGCGCTGATCTCCGTGGACGCGGGCGCCGCGCCCTCCGACCTGTTCGGCGTCGCGGGCATCATCGCCGCCATGCCGGTCGTTGACGACGGCGGCGCTGCTGCCGAGGCCAAGCGACAGGAGATCGGCGTCAAGACGATCCGTTTCGCCGCGAGGCCGCGCGGGCTTCCTGACCCACCATTGCCGCGGGCGACCCGGCAGACGGCCGTGTGGTCATCACTGTCGGACATCGAGCTTGGCGAAGTGCTCACGGACCCGCTGGACGAGGCGACCGCGAACATCACCCAGATCCCCACGCATCCAATCGACGTGATGTTCACCCCGCCGCATGGCGCGGGCACGGGCGTATTGACCCAGTTCGGCGCGCCGTTCACGCCACGGGAATCGCTGGACGACCTGCTAAAGCAGTTCGACACCGCCGCCGACGCTGACGAGATCTCCCGACTCCTGGGCGACCTGGCGACACTCGCCGAGGACGCCGCGCACGTGGGCCGCGGGGCGGTTGCGTGCCGGATCATGGCGCACATGGCGCGCCGCGAGCCGCAGATCGCCGATCCGGAATCCCGGCGATCGTGCGGTCTCACGCTCAGCCGGCTCGGGCGGTCGGATGTGGTACGTGTCATCGCGTCGCAGATGCCGCGTTACCCCGACAAGCGCGAGGAATTCGCCAGCGTGTTGATTCGCGCCGGCGAGAACGGTGCCGACGCGATGCTCGAGCAACTGATGACGGAGGAATCTCAGAAGGACCGCCGGGTCTACTTCGACGCACTCGTGCAGCTCAACACCGGCGTGCCGGCGCTGCTGCACATGCTGAAGGACCAGCGGTGGTACGTGGCGCGCAACGCGGCGGAACTCCTCGGTGAGATGCGCGTGGCGCGTGCTGACTATCCGCTCAACCAGCTCGAGTCGCACCCGGACGAGCGCGTGCGGCGCGCGGCCAAGGTCGCGCTCATGCGCCTCGGCACGCCGCGCTCCATGGCGGCCATCGAGGATGTGCTCAAGTCCGGCGACGCGCAGTTCCGCATCGAGGCCGCGTCGGCACTGGTGTCCCGCAAGGATGGCCGCGCCACGCCGACGCTCGTCAATGCCGTGGACGGCGAGCGCGACGCGGCGGTGCAGGTGGCCTTGCTGGGCGCGCTCGGCAAGGTGGCGACGCCAGAGGCCGTGCAGCGCCTGATCAAGTGCGCCGAGCCGGAACGATCGCTGTTCAGGAAGCGGTCGACGGACTTTCGCGTCGCGGCCACGCATGCGCTCGCGGACGCCGGCACGCCCGAGGCACTGGAAGCGTTGCGCTCACTGCAGTCGGACAAGGAGCCCGACATCCGCGCCGCGGCAACGCTGTCGCTGGGTCGCGTGACCCGCCGCGCGACCATGAGCATCAAGCCGAACCTATCGTAAAAGCCGCTCGCCGTTCGCAGTTCACCGAGCAGTAAAATCCGTCTCGCGCGTGATGGCTCGGCAAAATTCGGCGATGAGCGTGGCCGCGTTGTCCACGTCGATGAGCGATACCATCTCGTTCGGCGAGTGCATGTAGCGGTTGGGAATGGACACCAGCCCCGTGGCCACGCCCTCGCGCGCGATGTGAATCGCGTCGGCATTCGTCGAGGTGTCGCGCCCCACCGCGTGCACCGCATACGCGATGTTGTGCGCCTTGGCCGTGTCGCGCAGCAGGTTGTGTACGACCGGCGAGATGAGCGCGCCACGGCTGATGATCGGGCCGCCGCCCATCTTGTGTTCGCCGATCTCCTTCTTCTCGATGTTCGGATGGTCCGTGGCGAACGTGACATCCACCACCAGCGCGACCTGCGGATTGATGCAGTGCGCGCAAACCAGCGCGCCACCGCCGTGCCACGCGATCTCCTCCTGCGTGGTGGCTGCCGCGACCACGCGCGCCGCGCCAGGCTGCTCGGCATATCGGCGCAACGCCTCGAGCACGATGAACGCGCCGATCCGGTCGTCGACGGAGCGAGACACGATGCGGTCATTCGGGAAGTCCAGCGTGCGCGAATCCACCACCCCCGGATCGCCGATGCTCAGGCGTGCTTCCGCCTCATCGCGCTTGGTCGCGCCGATGTCCACCCACAGGTCGGTGAACTTGCTGGCGTGCTCGCGGTCGTCCGCCTTCATGAGGTGGATCGGCTTCTTGCCGACCACTCCCAGCACGTCGCCCTCGTTGCC
>JANOIJ010000079.1:0-23462 GCA_031407575.1 Gemmatimonadaceae bacterium | reverse complement strand
CGTAGGTCCCCGCTCCGCCGGGAAACACGCCGGAGCCGAGACTGAGGTCGCCGAGCCTGGGGAGACGGTGCTCCCTCGCGGCGGCGCGCGCGAGCATGCGATGCTCGGCGTCCTTGAGCCGGCCGCCATCTGTAAGACGCGATTCATAGTAGACGGCGAGTCCTTCCGTGAACCACGCGGGGCCGTACGAGTTGGGAAAGAGCCCGGGCCCGCGTCCAAAGACGCGCTGCGCAAGACCCCAGAATCCCGTGGCGCGATCGAGATGGAAGATGTGTGCGAGCTCGTGGGTGATGACGAGTCCGAGCCAGTCGTCGTTGAGCCGCAGGCCGCCGCTTTCGATGGGCGGAGTCGCGAACACGACGATGCGATTGCTCGGCAGTGGGGTGGCGTAGCCGTTCGAGTAGTCGGCGTCGTCGGTGACGACGAGGTCGATGGTGCCTCGCGGGGGCGCGAGCTCGCGCGCGAGCAGCGCGTACGCACGCTCGGCGGCCGCGCCCGCGACGCGCCCCTCGCGCTCGAGGGCGGGCGTCGTGTGGACGCGGAAGTGCGGGGTGTCGAGTGTGTTATAGCGGTGGTACGGCGCAGGCTGCGCGGCGGCGATGTGCGCCGTGGCGAATAGCAGCGTGACAATAGCAACTATGTCATCCTGAGCGGAGCGAAGGATCTGCACCGTGCGTCTTGAGAACGCAACGACAGGTGCAGATCCTTCGCTTCGCTCAGGATGACAAGAAGGTGCAGATCCTTCGCGTCGCTCAGGATGACAGGAAGGTGCAGATCCTTCGCTTCGCTCAGGATGACAGGAAGGTGCAGATCCTTTGCTTCGCTCAGGATGACAGGTAGTTCGCGCACGATGACATGTCTTCATCGCGACGGCAGCGCGCGGAAGTACGCCTCCAGTCCATCCGCGACACCAACCGCATAGCGCTCCTGATACTCCGGCGTCCGCAGCGCAGCCTCCCACTCGGGAATCATCAGGAACGCGCCCTCGCACAGCACCGACGGATACCAGGTGCCGCGCACGACAGCGAGGTTGTCGTAATTCACGCCGAGGTCGCGCAGGCCGAGCTGCGCTACCATGCCGCGCTGCACCTCCCGCGCGAGTGGCTCGCTGTGCGTGCGGAAGAAGTACGTCCCCGTGCCGGCGTTCACGAACGGATTGATGCCATCCGGGTAGGCATTGAGGTGGATCGATACGAAGGCGTGCACGTTCGCCTTGCGCGCGATGATCGGACGCTCCTCCAGTGCCACGGCGGAATCGGTGGTGCGCGTCATGACGACGCGCGCGCCGCGATCCTCGAGGATGCGCTTCAAGTGGATACTGATGGGCAGCGTTGCGCGCGACTCGAGCAGGCCGGTCGGCCCGCTCGCACCGCCCGGCGGATGGCCCGCATCCACGGCGATGGTGAGCCCCGCCAGCGGACGAGATGCATTGATGGCGGGACGTCCGCGCAGCTTGAGCACGAGGTTGTTGTTCTCCCACAGCACCAGGTAGCCGTACGGCGCGGCCCGCAGCGACACCGTGACGCGCGCGCGCGCGTTGTTCACTTGCTCCCAGTCGATCGTGCGCACCAACGAGTCAGTGGTCGCGTAATGCACGATGTCGGTGTTGGCGCGGACGCCGTAGACGGTGATGATGATCGAGCGGTCGCCCTCGTCGACGAAATACGGTGCCCGCGCGCCGATGGGCATGAGGACGTCGACGCCCGTGCTGCTTCCGCGCGTGCGCATGTTCGAGAGTGTGCGACGCGGCTCCACAGTGCCGGGCGCCACATCGGAGACCGACGCCGACTCGACATACACGTCGAGATCGCCATCGAGGCGGACGCGCGCAAAGCCATCACCGCGCGCGATAAGCGGCACGATGGTGCCCGGCGTAAAGAACCACTTGTAGGTGCCGCCAGCGACCGGCCGTCCAACAATCGTGCGATCCGTGTCTGCTGGGGCCGGCGTGCCGATCTGCACGAGTCCAATGGGCTCGTTGCGCGCGAGCTGCGTGCGCAGCGAGTCGATGCGCGAGGTCAGCGCGGCAATCGTGTCGGCGCGCGAGGTGGGTAGCGTCTCCGGCTTGCGTGCGGAGTCAGGCGCGACGGCAACCGCACGCGACGCTGGCGTCGTCACGCGAATGGGCAGCGTAAGTCGCGCGCTGTCTGCGCCGCGCCGAGCCACGATGTCATAGCGGGGGGTGGTCCCCGATGGATTCGCGAGGAATGCCAGAAAGGCGCCGTTCGCCGCCACCTTGACCGGGACGTCATTGATGGTCACCACCGCACGTCCGCTCCCGACCGACCCGAAGATGAAGTTCGAGTCGCGCGAGGTGATGAGCTGGTTCGGCGGGGGGTAGGCCACGCGCACCGCGAGTGGTCCGTCCACCTCCGGGACAGGCGGCAGCGGCTTGGCCACGACCGGCACGCCAGGCACGGGCGCTGGCGACGGCGCGGTGGAAACCGAAGAGGTACCGCAAGCGACGCCGACAACGAACGGAAGGGCAAGCGCCGCGCGGACGTAGTGAGGAAGGGGCATGGAGTGAACTTATTCGAGGTTGCGGTCCGAAGCCCCCGTCACTTCGCTGAGGCGTTCGCGACGGATCAGGGCGCGGTACTCGACTCTCAGCGCAGGCCCATCGCTGCGCAGAGGGTGACATGACAATTATCATAGATGTCGATCAACAGCGGCGATTTTGTTGACGCACTTGTTTCGCCGCCCGTATATTCGCGATCAATGGCCGCACCCTTCCTTCTGTGACACCTCTCGTCTCCTGCGCCTTCTGTGGCCGCGAAAACGAGCCGATGTCTCGCTTTTGCATCGACTGTGGAAAGCCGATCTCGGCATCCGCCGCACGCGTGGTGCCTATGTATTCGACGGGCCCATCTGCGGTGAGGACGCCCGCTCCGGCCCCCTCCACCGGAGTGCTCCCCGTGACGCCGATCACCCCCATCACGCCCATTCCCGGCGCCGCAATCGGCTCTGGCAGCCTGATGCCACCCTCGCGCCTCTCGCCGATGGCCGGCTCGAACACTTGCCCGAGGTGTGCCAAGGCAGTGGACTCGTCGATGCCGTTCTGCGGGCATTGCGGCACACGCGTCGCGACGGCGATCGCCACCGGAGCCTGCTGGAGTTGCGGTGCGACGTACACCCAGGGCATCGACCTCTTCTGCGCGCGCTGCGGCACGCGCGTGGGCCAGCGCGTCAGCGTGGAGATCAACAACGCGTTCGGCACGCTCGTCAGCGCGAAGAAGGACATCGGACCAAGGTTGTCGCTGCTGAACGAGACGGGCGAGGTGGCGTCCACCTTCACGCTGGACCGCGGCGAGGCCGTGGTGGGCCGAGGCGACGCCGACATCCGCTTCGAGGACGTCTTCCTCTCGCCATTGCACGCGCGCTTCGAGTTGAAGGACGGCGAGCTGTGGGTGCGCGACCTGGGCTCGCGGAACGGCACGTGGACATTCATTGAAGGACCAACGCGCCTGACCGACTGCGACGTGCTGCTCGTGGGGTCGCAGCTGCTGCGCTTCCGTCGCCTCGGTTATCCCGGACCGCATCCACCGGAGGCGGACGCCACTCGGCGCATGGGATCGCTTGTCCCCTCAGCGGATGTTGCGGTGCTGGAACAGTTGCGCGCCGATGGCAGCGTGCGCGACACGTTCCATCTCTCGCCGGCGCGCACGGTGCTGCTCGGTCGCGAATCGGGTGACTGGGTGTTCCCCTACGACCAGACGATGAGCGGACGTCACGCCGAAGTGAGAAGCCAGGACGCGGAATTCTTCGTGCACGACGCCGGCAGCCGCAATGGTGTCGCGCTCGGCGTGCGCGGCGAGCGTGCGCTCAAGAAGGGACAGCGCGTCCTCGTTGGCGACCAGGTGCTCCGCGTGGAAAGCGTGGGCCTATGAGCCAGGAGAAGATCTGCCCGACGTGCGGTACGGAATATCCCGCGAACGAGCGGTTTTGTCCGCGGGATGGCACTGCCCTGCGTTCGCAGGGCGGCGGCACCGACCTCGTCGGGTCGATCATCGCCGAGCGCTACCATGTGCTGAAGAAGCTTGGAGAAGGCGGCATGGGCCAGGTGTACCTGGCTGAGCACGTGAAGATGGGCCGCAAGAGCGCGGTGAAGGTGATGAATCCGGGCATGGTGCACGACGCCGATGCGATCAGCCGCTTCAATCGCGAAGCGGCGAACGCCAGCCGGATCAATCACCCGAATGTGGCCGGCATCTACGACTTCGGCGAAACGGCCGACGGGTTGATCTACCTGGCGATGGAGTTCATCGAGGGCGAGTCGCTCACGTCGCTGGTGGAGAAGACTGGTGCGTTGCCCCCGCTGCGCGCGGCGGACATCGCCAAGCAGGCGGCTGACGGACTGGCCGTGGCGCACGAGATGGGGATCGTCCACCGCGACCTCAAGCCCGACAACATCATGATCGCGAAGAATCGCGACGGGTCGGACTGCGTGAAGGTGGTGGACTTCGGCATCGCCAAGGCAGCGGGCGCCGAAAACCAGAAGGTGACGAAGACGGGGCTGGTGGTCGGCACCCCGGAGTACATGAGTCCCGAGCAGCTCGCGGGCGACAAGCTCGATGCGCGGAGCGACATCTATTCGCTGGCGCTCGTGTCGTACAACATGTTCACCGGCAAGCTTCCGTTCGAGGGTGAGACGGCGCAGGAGTCGATGATCATGCGCCTCACCGACGACCCGAAGACATTGTCCGCGACCAAGCCTGACACGAGCTGGTCGCAGGAAGTGCAGGACGTGATGGGCAAGGCGCTGCAACGGAAGCGCGAAGCGCGATACGACTCGGCGGCGAAGTTCGGCGTCGCGCTGTATCAGGCGGTGGAGCGCATGCCGAAGCAGGCGCCAGCGGGCGCGACGCAGATGATCGGTGCGCTGGACGGCGCGACGGCGGTGATCTCCGCGCCGCCGCCCACGCGAGTCGATGCGAGTGCTCCTCCTGCGGCCGCGGCTCCGATTCCGGCGACGGCAGCGTCCGTGGCGCCGGTGTCGGTGCCGGCACCGGCGCCGAAAAAGCGGTCGATGGTTCCTCTGGCGGGTGGAGTCGCCGCGCTCACCGCCGCCGTGGTGGCTGCCTTCAATCTTCTTCCAAAGAGTGAAGGCACCGCGAAGCCGGACACGGCGGCGGCGACACCTCCTGCCGCGGTCGGTGCGCCGCTCGCAGTTGTGCAAGAGCCGCTGGCGCAGCAGCCGGCAGGCGGGACGCAGACCTCCACGACGCCACCACGGATCGCGCCGCCGGCGGTGAAGTCGTCCACGTCGAACGTGCCTGCACCGCAGACGACCGCCGTGGTGGACATCACCGCCCGCCTGCCGGCACTCCTTCGCGAGAGCGCAGAGGATGCCACGGCGACAAAGGCGCTGGCAGAAGCAGAACGGCTGACGCCGAACGCCGTCGGATCGAACGAGATCATCGGACTGAGCCTCGTTCGTGCGCAGGCGCTGGCCATGTTGGGGAAAGACGCGCAGGGCTGCGAACTCCTCAATACCATTAGGGAACGAGCGGCATCGACCAAGTACGGCGAGCGGGTGCAGGAACTCCTGAAAGACAGCTGCTGACGTCGAAAACCTCTTGTCCTCTTCTCCTACTCCCCGCCCACGCCGCGTGACGCCCTCAGAAATTCCGGGATCCGTGATCGTCCACGTCTTCGGCCGCACCGACGTGGGACGAACGCGAGAGCACAACGAGGACGCATTCGTCGTTGCCGACCTCACGCGTGGCAACGCGACGCTTCAGCCCGAGGTGCGCACGCACACCGTGGGCGACCGCGGCACGCTGTTCATGGTGGCCGACGGCATGGGCGGCGCCGCCGCCGGTGAGATCGCCAGTGCGATGGCGATCGAAGTCGTGCTGCGCGAGCTGATCGATTCATTCGCCGAAGCAAAGGCGCCGGACACCGAGACGTTCGCGACCGCGCTCAAGAAGGCAACCAGCACCGCCAACACGCACATCCACGGGTTCGCGCTCGAGCATCCCGAGTTCCGCGGCATGGGGACCACCGCGACGATGGCCGGCGTCCTCGGCGACACGCTCTACCTCACGCAGGTGGGCGACAGCCGAGCCTACCTCGTGCGCGGCGGCGTGGCGATGCAGATCACGAAGGACCAGTCGCTGATGCAGAAGCTCATCGAGGCCGGCGAGATCACGGAGGAAGAAGCCGAGCAAAGCGAGCGGCGCAACATCATCCTCCAGGCGCTCGGCCCCGAGGCGAACATCAAGGTGGACCTCACGTTCCAAAAGGTGCGGAAGGGCGACGCGCTGGTGCTGTGCAGCGACGGCCTGAGCGGCCAGGTGCGCATCGAAGAAATTGCGCGCGTCGTGACGGAAGAGCCCGACCTCATGGCGGTCTGCAAGAAGCTGATCGACCGGGCGAACGAGAATGGCGGGCCGGATAACATCACCGTGATCGCCGCGCGGTTCGATGGCGACGGGTTGTCCAGTACGGAAGACGGTGATGCCGTTGGCCATCGCGTCTTTCCGCTCGGCACCGACTCCGGACAGGTGAACGCGGTCCGCATGACGACGCCCGCCAGCGCGGACGGCGTGCCGGCCATTGCCCCGGCAGCCACGCGCCGCACCACGACCAAGCTCCAGCTGGAAGGCTTCGTCGTGCCGGAGCTGCGGCCGACGGTCACGGCAACGGTGTCGCCGGACAGGAAGACGCGCGGGTCGATCATCGCGCTGGTGTTGCTGCTGATCCTGCTCATCGGCGCGACGTGGTGGGTGTATCAAACCGCGTCCGACGTCGTCGGCCCCAAGCCCGTGCCCGTGCCAGCGGCGCCGCCACAGGTATGACACTCGAGCTTCGCGTCCTCACAGGCTCGCGCGCGGGCACGTCGGCACAGTTCGAGAAGTCGATCGTCGCCATCGGGCGGCACGCGATGAGCGACTTGCGCTTCGATCCGCAGGCGGAGCTGGACGTCTCCACGCGGCACGCGGAAATCCGTCTGGTCGGCGGCGTATGGACACTGGTCGACCAAGGCAGCACCAACGGCACGTACGTCAATGGTATCCGTGTCCCGAATGACCGACGGCTGAGTGAGGGCGACGTGATCAGCTTCGGCGCCAAGGGGCCGAAGGTGGAGGTGCGCGGCATCGGCATCGCGCCGACTCCCGCCACGCAGCTTCGCCCCAGTGTTCCCGTGCCGTCGACAGGGTCTGCTGGGGCGCGCGTGGACACGTCGGTTCGCGTGGCGCACGCGGTGAAGGAGCAGACGCGTTCCATGCGACGAGTGTACATCGGTTCGGTTGCAGCGTTGATCGTGGTGGGCGTGGTCGGGTTCGCGATGTGGCAGAAGCAGACATCGGCGCTGACCGAGACCGTGCACGCGCTCATCGCGCGCGCGGAGAGCTCGGAGGCAACGGCGATCAAGAACATCGCGGCGGCGCGGGCGCTGGACCCGGCGTTCGCGGCGAAGCTGGAAGAGTACGAAGCGTTGAAGCGGCGCGAGCTCACGCGCGCGAAGGGCCTGATGGCCGGCGGTGGCGCCACGAAGACAGACATCCAACAGCTGTCGCAGTCGTTGTCGCCCTCGTCAGTCGATCAGCCGTCGATTGCGCAGATGGACCTGTCCAGGATCAACACGCTGAACGGGGCGGCGGTCGCGTTTCTCGTCGCGGACCTGGACAGCGTACCGACCGCGGGGACGGCGTTCACCATCACGCCGAGCGGCCTGATGGTGACGAACAAGCATGTGGTGCGCGCGGAGTCGGGTCGGCCTGCGAGTCGTCTGGCGGTGAAGTTCGCCAACACGTCCGTCTGGATCTCGGCGCGTATCGTGCGCCTGTCGGACACTGACGACCTCGCGCTGATTCAGGTCGACTCCGTGGGAAGGTTTCCGGTGGTGAGCGGCGTGAGTCGCACGGGCGCGTTGGCGCAGGTGGGCGCGCCCATCGCGCAGATCGGATACCCGCACGCGAACGATGCGCCGATGAAGGGCGCGGGCATGGATTTCATTGCGAGCACCACGATGGCCGGTGGCCACGTGAGCAAGCGGCTGGACGACGTCCTGCAGATCGATTCGTATGCTGGGCATGGCGCTAGCGGGAGCCCTGTGTTCAACACCTCGGGCCACGTGGTCGGCGTGGTGTACGGCGGCGTGCGAGAAAGCGCGGGGCGGATCGTGCTTGCGGTGCCGGCGCAGCGATTGGCGACGTTCCTCGGAAAAGAGGGTGGGTCGATACTGCGATGAGGGTCTCTCGCAACGACGCGTGGGCGCGATGCGTGGCCACGTGGAGAATCTCGGCCGGCCACATAGGCCCGCGATTCAGGAGATCACCGATTTCGGCCGATTTGTAAGCGATTTCGCCGATCTGCTCCACACCGCCTTCTCGCTGACAGTTGAGAGCGTGGTGCCGTTCCTCGGTAGCAACCGTCACCCGCGCCACTCCTCGCGCCGGCACTGCAACGTAGCCAAAGTGGGGTCGGGGTCAGCTACGACGCGATCCGCTCGATGCCCAGTTCGTCCATTCCATCGCCCGACGACGCGAAGATCTCCGCCGCGCGACCGGATTCCGCGGAGTAGCGGCGGGCAATCTCGCGCACGTGCGCCTCGGCAGCGCTGGTGCCGAGTATCGCGACGGTCCCGCCGCTGCCCCCGCCCGTGATCTTCGCGCCGAAGAGGCCGCGCTCGGAGCCCGCGCCGCGAACCAGGTCCACCAGCCGGTCTGTACCATCGCTGCCGAGGCCGCACGCGCCGTAGCTCGCGTGCGACGCGTACATCAACTCGCCCATCTCGGCCGCAGCGTCGGGTTCGTGTGCGAGCTTCGCGAGTAGTTCCGCGAAGCGCTCGACACGCGCGTTCTCGCGCACGGGATGCGCCGTCGCCTGTCGCACCGGATACGCGCGATCCGGCGCGACGCGCGTGACGTCATCCGTGATGCCGCCATGTGCGTCAAGGAAGTCGGCGCCGAGCAGCTCGACCGGTAGGTCGTGCTCGAAGCGCGATGCGAACTCGGACGGCGTGATGTTCGCGAGATAGCCATGCCAGTGCGGGTCGTGAATGCGAACGCGGTCGCCGTCCTGCTCGGCGTGCAGGCCCGCCAACGCGGCGACCATGCGATAGCCCATGAACGCCGCAGTGCGCACGGTGCCATAGTCTGCGCCGGAGACGGCGTGGCGAATGCCCGAATCGATGCCATAGAAGCGCCAGCCGGATGGAATGGCGACGTGGCCCTCGATGATGTCGGGCTGGCATCGGAGGCGCAGCAGGTGATCGCGTCGGCCGCACGCGCTCGTCACCTGATCCATGATCCCGCACGGCGCGCCAGCGACGTGGTTCTCGGCCCACTGGCACGCCGTGGCCACGTCCTGCGGCGTGAAGTCGGCGTCGTGCGCGGCGGCGATGGCGGCGAAGCACGCCACCTCGAGCGCGGCGGAGGAGCTTACGCCCTTGCCTGCTGGCACGTCGGATGAGATGCGAAGCTGAAAGCCGCGCGCGGGGCGTCCGAGGCGCGTCGCGTTGCGCACCAGGCAGGCGTACGCCGCGCCAATCACGTACGCGCCCCAACCGGGCACTCGTCGCTCCACGACGTGCTGGCGGAGCAGTTCGGGGGTGCTCAGGGTGCCGGTGAGCAGTGCATCGAGGCCGATGCTGAAGTGATCGCGACCTCCGCCGCGCTCGGAAATGACGTCGATGACGCGATCGGTTCGCGGGAGCAGCGTTGCGGTGGTGCGCACGTCGAGCGGGAGCTGGAGCACGAGCGAGCCGCTGTAGTCGGCAATGCCGCCCATGACGTCGAGGCGGCCTGGGGCGCGGGCGGTGAACGTGGTGGTCATCGGTAGGGCCTGGTCAGGATCTTCACGCTCAATGAATGTCAGGTCAGCGACGGCGGGTTCGCGCCGGAGCGGGCCAGCGCGCGCGTTCACGAGCGGAAACTGATCCAGACGGATTCAACGGGAACTGCCGGGTACTGCGGGCTCGATGCGTGATCCGGTAGTTTCCGTGCAATCCGTGGAATCCGTTTCCTCGCTCGTGACATTCACGCCGAACTTTCGGCGGCCGTGCGGTTGAGCCGCAGACACTGTACAAACGGGGTCCTCCTCTACACCCCGAACGACAGGTGACGCATGAGCGCCGCGCGAAGCACGGGCTCGATGCGCGCGCGCAGCTTCTCATTCGCATAGCCGACCCACGCGACGTCGGCCTCGAGGTCGAATGGCGTATCGATCAGCTGTCCCGCGGGGTCGGTGACTCGCAGCCCGAGCTCCTCCGCGATGAGCACCGTGCACAAGTCGTACGGGTGGCAGCAGAGCGGATGCGGCAGGCCGCGCTCGGCAAGAATGTCGTGGAGCAACGGCCGTATGTCCGCGATGAAGCGGTCGTGGCCGAGCATCAACTCGGCGAGCTGGCCGCCGGTGGAGATGTACTGGTCCTCGAAGCAGAGCGCCTTGAGGGCAGTCGAGCCGACGATCGCCATCGCGACCTCGTCGTCGATGGCGGCGAGCACGTCGCGCGCGCCAGGGAAAAAGCGGCTGATCGACGCGAAGCCGTGCGCGATGCTATCGGCGCGCGAGGGCCGCAGGGGCAACGGCGCTGACGTCCCCGAGATGCGGTTCGCCCTGATGGCCTGTGCGCCGCGGCCGCGCAGCGCCCACATCTGGTCGGAGAGATGCTGCTTCACGAGCGGTATCTCGGTCTGCACGGCGAGCACGACGTCACGGAGCCGCGTGTCCGCGCCGCGATTGGGCGCAACGCCGGTGAGTATCCAGGCCGGCCGCTTCTGGTACATCAGGCCGCGCGTACCATCGATGGGGTCGACGAGCATGCGCCACCGGCAATCGGCGTCGCGCGCGCCAGCGGGCAGCACGAGACCTTCCGGCGGCAAGCCCTCCGCGAGGAGGACGAGCGGCTCCTCGCGCGCGATGTCGGCAAGCCCCTCGACGAGTGTCGCTTCGCTCACGCGATCCACGGCGTAGATGGTGTCGCCGGCGTCGTCGTGCGCGATCTCCGACATCTCTTCCTGGCTCTGCCGCTCGCAGGCAGCGACAACGGAGTCGCGAATGCGATCGTGCAGAGCGCGGATGGGGTCGAGGAGATGCGATGCGTCCACGTGCAGATCCTTCACTTCGTTCAGGATGACAACCTTCGCTGCGCTCAGGATGACACGAGATAGTGCACGTCGCTCACCGCGCGCAGTTCCGCGGCCTTCTCATCGGGGTCCGTATCATTCAGGAAATTTCCGCCGCCGATCTCCGGGCCGGCGAGATACTTCAGCAGGCCCGGCTTCCGCAGCGGCGGATGGATCTGGATGTGAAAGTGAAAGCCCGGATGCAGATTGCCGTCCGTTGGTGCCTGATGAAACACCATCACATATGGAAACGGCATCCGCCACAGGTTGTCCATCCGCACCAGCGTGAGGCGCAGCGTCTCAGCAAGATCGTCGATCTCCTCTCGAGAGAGATCGGCGAGGCTCGCATGCGCAGAACGCGGCGCGACGTACGTCTCGTACGGATAGCGCGCGAACCAGGGCACGAACGACAGCGCGCGCTCGCGCTGCGCCAACACACGCCGACCGTCTGCCTCCTCGGCCGCGATGATGTCGCTGAGCAACGAGCGACCATGCTGCGCGAAGTGTTCGGCCGCAGCCGCTACTTCGACCTCGATGGTGCGGAACACGAAGTTGGTCGCGTAGATCTGGCAGTGCGGATGCGGATTGCTCACTCCCACCACCTCGCCCTTGTTCTCGAACATGAGGACGTGATTCACCTCGGGGCGCGCGCCGAGCTCGACGTATTGCGCTTGCAGTGTCTCGAGCAATCGGACGATGCGCTCGCGCGGCATCTCGGCCAACGTGAGATCGTGGCGCGACGTGTAGCAGACGACTCTCGCGACGCCATCCGCACGACGCCGATGGTAGATCCCCGCCTCGTGCTGCACGACCTCTGGCGCGTCGGGGCTTACGCACGGGTGGTCGTTGTCGAACACGAACACTGATGCGTAGTCCGGGTTCGTGGCACCGGAAACGCGCGTGTTGCCCGGACACAGATAGCACTCCGGTTGATACGCCGGCAGCGGATCGCGCGCGGTGCCGACGGTCTCGCCATGCCATGGACGATTGCTACGCCCACTCGAGACGACAACCCACTCGCGACGCAGCGGGTGCCAGCGCTCTTCGAGTGTCATCTGACGACCTGGTGGCGGAGGTGCAGATCCTTCGCTGCGCTCAGGATGACAACTGTTGGGCTCAGGATGACAACTGCTGCCCTCCGGGCGACAACTGCTGCGCTCAGGATGACAATGGTCACGCCGGAGTCAGCATGCCGAGCACGCGCGGGCCGCGCGCGCCGGTCGCGGTGGTGACGTTGCCGGGAATGCCCTCGAGGTGCAGATGCGCGAGCAGCGCGAACGCGACCGCCTCCTTGGCCTCGCCGTCGAAGTAGTGCGCATCGAACGGCACGACAGCGAGCGGCGCTACCGCAGCCGACAGCATCGCGAGCAGCACCGGATTCTTCGCGCCACCGCCGGAGACGAGCACCTCCTCGATGGGCTCGGGCAGGAAGCGGCGGAAGGCATCGGCGATGCTCGCCGCGGTGAACGCTGTTGCCGTGGCGACGACATCGGCGTCGCGCACGTCGGACTCGGCGCGGCAGAGCGCAATGAATCGCTCCACGTACGCCGCGTCGAACAACTCGCGCCCCGTGCTCTTTGGTGGCTCGGCAGCAAAATACGGATGCTCCATCAACCGGTCGATGACCCGTTGGAGTACACGTCCTCCCGCCGCAATCGTGCCGTCGCGGTCGAAGCGCAGGTCAGGATTGAGCGCGCGCACCACGGCATCCAGCACGCCCACTCCAGGCCCCGTGTCGAACGCGCGCACACTCGCCAACGTCCCATCCGGCGGCACGACTGTCACGTTGCCGATGCCGCCGATGTTCTGCAGCGCGCGCCAGCGTCCGCCCGAGAACAGCAGTGCGTCCGCGATTGGGACCAGCGGAGCGCCCTGCCCTCCTGCGGCAACGTCGCGCACCCTGAAGTCGCTCACCACTGCGAGACCAGTCCGCTCGGCGATTACCGCGGGCGCGTCGAGCTGCCAGGTGGAATGGCCGGGCTCATGCCAGAGCGTCTGCCCGTGCGTGCCAACGGCGCGAACGTCCGCGCGAGCGATGCCTGACTCCGCAAGTACGGCGACGGCCGCATCCGCGAGCCATCCGCCGAAGTCCACAGCGAGGCGACAGTACTCACGTGCGGAGCCCTCGCGCATGGCGGCGTGCAGTCGATCGCGCTGCGCGGAGGTGTACTCGTGGACGTGAAAGCCGAGCAGCTCGACGTCGTATGCGTCGCGACGGGCGGGCGTGAAGCGCGCCACCGCCGCGGAAATTCCGTCGAGCGACGTGCCGGACATGAGGCCGACGTACGTGCTCATTCGACCGGTGGTGGCTCGCCGCCGATGACGCGGCGGACGACGCCGCCGCCGGCATCGAGGCGCTTCTGCGCTTCGTCCGCGTTCACGTCCAGCGCGTGCATGACGATCGCGAGCTTTACCGATCCACCGGCCTGCTGCAACAGCTCGCGCGCTTCGTCGCGCGCCAGCGATGACACCTCGGCGACGATGCGCTCGCTGCGATCCACGAGCTTCACATTGGTGGCGCGCAAGTCGATCATCAGGTTGCCGAAGGTCTTGCCCAGGCGGATCATCGCGCCCGTCGTGATCATGTTGAGTATGAGTTTCGTCGCCGTGCCGGCCTTGAGACGGGTGCTGCCGGTGACGACCTCGGGTCCGGTGATGGCGACGATGGAAATGTCCGTGTGCTGCAGCGTTGCGAGCGGCGGCGGCGAGCATGCGACGATCGCCGTTCGCGCACCCACCTCGCGCGCGTACTCGAGTGCGACGCGGACGTATGGCGTCGTGCCCGATGCCGCGATGCCGACGACACAATCACCGCGACGCACGCCACGCGCGGCGAGATCGATGCGCGCCTGCTCGAGGTTGTCCTCCGCGCCTTCCTGCGAGCGCGTGAGTGCGACGGGCCCACCAGCGATGATGCCCTGCACCATCTCGGGCGGCGTGCCGAACGTTGGCGGACATTCCGAGGCGTCGAGCACACCGAGCCGGCCCGACGTCCCCGCGCCGACATAGAAGAGGCGGCCGCCCTCGCGAAACGTGGCCTCGACGGCTGCGATGGCGTCGGCGATGTGCTCGCGCTGCGAGTGCACCGCGTCGGTGACGGTGCGATCCTCGGCGATCATCAGATCCACAATGCCGAGCGGTTCGGCGAGATCGATCTGCTGCGTGCGTGGGTTGCGACGCTCGGTGATGCGGGGATCTATGACGCGCAGGGTCGGTGCCGTGGTCGAGAGAGAACGCGTGACGCGCGGCAGGGTATACACTTCTGTCACTCCCTGAACGCCGCCGCTAAGTTACCGGACGCCGTTCGTCACTCGCAAGCCAGCGGAGCATTCGTGCGTCGTCTGCTATTCGTCATCATCGCGTTGTCGGCGGCCTCGAGCGCCGGCGCGCAGATCATTCGTCCGCGGTTCAGCCTTGGCGCGCCCAAGGCGTGGGTGTCGCTCGGCGCGGGTACGCAGCAGGGATTCGGCGTCAGCGACGGAACCACCAGCACCGTGTGGGACTTCGGCAACTCGACGCAGTTCGTCGCGACACTGGAGAAGGCATTCTCAGGTGGAAACACTATTGGACTCCGGGGCGCAACCGCGAAGGTGCCGCTGAGCTACAGTGCCGGCGGGCTGAGCACGGATGCGGAGGCCACCGTGTCGCAGTTCATGGGGACGGTGCACATTGCGGGCAACACCGGTTTTCACAGCGTCCTGGAGCTGAGTGCTGGCGCGACGATGTACTCCAACTTTCGCGCGAAGGACGACGGCCGGAAGCTCGCGCCGGCGTCGCCTGACTACGATTTCTCCTTCGCGTTCGGCTACGGGTTCGGGTACTCGTTCAATTCGAAGTTCTCCATCGACATCGTGCAGGACCTCACGACGTCGATCCACCAGAAGACCGGGCTGAACGCCGGCGACGATTCGACGGTGCGGCTGCATGCGACGCGAATCATGGGACGCTTCGGGCTCGGCGGGCCTTAGTGCTGTTCACCAACGGATCGAGCGATCACCAATGACTTCCCGCACAGCACTGCTCGCCGCGCTGGTTCTCGTGGCGTGTCACCCGCGGCAATCGACGCCGCGTGGCGCGACGGACGTCGGCATTCCGCAGGCGATGTCGGCGGACGGGCGTTACGTACCCGCCGCGGACCGGCGGCCCGGCATGTTCCCCGCAGCGTGGCGACACAAGGCGGGTCGCACGCCGGTGATGGGCGCGCACGCGATGGTCGCGAGCGACACGCCACTCGGGAGCGCGGCGGGCGTGGAGATCCTCAAGCGCGGCGGCAACGCGGTGGATGCGGCGGTGGCAGTGAGCTTCGCCATCGCGGTGGCGTATCCGGAAGCCGGCAACCTCGGCGGCGGCGGGTACATGGTGATCCACATGGCCGACGGGCGCAACGCGGCGCTGGACTATCGCGAGGTGGCGCCGCTGGCGGCGACGCGCAACATGTACGTCGACGCGAGTGGCAAGCTCACCGACGCGAGCGTGGTGGGTCCATTGGCGTCCGGGGTGCCCGGTGCGGTGGCGGGGTTGACGGAAGCGCTCACGAAGTTCGGAACGATGTCGCTCGCGGACGTCATGGCGCCGGCGATTCGTTACGCCGAAGACGGCATTGTCGTGGACAGTGCGTTCGCCAACGTGATTCGCGGAAGCCAGACGCTGATCGCGCAGTTCGGCGGTGGCGCAGTGTTTCTTCCGAATGGCGCGCCACCGGCCGTCGGCTCGACGATCAGGCAACCGGCGCTCGCGCGGACGCTGCGCGCGATTGCGGCGAACGGGCGCGACGCGTTCTACGCGGGTCATCTTGCCGAGTCGTGGACGAGCGAGCTGCGCGCGGCGGGCGGGATCATCACGACTGCCGACCTGGCGCGCTACACAGCCGTGTGGCGCGAGCCTATTCGCTCGACGTACCGCGGCCACACGCTCTTCACGATGCCGCCATCATCATCGGGCGGCGTGACGATCACGGAGGCGATGAACATCCTCGAGGGCTACGATTCGCTGCCCGCGTTCGGCAGTGCGGGCTGGGCACACATCGTGGGCTCGGCGTACCAGCGTGCGTTCATCGATCGCAACGAGAAGCTCGCTGATCCGGCGTTCGTCAACGTGCCGATCGCGCAGCTCACGGACAAGCGGTACGCGGCCAGGCTGCGCGCGACCATCGGCAACATGCGCGCGACGCCGACGTCCACCGTGAGCAGCGCGATTCGGGAAGGCACGGAGACGACACACCACTCGGTGGTGGACGAGAAGGGCAATGCGGTTGCGACCACGACGACGCTCAACAACCTGTTCGGCTCGGGCGTGTACCTGGCGTCGGCGGGGTTCTTCCTCAACGACGAGATGGACGACTTTGCCGCGCAGCCCGGCACGCCGAACATGTTCGGTCTCGTGCAGGGCGAGGCGAACGCGATCCAGCCGGGCAAGCGGATGTTGAGCGCGATGTCGCCGACGATCGTGCTCGATCGCGACGGCGCGCTGCTGCTGGTGGTGGGCAGCCGAGGCGGGCCGCGGATCATCACCTCGACGTCGGAGGTGATCCTCAACGTGATCGACTATAAGATGACGCTGGCCGACGCGATGAGCGCGCCGCGCGTGCATCACCAGGCGCTGCCGGACTCGCTGATGCTGGAGCGCGAGGCGGTCACGCCCGCGGTGGCCGATTCCCTGCGTGCGATGGGCTACGGCGTCGCGATGGGACGCGGGATCGGACTGGTGAACGCGATCATGCGCGTGAAGGGCGGGTATGAAGGCGTGAGCGACCCGAGGTCGAGCGGGCGACCGATTGGTTACTGAAGGGCTCAACTGATGACTGAAACTGGATACTGGTGACTGGTGACTGGTGACTGACTGTGAGCCGTCGAGGGACTCGATTTGGCCGGTCAGTCACCAGTCACCAGTCGCCAGAGTCAGCCTACGGCCGCGGGCCGCGACCACCGCCGCCGCCGCCGCCGCCCCCTCGCGACTTGCCAAACTTCTCGCGCTGGGCAGGAGTCAAGTGCGCCTGGATCTGCGTGCGCGAGTTCTCGAACACCTTCTCCAATCGCGGCTGCATCTCCACCCGGATGGCCTTGAGCGACGAGTCGGTCACACGCATCACCGAATCGATGCCGGCGCGCTGAACCGGCGTGAGGTCGAGGCTCTTCGTCATGCGATCCAGCATCCAGGCGCGCTTTTTCTCCTCGGAACCGCGCGAGTCGCGTGGGTGCGGGCCTGCTTGGATGCCGGGCGGGCCCGGCGGGCCACCGCGACCGCGATCGGCGCGCGGGGCGAATTTCCGCTCCACCGCCGCGCCAACGATCGCGCTGCAGACCACGATCAGCGCGATGACCAGCCCGGCGCGAAGGCGACCAGAGATCATTCCGGCAATCCCGCAGTGACGTCCACCGTCGCCGTGACGGCAATGGAGAACTCCGATGCCGCGTCGGCTGCCGGCACACCGCTGGCGAGCGCGGCGACCATGTCCTCCATGGCGCCCGCCGTCGGGATTCCGGGCGTGCCCCACAGCATGGCGACGCCGATGATGCCCGCAGCGAGCGCGAGCGGAATGGCGCGGCGCTCCCAACGGGCAGCGTAGGTCCACCACGGCGCAGTCACCTGCGCGGGCAGGCTGTCACCGATGCGCTTCGCGAGCGCCGCCCAGTTCACGTCGCCATGCGGCGTCGCGCCAATCGTCTCGCGCAGCATCAAGCCAAGCCGAACATCGCGCGCGGGCTCGGACTCGGGCGCAGGAGTGAAGTCAGTCATGCATCGCCCTTGAAGAAACCTGTGAGCGCGCCGCGCAGGGTACGCCGCGCCTCATGAAGGTGCCACCGCACCGTGCCGGGCGAGAGGTCCAGCATCTCGCCGATCTCGGTGCTCGTCCTGCCGTCAACGTCGAACAGCGTGACGATCATGCGTTGCCGCTCTGACAGCGTGCCGAGCGCGCGATTGAGCATCACGCGCGCTTCGGCGCGCTCGCTGTCGTCCAGCGCGGATGGCGCGGTGCTCACCGCGTCCACCTCGGGCTCCGTTTCCCGCCGCGCCCGTGAGCGCCGCAGGTTGGCGCCGCGATTGAGCACGATGCGCATCAGCCACGGACCGAACGGCCGAGTGGCGTCGTACGAGTCGAGGTACGAGTACGCCGCGAGAAACGACTCCTGCACCAGGTCTTCGGCATCCTCGCGATGGCCCACGACGCGATATGCCAGCTGAAAGGCCTGGCGCATGTACTGGTTGACGATCGCATCGAAGGCACCGCGGTCGCCGGCGCGCACGCGCGCGACCAGCTCCGCATCGCGCTCTCGCGCGGCCGAGCGGTCGACAGCTGCTGCGTCCTCGGGCGGGTTCGTGCCCGTCACCAGAACGAGATGCGCCTGGGCTGCCGTGGCTCAATCCTCCGGTGGACGTCCGCCGCGCGACCGATCCATGCCCGGGGGCGCATAGCCCTCGCGCGCTCGGCGCTTTCCTTCTTCCTCGGCGCGCTTGTTCGCTTCCTTCTCGAGCTTCTCGGCGCGCTTCTGCTGTTCGGGATTGAAGATCGCCATCACCTTTGCACGCGCGGCGGCGTCGGTGTCGTGAATCGCGTCCAGCACTGCCTGGATGGCGATCTTGCGCGCGTCGATCTCGTCGCGCTGCTCCTGGCTCAGGTCCATCGGACCGCCGGCCGGGCGACGCGTGGGCCGTAGCGAGTCCAGCGCACGCAAGCGGGGCGCGTTGGCCGCCTCCTGCTCGCGGCGAATGGAATCGAGCGTCACGCGCTGCGGCATGGACAGGTTGAGGTACGCGCTGTCCACCACGGAGAGCGCGAGCGCCGCGATGCCGGGCGCCACGGGCGGTGCGCCGGTGATGCCGATGTTCTCCGGATAGCTGCGCTGCGAGCTTCGCGCGCCCTGCGCAGAGGCGGACGCAAGGGCGAGCAGCGAAAACGCGGCGAGCTGAACGGCGCTATTGACGAGCCGACGCATACGGGGGGACCTCATGTCATGTAGAGCGACGCGGTGGGAACTGCATGCACGCGTCAACAAGTATGCACCTGAAAAGGGTCAGGTGTTGGCGGAATGGAGCGAGGGGCCGGCAAACCCGCTGCCGGCCCCTCGTGTCCTACCCCTCCTGCCGTCCGAAGATTCAGGACGTGAGCTTGATCTGCAGGGGGCTGTTCAGGGCGATGCTGAGGCTGCCGCCATCCGCCAGGCAACCCTCGTAGTTTGCCGTTCCCACTGCGACACCAGCGCCCGCCGCGGCACCCGCGGCCGCGCCAACGACCGTGGACTTGGTGTTCTTGCCCAGGATCTGGCCGGCGATGGCACCGAGGACCGCACCACCCACGACCTTCTGGACGTCCTTGTCCTTGGGCTGGTTGCGCACGCGGTCGATGTCGGCGCTCGCGACGTCCGCGCTCACCTGATACGTGTTGCCGCCAAACGTAACGGACCTGACAGCGAACTCCATGATGATCTTGTCCGTGGCGTTCTCACTGCGCTTGAGTTGCGTGACCTCGAGCTTGACCGTGGCACCTGCGGGGATGGCCGCGCCGTTGGAGCCGGTCACCGCGCTTGCCACCGTGGCGTTGAACGACTGGCCTACCGTGTACGTGTTGGTGCAGACGCGCGCGTTGGAGCGGAGGCTGAGCGACGTTCCCGCGGCGATGGTGCCCACCGAGCCGCCCGCGCCTGAGTTGCCCGTGGTCACGGTGTTGCCCGTCGGCGTGGTGACGGGCGCTGCTGGCTTCGGGGTTGTCTTCACCGGCGCCGGCTTGGGCCTGGTGGGTGCCGCCTTCGTCATTGGCGGCACGACGGCCGGCGGCGTAGCTACGGCGACATCCTGAAGCGCCGGCTGCACGGCGGTATCAGAGCCCGCGAGCGCGAGGTCCTTGTTGAGCGCGGCATCCGTGGCGAGCGTGGTGTCCTTCGGCTTCTCGGATGCCGAACAGGCACCGAGCAGCAGCGCGGTGGACAGCGCCAGCGGAGCACCGAGCGTGCGAATAAACTTTGTCATGTGAAGCCTCCTGACATGTAGTGCGACCCTGCGAGTCGTCTGCGGTGATGTGGCGGTGTCGCAACAACTTGGCGTACCCCCAAGAATAGAGGAAGTGGCAAGAACCCGGCCAGCTGCGTCCGCTCTGCGACGCCTCGTCCCCTACTATCGGCCCTACCGGCGGATGCTCGTCACCGGGCTCGTGCTGGTCGTGCTGTCGTCCGCCGTTGGCGCCGTGGTGCCCTGGCTGCTGCGGGCCGGCATCGACTCCCTGCAGTCGCCCATCGACTGGAATCGCATCATCGGCATCGCCGCTGGCATCGTGGTCGTCGCGCTGATTGGTGGCGCGCTCCGGTACCGGATGCGCGAGGTGTTGAATGGTCTCAGCCGCTACATCGAATACGACCTTCGACAGGCGCTGTTCGTTCACCTCACCACGCTGGATCCTGGCTACTTCGGACGGGTGCGCACGGGCGACCTGATGGCTCGGCTCACGAACGACCTGAGTGCCGTTCGCATGGCCGCCGGGCCGGCCATCATGTACCTGACGAACACGATCTTCGGTGCGGCGTTCGCGCTGGCGTTCATGATGCGCATCGATGGGAGACTCACCGCGCTATCGCTGGTGCCGATGATCATGCTGCCCGTGATCATGATTCGCATGGGCGGCGCGGTGCACCGCCCCTTCGAGGCGGTGCAGGAGCACTTCAGCACGCTCACCACGCAGGCGCAGGAGAACTTTGCCGGCGTGCGCGTGGTGCGCGCATACCGGCAGGAGGCGGCGGAGATCGCGCGCTTTGCCGCGCTGAATGACGCATACGTCGCCAAGAACCTGCGACTCGCGCGACTCTATGGCGTGATGAATCCGATGTTCGGGCTGCTCGCCGGCCTGAGCGTCGCCGTGGTGCTTGGCCTGGGCGGCGCGCTCACGGTGCGCGGCACCATTTCGGTCGGGGCGTTCGTGGCGTTCGGCTTCTACCTCACGAGCCTCACGTGGCCCATGATCGCGCTGGGCTGGGTGATCAACCTCTTCCAGCGCGGCGCCGCAT
The DNA here is from genome assembly GCA_031407575.1 of Gemmatimonadaceae bacterium. Lineage (GTDB taxonomy): Bacteria > Gemmatimonadota > Gemmatimonadetes > Gemmatimonadales > Gemmatimonadaceae > AG11. The sequence continues at coordinate 2,395 of JANOIJ010000079.1, read as the reverse complement.
CCATGGGACGCCTGCTCGACGTGCTCGACGCGACACCGGACGTGGCGTCTCCCGCCGAGCCTGTGCCGCTCCCCGCCGCGCAGGGCGGACGCTCGCTCACCTTCCGGAACGTCGGCTTCCACTTTCCAACGCCGCAGGGTGCGGAGCCGCGCTGGGTGTTGCGCGACGTGTCGTTCACGGTGCCCGCGGGCGCGACGCTCGCAGTGGTCGGCGCGACGGCGAGCGGCAAGAGCGCGCTCATTGACCTCATTCCGCGACTCGCCGATCCGCAGGAGGGCGAGATTCTGCTGGACGGCGTGCCGCTGCGCGACCTGTCGCTGGCGGAGCTCCGCGGCGAGATCGGCTACGTGCCGCAGGAGAGCTTCCTCTTCAGCGATACGCTCGCGTCCAACCTCGCGTATGGCGACGCATCGCATCGGCTCACGGACCGCGCGTCGCACGACGAGAGCGACGCGCTGCAGTCCCGCTCACACGGCGAGGCCGACGCAGCGCCACACCGGTGGGCGGCACGCGTTGCGCAGCTGGACGACACCGTGGAGGCGTTTCCGCACGGCTACGGCACCACGCTGGGTGAGCGCGGGATCAACCTCAGCGGAGGCCAGAAGCAGCGGCTCGCCCTCGCACGCGCGCTCGCGCGCCGGCCGCGCGTGGTGCTCCTGGACGACGCGCTGTCCGCGGTGGACACGCACACCGAGGCGGAGATCCTGCGCGGCCTGCGTACGACGCTGGCGGGCCGCACGGCCGTCATCGCGTCGCATCGCGTGAGCGCGGTGCGCGACGCCACGTGGATCATCGTGCTGGACGGCGGGCGCATCGTGGAGTCGGGCACGCACGACGTGTTGATCGCGGCGGGTGGCCGATACGCGGCGTTGCTGAGCACGCAGCAGCTCGAGGAGCAGCTGGATGCGGCCAGCTGACGGACGCAGGCACTACCGACGCCCCTGACACAGGGTAGAATCAAGGCATGCAAGCTGATGTCGCCGCGCATGAACCGCTCACGAACGGAAGTACCACCGACGGGCGTGTCGCCAGCCTGGAGGCGCAACTCAAGGTCGCACAGGGACGCATCGCCGAGCTGGAGTCGCGCGAGGCGCTGAAGACCCAGTTCCTCGCGAATATCTCGCACGACCTGCGCACCCCGCTCACCGCAGTCATCACCCACGCGGAGATTCTGCGCGACGGGATCCTTGGCTCGCTCACGGAGCGGCAGCTCGAGAGCATCGGCGGGATCATCAACGGAGGACGCCAACTGCTCCAGCAGGTGGGCGAGATCCTCACCTACGCGCGCGCCGCGGCGGACCAGCTGGTCCTCTCGCCCACCGAGTTCCACCTTGGCGAGGTGGTGCTGGCACTCAACGCGCTCAATGAGTCGCTCGCCAGCAAGAAGGGCGTGGATCTCGTGACCGTGGTGCCGCAGGACCTCGCGCCAATCACCGCCGACCGTGAGAAGGTGTCGCACATCGTCGGCAACCTGCTCGGCAATGCGATCGACTTCACGCCGCGCGGCGGGCAGGTCTGGGTGCACGCGCGTCGCGTGGACGGGCCCGGCGGCGCGGAGTGCGTCGTGGAAGTGGGTGACACGGGCATCGGCATCGACCCGTCGGACTACGAGCTCGTGTTCCGCGAGTTCGCGCAGGTGGATTCGAGCGCATCGCGCCAGCACCACGGCACGGGACTCGGCCTCACCATCGCGCGCAAGCTCGTGGAGCTGCACGGGGGCCGCATCTGGCTCGAGAGCGAGGTCGGAACGGGAACGCGGTTCTTCTTCACGATTCCCTACCCGTCGGCGTGAGGCGGTGGCGTCCCCGCTCCCGCACGTGTTGGTGGCCGAGGACAACCAGCTGGTCTGCGAGGCGATGCGCGTCCTGTTCTCCGAGACGGGGCATCGGGTGAGCGTGGCGGGCCATGTTGCCGAGATCTGCGACATTGCCGAATCGGATCCCGTGGACCTGCTTCTCCTCGACCTCGGTCTTGCCGACGGCGACGGATTCGACGTGCTCGATGAACTTCGCTCGCGCGGCACCCGGCCGCGCGTGATCGTCGCGCTCACTGGGCGGGATGATCCAGCCACTCAGGCGCGCTGCGTGGCGGCGGGGTGCGTCGCGGTGTTGCTCAAGCCGGTTCCAGCCCGCGACCTGCTGCGCATGGCAACCGAGTGGCTGCAGTAGGGTACGCTGTCATCGTGAGGGCACACGTGTCGGGAGCACAGCCTTGTCATCCTGAGCGCCACGGTGTCATCCTGCGCGCCATGGTGTCATCCTGAGCGCAGCGCCTGCCCTGAGCGTAGTCGAAGGGAAGGATCTGCACGTGTAGTGGCGCAGTAACAAAAGTGCAGATCCTTCGACTTCGCTCAGGATGACAAGCTGAGTGCAGATCCTTCGACTTCGCTCAGGAT
>JANOIJ010000021.1:0-23551 GCA_031407575.1 Gemmatimonadaceae bacterium | reverse complement strand
CAACCTGCCCGACTGCTCCAACATGTGCCACGAGTCGAGCGGCACGGCTCTCACGGAATCGATCGGCATCGGGAAGGGCACCGCCACGCTGGACGACGTGCACGAGGCGGGTGTCTTCATCGACCTGGGGCACAACCCCGGGACCTGCCACCCGCGGATGCTCCGCGCGCTCCAGCTCACGAAGCGGAACGGGGGCAAGATCATCGCGATCAACCCGCTCCCCGAGACGGGTCTGATGCGCTTTCAACACCCGCAGCAGGTGTTGCAGGTGCTCACAGGGCGGAGCACGCAGCTGGCCGACCTCTACTTGCCGGTCCGCATCAATGGCGACGTCGCCCTGCTGCAGGGAATCATGAAGGAGATGATCGCCGCGGAGGACGCCAAGCCTGGGACGGTGTTCGACCATGAGTTCATCCGCGAGCACACGGTCGGATGCGACGGTTACATCGAGCACTTACGTAAGGCCGACTGGCGCGTGATCCTAGACGAGAGTGGCATCTCGCGCGAGCAGATCGCCGAGGCGGCGCGGATGGTGATGAGCACGGACCGGCTCGTCGTCGCGTGGGCGATGGGGCTCACCCAGCACCCGAACGCGGTGAGCTCGATCCAGGAGTGCATGAACCTCCTGTTGCTCAAGGGCGCGATCGGCCGGCGAGGCGCTGGCGCGCTGCCGGTGCGCGGCCACAGCAACGTGCAAGGCGATCGCACGATGGGCGTCTGGGAGTGTGCCACCCCGCAGTTCCTCGATGCACTCGGCAGGGAGTTCAACTTCGCGCCGCCGCAGCATCACGGCTACGATTCCGTGGAGACCCTTCGCGCGCTGCACGCCGGCAAGGTCAAGGTCTTCTTCGGCATGGGCGGCAACTTTCTCTCGGCCACGCCCGATACCGAATACGGCGCGGCGGGCATGCGACGCTGCGCCCTCACGGCGCACGTGGCGATCAAGCTGAATCGGTCGCACCTCGTGACCGGCGACGTCGCGCTGATTCTCCCGACCATCGGGCGCTCCGAGGTGGACCTGCAGCAGGGCAGGCCGCAGTTCGTGACGGTCGAGAACTCGATGGGCATCGTGAGCAGCTCGCAGGGGCGATTGACACCTCCCTCGGGCAACCTGTTGGCCGAACCCGTGATCGTCGCGCGGATGGCGCGAGCCACGCTGGGCGAGCGCAGCACGGTGGATTGGGAGACGCTCGTCTCCGACTACGATCGCATTCGTGATCATATCGAGCACGTGATTCCTGGCTTCGACGACTTCAACGCGCGGGTGCGTACGCCGGGCGGCTTCGCCCTCCCGAATCTCCCGCGCGACAAACGCGAATGGAGCACGCACTCCGGCAAGGCGGTCTTCACCTGTCACGAGATCCCGCGGACTGTCCTGGAGCCTGGCCAGCTCGTGATGATGACGGTGCGAAGCCACGACCAGTTCAACACCACCATCTACGGCCTGGGTGACCGGTATCGCGGCGTCCAGGGCGAGCGGCGCGTCATCTTCATGAACCCGGCAGACGTGGCGGAGCGCGGTCTCGAGGCGCGGCAGGTGGTCGACCTGACGAGCCACTTTCAGGGCGAGACGCGCGTCGCGCGACAGTTCATCGTCGTACCGTTCGACATTCCGCGCACTTGCGCCGCGACGTACTTCCCGGAGACGAACGTGCTCGTATCGGTGAACAGTGTCGCGGCCCGCAGCAACACGCCGACGTCGAAGTATGTCATCATCAGCGTCGCGCCTTCGACGCGTACGCAGCCGTTCGACTACGAGCGGGTCGAGGCGGCGCAGGAGCATCTTCCATGAGCGCGGACACAAGCAGGAGCGCCGCGTGTCATCCTGAGCGCAGCGAAGGATCTGCACCTGTCGTTGAACGGCGTGGTACAGATCCTTCGCTACCGCTCAGGATGACAAGCCACGCGCTCAGGATGACAAGCGTCGAGGTGACGGGAACACGCATCGATGCGGGGGCAGCGCTCCTGGTCACAGAAGCACTGGCCGAGGAGACGCCGGTGACACTCGCCTACAACCTCGCTCCGCACGCGGTGATGATGGCGACGCCGGACGATCTCGAGGACCTCGCGATCGGCTTCTCGCTCACCGAGACGATTGTCCGACACCCATCGGAGATCTCTCGTGTGGCGGTGGTGCGTTACAGCCGAGGGATCGAACTGCAAATCGAGATTCCGGCGGAGCACGCCGCGGCGGCGGGTGCGCGGAGCCGGCGACTTGCGGGACGCACGGGATGCGGCATCTGCGGCGCGGCCAGCGTGGACGACGTGCTCCGCGAGCTGCCCGTTGTGCAGAGTGACGCGCGCGTCGAGTCCCGTGCGGTGACCAGGGCGATGCGCGAGCTCGCCGAGCGACAGCCACTGAACGCGGCGACGGGGGCGGTGCATGCGGCGGCGTGGGCGCGGCGAAACGGAACGGTGACGCACGTGCGCGAGGACGTGGGACGCCACAATGCGCTCGACAAGCTCGTCGGGGCGTTTGTCCGCGCGTCGCTACAGGCACACGACGGCTTCGTCGTGATCACCAGCCGCGGGAGTTTCGAGTTGGTGCAGAAGGCGGCGATCCTCGGCGTACCGCTGCTGGCCACCGTGTCGGCTCCGACAGCGTTGGCGGTGCGCGTCGCCCAGTCCGCGGGGATCACACTCGTGGGCTTCGCGCGAGACGATCGCCTGACCGTGTACACGCATCCCGAGCGCGTGCTGCACTGACGCTGCTGGTCGGGGTCAGAGTCGGGGTCAGAGTCGGGGGTCAGAGTCGGGCATTTATTCGTTACATCAGTGCCTCATTGACGGCCAGTCACGACCTTCGTTCCTTTGGCGCGTTAGGGCGACGATGCTCTGTGTCGGACTCCCGCAGCGCAACACCAAGGACGACCAATGGATTCTCATCTTCCAGGATTCCGTCGCGCGTGCCCGCTGATGTTCCTGCTCCTCGCCGTGTGCCTTCCCGCGTCGCTCGCCGCGCAGGGCATCACCACTGGGGCGCTCTCCGGCTTCGTCACGGACTCAGCGGGCACCGCGCTCGCCAACGCCACCGTCGTGGCGGTGCATGTGCCGACTGGCACGCAATACCGCGCTACCGTGCGGAGCAGCGGAGCGTACGCGCTTCCGAACCTGCGCGTCGGCGCCCCGTATCGTGTGACGGCAACGTTCATCGGGTACCGCCCGATTACGCGCGACAACGTCTCCGTCGCGTTGGGCGAGACGCAACGCGTGGACTTCCGACTCGGGCGAGTCGCCACGCAGCTGACCGCGGTGCGCGTGAGCGCGCTCGCCGGCGAGGGCAGCCGCACGGGAGCCTCCACGGTGATCGACTCCTTACAGGTCGCCGCGCTGCCCAGCATCAAGCGCAGCACGCGCGATCTTACGCGTCTCGATCCGCGTAGCGACGGCAACTTCGCCTTCGCCGGACGCAACTGGCTGTACAACAGCATCTCGCTGGACGGCTCGTACTTCAGCAACTCTTTCGGCCTCGATGATCCCGCGCCCGGTGGGCAGACCAACGCCGAACCAGTTCCGTTCGACGCCGTGGAGCAGGTGCAGGTGTCGCTCGCCCCGTTCGACGTGCGGCAGGGTGGCTTCACCGGTGCCAGCATCAACACGGTCACCAAGAGCGGCACGAACGACTTTCGCAGCTCGATCTACACCTACCTGCGCAACGACAAGTTCGTGGGCAACGAGGTCAATGGCGCGAAGGTCGTGGCGAATCCCAGCCTGAAGTACAATCAGACCGGGCTCTCCTTCAGTGGACCGATCCTCAAGGATCGTCTCTTCTTCTTCCTGAACGGCGAGGTCGAGCGGACGCAGGATCCCGGCAGCAACTTCGCCGCACGGCGCAGCGGCTCGTCGGGCTTCGGCGTTTCGCGGGCGGACGCGGCGACCCTGGATGCCATCAGCACTCGCCTGAAGACGTACGGCTACGAGACCGGCCCGTACGAGGGCTACATCAATCGCACGGACAACGACAAGCTCCTCGCGAAGCTCGACTGGAACGTGAACGAGGCCAATGCGTTCACCCTGCGCTACAACTACCTCGACGCGAAGCGCGACCTGCCACCGCATCCCTTCGTGCTGAGCTTCAACAACACCGGGCGCGGCCCGAACGCCAGCAGCCTCCCCTTTCGCAACTCCGGCTACACGATCAACAACAACCTCAACTCCGTGGCGACCGAGTTGAACAGCCGCTCGTCCCAGCTGGCCAACCGCTTCTTTCTCAGCTACAACCGCTTTCGCGACTCCCGCACTCCCTACAGCGCGCCGTTCCCAACCATCGAGATCGGCGAGGGCGGCGTGACGTACACCACCGCCGGACACGAGCCGTTCTCCATCCACAACATCCTCGACCAGGATGTGTGGCAACTGACGAACAACCTCAGCGTCTTCCGTGGCAACCATGTCATCACGGTGGGGACGAACCTCGAACGATTCACCTTCTTCAACGCGTTCAACATCTTCCGGCACGGCGTGTTTTTCCTTCCAGCTGGCATTCCTCCGGGCAGCACCTTTTCGTCGCTCGCCGAGTTCTTCTCGGCGACGGATCCGGCAAATCCGAACCGCAAGAACTTCAACGCGATGGTTGGCTCGGGGCCGTTCAAGGGCGAGATCATCGACGTGGGGCAGGCGTCGCTGTACGTCCAGAACGAGCAACTCGCCACGCCGCGCCTCACGCTCACGTATGGCGTGCGCGCGGATTTTCCGCACTACTTCACCAAGCCGGTGGACAACCCGTTCTCACGCGGACTGAAGGCGCTCGATGCGAATCGCCAAACGGTGATCGTGGATCAGAGCAAGCTGCCCGGCACCACCGTCATGCTCTCGCCGCGGCTCGGCTTCAACTGGGACGTGAACGGCGATCAGACGATGCGGCTCCGCGGCGGCTCCGGCATCTTCACGGGCCGCGTGCCGTTCGTCTGGATCGGGAATGTCATCTCCAATCCTGGAGGTAATCCGAACCTGTTCCCGACGGGTGCGGCGGTTCCGACGCGCAAGGAGTCGGTGCTCCAGCAGTCGTTCGACGTGAACGCCATGGAGCCGGACTTCAAGTGGCCGCAGACATGGACGACGAACATCGCCGGTGAGCGGCAGTTGCCATGGAGCACGCGCGGGACGCTGGAGGTGTTGTACTCGAAGGATCTCCACAACGTGTACATGCGGAACGCCGACCTCGTTGCGCCAAAGCGCACGCTGGCCGACGGGCGTCCGTACTACGGCGGCTTCGGCAACAACTCGCTGAATCCAACTGGTGGCGGCGCTGGCATCTACGTGATCGACAACACGAGCAAGGGACACTCCTTCAACGTCACAGCGCTCCTGCGACGTCCTTTCCTTGGCGAGGGGAGCATGGGAGTCGGTTACAGCTTCACCGACGCGAAGAACGCGCTCAAGTCCACCGAGATCGCGAGCGTCCTCTGGCAGAATCAACCAGTGCAGGGCGATCCCAACCGGCCGGAGCTCACGTACTCGGAGTTCGGACAGCGGCACCGCATCGTCGGCGACCTGGCGTACGCGAAGCGATGGTCCGAGCGCCACCGCACACAGGTGGGCATGTTCGCCGAGCTGGCGGAAGGCAACCGGTTCGCGGGTGCAGGCGGGAATCGCTATTCGTTCATCTACTCGGGCGACGTGAATGGCGATGGCGCAAGCGGCAATGATCTCATCTTCATTCCGCGCACCCAGAGCGACATTCGCTTCGCCGCGCTCGGGTCCACCACGCCGGCGCAGCAGTGGGCGTCGCTCGACGCCTTCATCAAGCAGGATTCCTACCTCAGCGCGCACCGCGGCGAGATCGCGCAGCGGTTCGGGCTGGTGAACCCGTGGTACTCGAACGTGGACCTGCGCGTCCAGCAGGACATCTCGCTGCGGAACGGCGGCAAGACGCACGACCTCCAGGTCAGCGCCGACATCATGAACATCGGCAACCTGCTGAACTCCGGATGGGGAGTGCGTCAGGTGGCGGATCCAAGCGCGACGTCGCCGCTGTCGCTGCTCCGCTTCGACCCCGACGGCGTGCCGGTCTTCAACTTCACTGGACCGTCGAAGACCTTCATCGACGATCCGGACGTGCTGTCTCGTTGGCGGGCGCAGATCGGCGTGAAGTACTTCTTCCGATAAGCCGCTCGTCGGTGGGCGGGAGCGAAGACGCGTGAGCAGGGGTGCGGCCGGTCAGGTGGCCGCACTCCTTGCGATCGCCCGCCGATCGAAGTTCACCCTGAATGTCGACCCTTCGCCGAGTACACTCTCGAGTGTGAGCCGAAAGCCCATCGCCTCGCACAGCGCCCTGGAGATCGGCAGTCCGAGCCCGGTGCCGCCATAGCGGGCCGTCGTTCCCGACTCCGCCTGCTCGAACGCATGGAACACGCGCTCGTGCGCCTCGGCGGCAATGCCGATGCCGGTGTCGCGCACGTCGAGCCTCAGCGGATAGCCCGTGCTCTCATCGGACACGAGCGTCACGAACAGGCTACCTCCGGCGGGCGTGAACTTGATGGCATTGCTCAACAGGTTGAGCAGCACCTGCCGCAGCCTCACCTCATCTGCTCGCAGCGGTGCGGTTTCGGACCGGGGCGGCGCTCCGATGTCGACCTCGAGCGCAACGTTGGCGCCGGCCGCACGGTGGGCGAGATTGGCGCAGACGTCGCGGATGAGCGCGTCGACGCGAACCTTGGTCCACTGCAGGTCGATGTGGCCCGCCTCCACCTTGGACAGGTCGAGCACGTCGTTGATCAGCTCCAGCAGGTGGTTTCCGTTCGCGCGAATCCGCTCGGCGTAGTTGATCTCGGCCTCGCTGAGCGTCCCCCGTTTGTTGCGGCCGATGATCGTCGCGAAGCCGATGATGGAGTTGAGGGGTGTGCGAAGCTCGTGACTCATTCGCGCCAGGAAATCGCTCTTGGCGCGGTTCGCGGACTCCGCCGCGTCCTTGGCCGCGTGCAGTTCCGCCGTGCGCACGAGCACGCGCGATTCCAGCTCGGAGTGCAGTTCCTTCTGCACGTGAATGTCGGTGCAGGTGCCGAACCATTTCGCGATACTGCCTCCGGCATCGTGCAACGGTTGCGCGCGGCCGAGATGCCAGCGGAACGACCCATCCACGCCGCGCAGGCGAAACTCGCAGTCGAACGGCGTCCCATTCCGAACGGCCTCCTTCCAGCGCTCGACGACGATGGTCAGGTCGTCGGCATGAATGACCGCGCCCCACCCCCATCCGACCGTCTCGGCCAGCGAGTGGCCGGTGTAGTCGAACCAGCGTCGATTGTAGTAATCGACCCCGCCATCGGGCCCGGCGGTCCAGACGATCTGCGGGATCGCCTCTGCCAACGTCCGAAAGCGCGATTCGGACTCCTCCGCGCGCAAGCGCGCCGCGTGATCCTCGCTGGTGCGACGCTCCTCGGTGATGTCGCGTGCGCTGACGACGATGCCGTCGGCGAGCGGAATGATCCGTTGCCTGATCCACACGTCGCGACCGGGATGCATCGGCGAGAGGAATTCATCCTCTTCGGCCTGCTGCGTTCGGACCACGCGCGCGTAGGCTTGCGCCTCGCGAGTGCCGACCAGTTCGGGAAAGAGCTCGCTGACGCTCCGGCCGACAAGGTCGGACCGCTCGCGGCCGAGCAGCGACGCGGCCTCGGTGTTCACGTCGCGAACGATGAAGTCGACGAGGGTGCCCTGTTCATCGCGGACCACATCGAACGCCATGAACCCGTTGAGCGCCACATCACGAGCCGCCTGGTACCGCGAATCGCTCTCGTGCCTGGCTTCCAGCGCGGCGTGCGCGCTGAGCAGCTGGCGGGTCGCTGCCACCCGAGCGGTCGTCTCGATGCAGAGGTTGTGCACGCCAACGATGCGGCCATCGGCCTCGCGAATCGGCGAACAGGTGTAGGTGAAGTACGCCGCGGTTGGCTGTCCATCCCGCTCGAGGAGGAACTGCTGATCCTCGTGCCAGGTTGGTTCGCCTCCGGACAACACGCCGAGCAGCTCCGGCGAGAGCACGTCCCAGATCTCCGCCCACACCTGGCGGGTGGCGCGGCCGAGCGCCCATGGGTGCTTGAGGCCGAGCACCTTCGCGAAGCCGTCGTTGTAGATCAGCACCAGCTGCGGGCCGGCGTAGACGCACATCGGGAAGCCGGAGCCCAGCGTGAGCATCACCGCCGTGCAGAGAGCGGGCGACCACCCATCCACAGCGCCGAGCGGGGACCTTGCCCAGTCCAGGGCTCGACCTCGCTTCGCCATGGCGCTCTCGCCGGCGAATACCTGATCCACCGAGGTCATGGTCATTCCAGTCATCGCATTTGCCGACGGGAGATCCTGGTTCGTCATGCCGACCGAGCATCGAGACGAGCGAGTGGCGGACACAGCGGAGCAGCGGCCTGGCCGCAGATGGCCAAGGGTCGAGCGAACGCGACATCATCGCGCGTCGATGAGAAGCGGCGTCGCGGCTGCCGTACTCAGGATGCACGAATGAGACCCGGGGCCGACTTACGGCGCCGCGGCCACGCGTCGCACATTGCGCTCGAACTTGTTCCACGACTTGTCCCGCATCAGGAACTCCCACGTCCCGCGCAGGCTCGCGTAAATCAGGATGGGACGGTACAGCACGAGATCCAGCGGCCCCATGGCCAGCAGGCGCGCAAGGTCGCGGATGCGATAGTCGCGAAACCCACCGTCGTGCAGGGCAAGGGCGATCGTCGTAGGGAGTGCCATTCCCACCATCATCATGCCGAGGTACGTGAGGTACGCCGGAACACTGAGGACGCCCAGCGCCGCGGCGAGCGCCAGGGTGCCGAACGCGAGAACATGGAAGACAGGCGCGAGACATTCGAACAGCACGTAGTACGGCACGCCGATCATGCCGACCGCACCGTAGCGCCGTCGGCCGAGCATTCCGCGATAGTGCCAGATCGTCTCGAGCGTGACGCGTTGCCATCGCGCGCGCTGGCTGACGAGGCTGCGAATGGTCCGCGGTCCTTCCGTCTGCGCCACCATGTTGGGCAGTGACAGGATGCGGTACGGTCGCCCTTCGCGAAGGAACTTCTCGTGAATGCGAAAGGTCATCTCGATGTCCTCACAGGTGAAGTCGGACGAGAAGCCGCCGACTTCCAGGATGACGTCGCGCCGCCAGAGACCAAACGCGCCGGACACGCACAGCATGCAACCCAGGCGGCTCCACGCCATCCGGTAATCCACGAAGGAGCGGAGCAGGTCGAGATGCTGGAAGTCCGCGAGGAGGTGCTTGTTCGTCCGGATGCCCGCATTGGGTGTCAGGCGCGGTTGTTCAGGCTCGAGGCTGATGCCGAACAGGCTCGCAGCGGCGACGATGCGCGCCGGATCCTTCACGACCAGCGACATGGCCTTGAGCAGGGCGTCGCGCGCGAACACGGTGTCACCGTCGACGCAGCAGAGATAGCGATATCGCGCGATGTTGACGCCGCAATTGAGTGCATCGGCCTTGCCGCCGTTGTCCTTGACCACCACGGTGAGGTTGGGGCGTGTGCGACTCCGGTAGATGGCGCGCACCGGCATCGCGGGCAGCTGGATGCGGAAGAACACCTGTCGAGGCTCCAGTGCGAACGCAGCGCTCAGCGCGGCGAGCGTCCCATCGGTGGAACCGTCGTCGACCACGATGACTTCGACCTCCGGATAGGTGAGGCCGAGGAGTGACTGCACGGCAGCGACGACGGTGACCTCCTCGTTGAACGCGGGCGCGATGATGCTCACGGGAATGGTGTAGCGCGACTCGCGCACTGCGTCGAAGTCCTCCACGTCGCGCTGTCGGCGCCGCCATACGGTTTCGCGCGAGGAAATCACGAGCATCGCCGCCACATACGCCGACAGCGTGGCGAGGTACACGATCGTGCTGACAATCGCGAGATGCAGTGCGCTGTAGGCCCACGCCGGCGCGATCATGCCGCCTGGCCGGGGCCCACGAACCCGAGGCGCGCCAGCAGCGCCTCGGCCGACGCAATCGGAGTGCCAGCCGCCCTGGCCGCAGCGGCGTCGACCATCGCAGGCCCGCCCGCACGAAACGCGCGCTCGAGCACGGCAATGATCTCCGTGTCCACGTCGGCTCCGCTGCCAATCTCACGAACGAGGATGTCCACCAGTCCGAGATTCTGGAGCACTTCCGCCGCGCCGTTGCGGGCAAAGCGGTCCGGCCACTCGAGCGCCACGGCGATGTCCCGCCACGCTGCTGGTCCGAGCAGGACCAACGACTCTTTGACCGCGAGGCGCACGTCCCACTCCTTGTCAGCCAGGAGGGGGACGAGACGAATCGTCGCTCCTGAAATCGCGTTGGGTCCGGCCTCTCGCAGTCGAGCATCGGCGTAGAGACGCACGGCGTGCGCTCGCACATAGGGCACCGGGTCACCCAGGAGTCGCTCAGCAACCCGTCTCGCGTCCAGCGCACCGAGCGCGCCGAGCGTGCCGAGCACGGCCTTGCGCACCGGGGGATGGGGATCTGCGGCGAGCGCAGCGATGGACGCCCCGAGCGCGGGGAGATCAGCCGAGTGCCGAAGCAGTGACACCGCCCAGTAGCGTGCGTCGGCGCGCGAGTCGGTGAGGAGGGGCTGCAGCAGGTCGTCGATGGGGGTGGGGAACGTGTCGAGCTGCGTAGCGATGCGTGACGGAGCGTGCGATCCCGCGGCGAGTGCCGCAACGAGAATCTCTGCGGCGCGGCGATCGCCCAGCTCGTGCAGCGCGACAAGGGCTGCGCCGGCGACGTCCTGGTCGGCGTCCGCCAGCGCACCCTCGAGGAGCGCATGCACGCCGGGCGAGCGCATGTGCGCCAGCGCAAGCAGCGCGGACACGCGTCGCCACTTCGGACGGGCGCCGGGTTGGGCGTCGCCGAGCATGCGTGGCAACCCCCACTTCTCCATCGAGTACGCGACGCAGGATTCCGTCACGTGTCGGGGCAGGGATGTATCAGCGACCATCCGGTAGACCGCGCGCCGAGAGCGGTGCGCAATGATCCGTTCGATCAGGTGTGGAGTATCCGGTCCCGAGAGTGACGCGTCATCGGGGCTGACCACGCGTTGGACGACGGTACGCATGGCGCGCTTGCGGCGGTCGTGGAGCCAACGGTTGAGGAGCACGAACGACGAGGCAAGGAGCCAGACGAGCCCGAGGACACCCAGCGCCCAGAAGGACGAACGCTCCATTCGCACCGTGCGTGGAAGAATCGTACGGTGCGCCCGGATGGTCGCAACAGGGAGCCAGCGGTGGAATCATGCAGCAACGGGCAGCGTGGCTGTTTGCAGTGGCCGTTGGTGTGGCGCGGCCGCAGACCCAATATCAAAGGCAACTCACATGCCGTGCCACTTTCTCGAGCGACTGCGTGGGACGTGGCCTCGGCGCGAGAGGTCCGGATGCTCGCCGACCGGATAGTGCGATCATGAGCAGGCGCTCCCCTTGACGCACACTTGTTGTCGCATATTCTATAGATTATTGGAATACGCGTCACCGTCCCCTGGCCCGACGACACCGCTCATGAGCAACCGCGCATTCAAGGATCCACTCTACGCCCAGTTCGCTCGCATCGGTCACGCGGTCGCCAGTCCCAAGCGCATTGAGCTACTGGATCTGCTGACCCAGGGCGAGAAAACGGTCGATATGCTCGCCGAGCAGTCCGCCGTGCCAATCAAGAACACGAGCGCCCACCTGCGGGTGCTCCGACAGGCGCGCCTCGTCGAGACGACGCGGCGGGGCACGCACGTGCACTACCGCCTGGCGAACGACAGCGTCTTTGATTTTCTGCGCAGCCTGCAAACGATCGCGCAGGAACGGCTCGCTGAGGTCGCGCAGGTCACGGCATTGTACCTGACGCGGCGCGACGAACTGCAGCCCGTCAGCCTGCAGGAGCTGCGCAAGCTGATGCGCGCCGGTGACGTCACCGTCGTTGACGTACGGCCACTGGCCGAGTACGAGGCCGCCCACATCCCGGGCGCGGTGTCCATTCCGGTGCAGAATCTCAGGCGCCGTCTGACCGAGCTGCCGAAAGGCAAGGAAGTCATCGCCTACTGTCGCGGCGCGTACTGCGTGTACTCGGTCGAGGCGGTGGAGCTACTGCGCAAGAAGGGCTTCCGCGCGAGGCGCGCCGATCGCGGACTGCCCGACTGGCGCGCCGAAGGCTTCCCGATTGCGTCCATTCACCAGTCAGCCTCATGATCGTTCGCCAGTTCCTGCACACAGAGCCCACTGTCGCCGCCTCCTACGTCTTCGGCTGCGGCAGCAGGAGCGCCGGCGTCGTGGTCGACCCGGTCGAGCCGCCGGCCTTCTACATCGCCGCCGCGGCTCGGCTCGGCATGGAGATTCGCTACGTCATCGACACGCACGTCCACGCCGACCACGTGTCGTCGGGACGCGCGCTGTCCAACGCGGTCAGGGCACCGTATGCCCTCCACTCCAGTGTCGACGCAGCGTTCGCGTTTGAACGCGTGCGCGATGGCCAGCTGCTGGCACTCGGCAACACCGCGATCACAGTCCTGCACTTGCCCGGTCATACGCCGGAGCACATCGGACTGCTCGTCACCGATCGTACGCGTGGCACGGACCCGTGGTTCATCATCACCGGGCACACGCTCATGGTGGGAGACATGGGCCGGACGGAACTCGCCTCGGACGCCGCTGAGGGCGCACGAGCGCTGTTCGACAGCGCGACGCGACTCAAGGAGCTGCCGGACTTTGTCGAGGTATTGCCCGGAGCGTTCTCCGGATCGGTCTGCGGCCGAGGGCTGAGCGGCAAGCCGACGTCCACGATCGGGTTCGAGCGACGATTCAATGCGGCCTTTGCGATCGAGGATCGCGAGGCGTTCGTCGAGCGGATGTTGCGCGACGTGCCCCCACCGCCGCCTGACGCCGTGGCGTCCCGCGCGCGAAACCTTGGGCGCGAACTCGTCACGCGGTGACGGGCACCACGCGCACCGACCTGACCGAGCAGATGGCCGTCACCGTCGAGCCGCCTCGATCTCAACAGCCACGTTCGATCGAGCTCGGACTCTTGGCGAACTGGCCGCAGTTCAGCCTGCTCATGCTCATCAATGCCTTCGTGGGCGCGATGATCGGCCTCGAGCGAAGCGTGTTGCCGCTCGTCGCTGCGACGGAGTATGGCGTGGCGTCCATGACGGCCGCGCTCTCGTTCATCGCCGTGTTCGGGGTAACCAAGGCGCTGACGAACCTGGCGGCCGGCGCGCTCGCCGATCGTCGTGGCCGACGCCGGATACTGCTCGTCGGCTGGTGGCTCGCGATACCCGTCCCGCTGATCATCCTCTCCGCGCCGTCCTGGTCATGGATTGTCGCGGCGAATGCGCTGCTCGGCGTGAGTCAGGGTCTCACGTGGTCGACGACGATCATCATGAAGATCGATCTCGCCGGCCCAGCGCGACGAGGCCTCGCGATGGGTCTGAACGAGTTCGCCGGCTATGTCGCGGTGGCGGTCGCCGCGCTTGCGAGTGGTTGGGCAGCGCAGCAGTACGGGTTGCGCACCGGGCCGGCCTACCTTGGCGTCGGTGTCGCCATTGCAGGGCTGACGCTGTCGACGCTGTTCGTGCGCGACACGACGGCGCACGTGGCGCTCGAGGAATCTCGTCGCGCCTCGAGCGATAACGCAGCGAAGCCGCCCCTGCTCGACGTGATGCGCCGCTCTCTCTGGTCGGATCGCGGTCTGTTCAGCACGAGTCAGGCGGGTCTCGTGAACAATCTCAATGACGGCCTCGCGTGGGGCGTCTTCCCGCTGTTCTTCGCGGCGGCTGGACTCGATGTGCGCACGGCCACCATCCTCGTCGCGAGCTATCCTGCCGTCTGGGGGATGACGCAGTTGGTGACGGGCCCGCTGGGAGACCGGTGGGGACGCAAGCCACTCATCGTAGCCGGCATGGTACTGCAAGGCGTGGCACTCGTCGGCTTGTCCGCCTCGCGACGACAAGGATTCTGGATCGCCGAGATGGTCGCGCTCGGAGTCGGTACGGCGCTCGTGTATCCCACGCTGCTCGCGGCTGTTGCCGACGTTGCACGTCCGTCGTGGCGCGGTACTGCCGTCGGCGTCTATCGTCTGTGGAGGGATCTCGGGTATGTCGTGGGCGCGCTGCTGGCCGGCGTCCTCGTGGACGCGCTTGGCATGCGCGAGGCGATTGCGGCGATTGGCATGCTCACGATCGGGTCAGGTGTTCTGTTCGCGGTGCGTTTCACCGAGCGACCGCGTGCATCGTGACGTCTCCGGTGCGCGCACATCGAGCCGGCTTACGTCGCAGTCACCGGCGCGGTTGGGACGGGACTGAGGACATCCTCCGGTTCGCGCACCACGTGCCGCTCCCCGTACAGCCAGTAGAGCGCGGGCAGCACCACCATGTTCAGGATGGTGGCCGACGCAAGACCGCCGAGAATCACGATTGCCATCGGGGTCTGCAGCTCGTTACCGGGCTCGCCGCCGCCGATCGCGAGTGGAATCAGCGCCAATCCCGCCGTCAGCGCGGTCATGAGAATGGGAGAGATGCGCTCGAGCGAACCGCGCACAATGGCGTCGCGAAACGCTACGCCCTCGGCGAGCAGGTGACGGTAGTGCGCGACGAGCAGGATGCCGTTGCGCGTCGCGATACCGAACAGCGTCACGAAGCCGACGAGTGACGCGATGCTCACGACACGTCCGGTGAGCAGCACCGCCAGGACACCACCAATGAGCGCGAGTGGCAGGTTGGCCATCACGAGTCCGGCCGTGCGCGCCGAGCCGAACTCACCGAACAAGAGCAGGAAAATCGCGGCGATGGAGAGGAGCGACAATGCGCCGAGCCGACGCGTCGACTCCTCCTGTGCCTCGAACTGGCCGCCGTACTCCACGTGATACCCAGTGGGGAGGATGATCTGCTCGGCCACCGCCGTCCTGATGTCCGCGACGGTGCTTCCGAGATCCCGACCGGCCACGTTCGCCTGCACGACGATCTTCCGCTGCACGTTCTCGCGGCTGATCGTATTCGGCCCGCGCTGCACCGTGATCTGCGCAAGCTGCGACAGCGCGACACGCTGCCCGGTTGGCGTATCGAATGAGACGCCGGCGATCGTCGTCGCATCAGTGCGCAGGTGCTCGGGGAAGCGCACGACGAGATCGAAGCTCCTTCCTTCTTCCAGCACCTGCGACACTTCCTCGCCGTTGAAGGCGACATCGATTGCCTCGGCGAGCTGGCTGACCGTCATGCCGTATCTGGCGAGCGCGCCGCGGTCGGCACGGATACGCAGCTGCGGGACGTCCATCTGCTGTTCGAGCTGCAGGTCCGCCACGCCGGGCACACTCTGCATGACGTCCCGCACCTGTGCACCGACGAGTCGCAGACGGTACAGGTCGGGTCCGAAGATCTTCACCGCAATGTTCGCGCGTGTGCCGGACAGCATGTGGTCGATGCGGTGTCCAATCGGCTGGCCGATCGTGACACTCGTCCCGGGAATGATGGAGAACTCCTGGCGCAGCATCTCGAACAACGCGTCCTTGTCCGCATTGTCCGTGAGTGTGACGTCGATCTCCGCGGCGTTGACACCCTGCGCATGCTCGTCCAGCTCAGCGCGTCCCTGTCGCCGATCCGTGTTCTTCACGGACGGGTTGGCGAGCAGGATCTCCTCCACGCGACGTCCAATCGCGTCCGATTCCGCCAGGGACGTCCCCGGTATCGTCACGACGGACACCGTCAACGCACCCTCGTTGAACTCCGGCAGGAACGACGTGCCAAGCAGCGGTACGGCGGCGACGGTGAGGAGCAATGCGGCGGCCGCGCCGATGAGCACGCGTCTCGGTCGGTCCAGAACCCATTCCAGCGTCGGCGCATAGCGTGCCTTCAGCCACCGCACGAGCGCGCTCTCGTGCTCCGTCTGCACCGACTTGGCATTGGGCAGCAGGTACGCGCACAACACCGGCGTGACGGTCACCGCCACCAGCAGCGACGCCAGGATGGCGACGACGTAGGCGAAGCCGAGCGGTTGAAGCAGGCGTCCCTCCACACCGGGCAGGAAGAAGAGCGGCAGGAACACGACGATGATGATCAGCGTCGCGTTCACGATGGACGCCCGGATCTCCTTCGACGCCTCGTAGACGACGCGAAGCGCGGGGCGCTGGTCAGCCCGCGGCAGGTGGTGATTCTCCTTGAGGCGCCGGAAGACGTTCTCCACGTCGATGATGGCGTCGTCCACGAGCGCGCCGATTGCGATGGCCATGCCGCCGAGCGACATCGTGTTGATGGTGATGCCGAGCAGCTTCATGGCGAAGATGGCGACGACGAGCGAGAGCGGAATCGCGACGATGGAGATCGCCGTCGCGCGCAGGTTCCAGAGAAAGAGGAACAGGATGACGACAACGAAGATCGCGCCGTCCCGGAGCGCGGCGATCACGTTGTGAACGGCCACCGAGATGAAGTCCGCCTGCCGAAACAGCCGTGAGTGAATGACCATGCCTTTCGGCAGCGTCGGCTGCATCTCCGACAGCACGTGCTCGATTCGCTCGGTGAGCTCCAGCGTGTTGGCGCCCGGCTGCTTCTGCACTGCGAGCACGACGCCCGGCTTCGCGTTGATCGAGCCCTCGCCGTACTTCGGTGCGGGGCCGACGCGGACATCGGCCACTTGCCTGAGCAGGACGGGGATGCCGCCCTTCACCGCGACGACCGAGGCACCGATGTCCTCGACCGTTTGCACGCGGCCGAGCCCACGGATCACGTACTCCTGCCCCTTGTCCATGTAGACGCCGCCGGACGCGTTCGCATTCGAGCCGCGTGCCGCGTGCAGCACTTGCTCGAGCGTGACGCCTGTCGCGAGCATCCGCGCGGGATCGGCGAGTACCTGGTATTGTCGGACGTCGCCGCCGATGGGAATGACCTGCGCGACACCGGACACGGCGAGCAGGCGGCGCCGGATGGTCCAGTCAGCAACGGTGCGCAATTCCTCGGGCGACTGCGTGCCCGTGAGGCCGATCATCAGGATCTCGCCCATGACGCTCGACACGGGCGCGAGCTGCGGCGCGGCCACACCCACCGGCAGCGAGCTCGCCACGCTCTGCAGCTTTTCAGCGACGATCTGACGGGCGCGAAAGATGTCGGTGCCCCACTCGAACTCGACCCACACCACCGAAATGCCCTGCGCAGTGGACGACCGCACGCGACGGATACCCGTGGAACCGTTCACCGCCGTCTCGATGGGGAACGACACGAGCGCCTCGACTTCTTCCGGCGCCATGCCGTGCGCTTCGGTGAGCACGGTGACCGTCGGTGCCGTGAGGTCTGGAAAGACGTCGACCGGCATGGTGTACGCGGTGTAGGCACCCGCGACGAGCATGAGCGTAGCGACGGCAAGCACGACGACGCGATTCCGCAGCGACCAGGCGATGACCGTGTTCAGCATTGGTCGATTCTCCTAGTGCTCGTGGCCGTGCGCGGGCACTGCCGTCGAGAGCGACGCCAGGCGCACCTGATACGCGGCGCCGGACACCACGCGCTCGCCCGCCTTGACGCCGTCCAGCACGAGCACGAACCCATTGTCCTCACCGCCCAGACGCACCTCGCGCTTCTCGAACGCCTCGCCGTCCGGTTGCACGTAGATGATGGAGCGGCCGTCCTCGTCGAGCACCGCACTCGCGGGGATGAGCACGCCACTCGCGCGCTGCCCGGTGCGCACGGACACGCGCGCGTTGGAGCCGACGCGGATGCTCGCGTCCGGGTTGGCGACCTCGTAGAGCGCTCGCACCGTGCGCGATTGCGGGTCGATGATGTTGCCGATCGCCACGGTCCGGCTGGACAGGTATCGACGCGGGCTGCCCTCGATGAGAAACGAAGCGCCCGACGTGCGGCCGACGAGCGGCGCCTGTGCGGACGGCACGTTCACCGACAACCAGACGAGCCGCGAATCCACGATCGTAAAGAGGGGAGCACCAGCCTCGACGCGGCTCCCTGGCGTGATCGTTCGGCTCGCGACCGCCCCTCCGATGGGCGCACGGATGACGATGCGTCCCCCCGCGCCGGCGGGACCGAAGCCAGCAAGTGCCTCGCGCGCGGCCTGGAGGCGATTCTCCGCTTCGTGTAAACGCCGTTGCGGTGCCGCCTCTGCATCGACGAGTCGCTTTGCGCGCTCGAATTCGTCCTGCGCTTCGCGCAGCGCGGCGCGCGCTTCGGCAAACGCACTTCCGCCTTCGCCAAGTACCGGTGTAATCACCGCGAGCGCCTGACCGCGGCCAACGGTCTGGCCCGGCGACGGGGACGACGCGACGCTGCTCGGGTCCACCAGGCCGCTGATCGGCGCCGTGACGTCCGCGTAGCGGCCCGCTGCCGGCTCGATCGTCCCTGACGCGTCGAAGCTCGCCGAGACAGTACCCGCCGCAGCGAATGCGGTGCGGAAGCCGGGCGTCTTCCACTGCTGCTCCTTGAGAAACCGGATGCCACTCTCGCCGCCGGCCTGCTCGCGGGGCGCCTCGGCGGCTGTCGTATACACGCGAAGGTTGGGCACGCTGATGCTGTCGTGCGCCTGAGGGCTGCTGACGATCAGCGTCAGGTCATAGACGCCAGCGACCTTGAACTCCGGCGCTGGCCCGTAGATGCCTGGCGCGCGCGGTGCGTCTTGCGTCACCACGAGCGGCGCGCCGGCACCGCGAGGCACGAAGCGCAGCGTGATCTTCCCCGACCGAAGCGGCGCGAAGTCCGTGAGGTCGGTGAGATGCACGGCGAACTTGTCGGGCGCGCCGACGATCAGCGCCGGATGCTCCATGAACAACTCGGTGGAGTCGGTCCAGATCGTGATGGCGCCACCGGCGGGTTCGCTCGTTGCGCTCTCTCCCGTCTCGTCGCCTGGTGCGCTCTTGCCGCAGGCCGGCAACGCGAGTGCCAACATCGCGACGGCGACGCGCGTGACCATGAACGGTGTTGGCTTCATCGCTCGAATCCTGTTAGAGGGGCTGCACCGACGACGCGATCCAGGGCGGCGCGTCGGATCATCACTTCGGCTTGGAGCGACGCGAAGCTCGCTTCCGCCTCGCGATAGGCGCGCACGGCGTCGAGCCACTCGACGAGTGGGATCTCTCCCTCCGCATACGCGACCTGCGCGGCGCGAAGTGCGGCGATTGATTCAGCACCGAGTTGTGGGGCGAGCAACGCACGCTGCGCCTCGGCTGCACGGTACGCGTCCAGCGCTTCGGCCACTTCGCGCGCGATGCGGCGGCGGAGTGCCTCTACCTCCGCCGCTCGCCGTCGTGACTCGGCGCCAGCGGCTTCGATGGCGCCAACTCGGCGATCCCACACGGGGATCGGGAGCGTGATGCCGGCGATGAATCCGGTAAGTCCCTGTGCTGCGCCGGAGCCGCTGGTTTGGCGCTCGGTCTTCACGCCAGCGGACAACACGGGTACGGGTGTGCGTTCTCGCGCGGCGAGTCGCGCGTCAGCAGCCGCCGCCTGTGCATCGAGCTCGGCGGCGCGCAGCTCTCCGCGAGATCGCAGCGCGACGGCGAGCAGCGAGTCGGCTCCCAGGGTTGTCCGCGGCGATGAGAGGGTATCGGTGAGCGCGAACGCGAGCGGACCGATCGCGTCGATCGCCGGTGCCACCAGCGACGCGAGACCGGTGTGTGCGGCGCGTTGCGCGAGAACCGCTTCCGCGCGAAGGATCGCGTATCGGGCGGCCTCCAGCTTGAGTCGCCGGTTCGCGTAGCCGGACAGATCGCCGGCGGCGAAGCGGCGTTCGCTTACGCGGAGCGCTTCGTTGAACGCGATAGTCGCCTGATCCGCGAGCGCGGCGCGGCGATCGGCGGCGAGCGCCGTGGCATACGCGCGCGTCACGTCGAAGTCCAGCTGTGCTTCTGCTGCCGCGAGCCGTCCTTCTGTCGCTTGGCGCCGTGCCGTCGCCGCGTCACGTCGCGTCGAGCGCAGTCCGCCGGTCTCGATGGCCTGGTCGAGCTGCGCGATGTTCTGCGCGCTGGACTGCCCTCCACCAGAGGCTTGCTCGCGATTGAACGCGAACGTCGGGTTCTGATACGCGCCCGCCTGACGTTCCCGACCTCGTGCGGCAGCCACCGCCTCACGCGCCGCGATCAACTCTGCACTGGCGCGTCGCGCGGAGGCCCGCGCCTCGATGAGTGTCAGGGGGGCGGGATTCTGACCGACGGCCCGCCGTGGCGTGCCGACCACCAGACACGCCGCTGCGGCGATGCACGCCGCACGGGAACTTAAGCGCCACGCGCGTGACAACCGAATCTTCTGCAACGCTGTACCCTTCCGTTGGCCCACATTCGGCGCGACGCGGAGTGCGCGCAGCCGAGAGCGAGGCGTAAGCGGGAAGCGTCGCTACCGCAGGGCGGAGTGAACGGCCGGGCGCTGGGACGGATGCGAAATGCCCCTGGCCGACAGCACGTCACGCACGTGGCTGGCAACGACGACGACCGGCAGGCCAAACGGAATCCAGATTAGGATCGCGCGGCGTGCTGGTGGGTCAGCGAGCGGGAGGGGCTCGGAGTCGGGGAGGCGGCCCGGTCGGCGGATCGCCGCGCGTCAGGGACCGACGCTGCTGCGGAGCGACGGACGCGACCCTGATGACGACCAGTTCCGGGACGCGAACCGCGGCGGCCTGCCTGGCACTCAGCTCGTGGGTTCGCGTGCGTGTCGTCCCATCGACACGCGGGTGCTGGTGATCCTCATCGGCGTCCGGCGCTGCGATAGCGACGCCTGCCCACCCGCCGCCAGGATGCGCGTCGTGCTCGTGCGCCTCGTGATGTGCTTCACCGTGCGCGAGCGCTTGGCCCGGAACCGCGAGGGCGGTGACGAGGCCAAGGAGAATCGCGAAGCAGCGAACGACCAGGTTCAGGCGCACGAGCACAACGTAGTCGAAACACGGCGGCCCGCCAGCATCTCGCAAGGCTCCGCGCGGAATCGCTCGCCGAGTGCCGCGTGCGCGAGCCTTCGTCAGCGCGAGAGGTCCGGGCGTCGACAGATCGGGCAGTTTGCCAGCGCGGGCGCCGTGCCCAGTTGCGCCGTGACAGGACCTCGCACCACCATCGCTTTCATCACGGTGTCGTTCACCGTCACGGTCACCGTCACCCGGTTTCCTTGCACGCGGCCGACGAACCGCGCGGGCAGCGATGGACCGACGGCCACCGGGTACGCGCGCAGCAGGTACGTGCCCGCGACATCGAACTCCCCGGAGGCGGACACCGGGATTCGTCCCTTGATGTCGCCGAAAGTGCACGCGATGTGGAGATGCGCCGAACTGTCGCCCACGATGAACCCAGCGCTGTCGCCACCCCAGGTACCGATCCCGAGCTTGCCGTCGGACGGAGCTGGTGGCGTCGTCGTCGAGCAGGCCGCGCAAAACACGACGCTCGCCACGATCACCGATAGGCAGTGCGCGCTTGGCATTGCTCGAGTCCCCAATGGTGTCACCCGCCCAACCCATCGCAGATACGACGCGTCACAAGGCAACTCACGTGTAGTCACCGAGGCGCGCGCGCCAGCGGTGAGAACCCCAGGCCCCGATGTGTCAGGAGATCCCCTGACGCCGTGTAGCGAAAACCGGCTGAACCTTCGGTTGAACCCCCGACACGCTGCGAGTCGATCGAAGTCTATCATCCGTCTGCCGGGCAGTTCGTGCGGTGAGGACCGGGTCATGCATCCACATCGTTCAAGGCGCGAGCATGGTCGGAGACCAGCAACGCGTTGGCTGCGCGCTCACTGCGGACAGCCAGCACCTGTCGAGACCTGATATCAACCAATGAGACACCGTCGGGAATGCATCACGCATCGGCTGTCATGGCGCCAGCGCGCAGTACTCGTGGGCGCGCTCTTCCTCCTCGCGTCATACAACGCGCCAGCGCAGCAGTCGCCCGATCCGAGCCGCACGCAACCGAACGCCGCCGTCCCGACGCGGCTCGGTGAGCTGTACGCCCAAGTGCAGCGAGACAATCCAAAGGTCGCCGCTGTTCAGGCGCTTGTGCGCGCGGCGCAGGCACGCGTGCCCGGCGCCAGCCGGCCCCCCGATCCGCAGCTCCAGCTTGGGTTCATGAACTACTCGATCCCTGGACTCGTCCCGATGGAGGTGATCGGGATGACGCAGCTCCAGGTCATGCAGATGGTGCCGCTGGGCGGAAAGCTTGGTCTCGCCGGCAGGGTTGCCGGGGCGCAGGCGTCGGCAACCCGCGAACGTGCGCAGGACGTCGTGTGGGAGCTGCGCGCCCAAACCGCCATGGCATTCTACGATCTCTACGCGACCGACCAGCAGTTCCGCGTCGCTCGCGAGACGCTGCGGCTATTGCAGGACATCGCGCGCACCACCGAGTCGATGTACCGCGTGGGCGAAGGTCGGCAGACGGACGTGCTTCGCGCTCAGGTGGAAATTGCGCGCATGGCGGGAGACACCGCACGTATGTTGGCGATGCGGCACACCATGGTGGCTCGGCTCAATGCCCTCCGCGATGCCGACGCGACCACGGCCATCGTGCATCTCGAGCGCCCGCAGTTCCCGGAGGCGATTCCGGCGCACGCCGGACTCGATTCGCTCGCCGCGGACGGTCGGCCGATGATCCGCGCCGGGCTCGAAGTGCTGCGAGGCGCCGACGCATCGGCAGTGCTCGCGCGCCGCGAGATCATCCCCGATCTCCAGATCGGCGTGCAGTACGGACAGCAGAAAGCGACGATGCCGGGCACCGACGCCATGGGGGCCCCAATGCTGACGCGCTCCACCGAGCGCATGGGAAGCCTCATGATCGGCGTGACGCTGCCGATCTTCGCGCGCGACCGGCAGTTCCAGATGCGCAACGAGGCAGACGCGATGCGGGCGATGGCCGGAGCGGACGTGGCGGCCATGCGCGCCGAGACGCGCGGCCAGGTCGGCGAAGCGTATGCCCGCCTGATCCAGGCGCGCACTCTCGCGCGGCTCTATCGCACCACGGTGCTGCCACAGGCGGAGGCGAGCGCCGCGTCGGCGATGTCGGCCTACCGCGTCGCAAGCATCGACTTCATGACGCTGCTGGAGAACCGAATGACGGTGAACAAGTACCGGCAGGAGCTCTACACGCTGGAAGCCGACGAGGGCAAAGCGTGGGCAGAGCTCGAGATGCTGACCGGACAGCAACTGATCGATCCGAACAGCATCGCCGTTGCCGACGCACAACGTCCGCCTGCTCAGCTCGCACCGCGAGGTCCGACATGAAGCCGACCATCAAGGGTGCGACGCGCGTCACGCTCCATGTCGTCGCATTGCTCGCAGCGGTCGGCGTCGTGTACGTCGTCACGCGTGACTCGGACGCGCAAACCGTGATGCCGGCGAGCGAGAGCCACGGTGCCATGGCCAGCGGAGTCGATGCGCCTCGCTCAGTGTCCCTGACGCCCGAGCAGCAGCGGCGGATCGGAGTCACCTTTGCGGTTGCCGCCACCAGCCCGTTCGTGAGGGAGATCCGGGTCGTCGGCCAGATTGCGTACGACGAGACGCGCGTGAAGACCATCTCGCCGAAGATCGACGGGTGGGTCGAACGGCTTCACGTGAATGCAACCGGGCAGTTCATCTCGGTTGGCGAGCCGCTGCTCACGATCTACTCGCCGATGCTCGTGCAGGTACAGGAGGAAATTCTCCTCGC
>JANOIJ010000011.1:0-48453 GCA_031407575.1 Gemmatimonadaceae bacterium | reverse complement strand
ACGCGCTCCACGCCGTCCGGATTGTCGGACGTCCTGACGATGAGCGGCGTGATGGTGGCCACGAGCACCGCGCGCGTCACCCGCCCGCCGCGGTCGCGCGAACGGTACCTGACCACCTCGGCACACCCCATCGAGTGGCCGACGAGCGTGGCGTTTCGCAGGGCGAGCTGGTCGATCAATCGCGCGAGGTCAGTGGCCAGCGTATCGAAGTCGTAGCCGCGCCCGGGCTGGTCCGAGCGACCGTGTCCTCGACGGTCAAGCGCGATGCATCGCACGTCGGGGGACGCCAGCGCCGCGAGCTGGTATTCCCACCATTGGGAGTTGAGTCCCCATGGCGCAACGAAGACGAGCGGGCGTCCGCTCCCCCAGTCCTGATAGAACAGCGCAGTGCCATCGTCTGCGCGCACGAACGATCGCGCGGCGGGCGTGCGCGGCACAGCGGTCGGGCGTGCGTGCGCGGAAAGGGGAGCGCCTGCGACCGCGGTGAGCCCGACCCACGACGCCAGCGATTCGAGCAGTGAGCGTCTGTGCATGCGTTCACGTTCCGTTAGGGGAATGTCAGCATGCCCAGAATGAACTCAACACCTCGCGCAGGCGATTACCTGGGAGGTAATGCGCTGGCGTCTACTTTCGCACCGCGTCTTTCTTTCGTGACGCCGCGACCGTGTAATCGAGTGTCGCGTCGTACGCCCGCTCGCCATAGCCCGTGTAGATCTGCCGAGGACGCGCGATCTTCTGCTCCTTGTCGTTCAGCATCTCTTCCCACTGCGCCAGCCAGCCAGCCGTGCGCGCGACGGCGAAGAGCACCGTGAAGAAGTCCGTGGGGAACGCCATCGAGCGATAGATGAGTCCCGTGTAGAAATCGACGTTCGGGTAGAGCTTGCGCGACACGAAGTAGTCGTCGGACAACGCGATGCGCTCGAGCTCCAGCGCGATCTCCAGGTCCTTGTCCACGCCGACCACCTTGAACACGTCGTCCGCGAGCTTCTTCACGATGCGGGCCCGCGGATCATAGCTCTTGTAGACGCGATGACCGAAGCCCATCAGCTTGTTCCCCTTGCCGCCTTTCACGCCTTCAATGAAAGCCGGGACGTTCTTCACGTCGCCGATCTCCTTGATCATGTGGAGCACCTGCTCGTTCGCGCCGCCGTGCAGCGGCCCGTACAGCGCTGCGATGCCGGCGGTGATGGCCGAGAACGGGTCCACCTGCGAGCTGCCGACGGCGCGGACGGCGCTCGTGGAGCAGTTCTGCTCGTGGTCGGCATGCAGGATGAACAGCACCTCGAGCGCCTTCACGAACGCCGGGTTGCCCTCGTACTTGGGCTCCGTCATGCGCGCGACCATCGAGAGGAAGTTCTCGACGTAGCCGAGGTCGTTGTCCGGATAGATGAATGGCAGGCCCTTCACGTGGCGGAAGCAGAACGCCGCGAGTGTGGGGAGCTTGGCGAGCAGCCGCACGATGCTGATGTGGCGCTCTTCCGGGTCGTGGATGTGCTTCGCGTTCGGATAGAAGCTCGACATCGCCGCGACGGTGCTACACAGCATCGACATCGGGTGCGCGTCGTAGCGGAAGCCCTGGAGGAACGTCTTGATGTTCTCGTGCACGTACGTGTGGTACGTGATCTGGTGCGACCAGTCGTTGTACTGGGGCTGCGTGGGCAGCTCGCCGTTGCGCAGCAGCCACGCCACCTCGAGAAAGCTCGCCTTTTCGGCGAGCTGCTCGATGGGATAGCCGCGATACCGCAGGATGCCCTTGTCGCCGTCGATGAAGGTGATAGCGCTCTTGCACGACGCCGTGTTCATGAAGGCGGGGTCGTACGTCATGAGCCCGAACTCGCTCGCGTCCACCTTGATCGGGCGAAGGTCCATCGCGCGAATGGCGGTATCGCCTTCCGTCGCCGGAGGAAGGATGGGGACGGTGTAGCTCTTGCCCGTCCGGCTGTCCTTGATCTCCAGCGATCCGCTGTCCGCGTTCGACTCCGTGTTGGCCATTTCCACGTTCTCCCAGAAGATGCCTGCACCAGCGGAACGCGTGTTCCGCCGCGTCCGAAATGTATCCGGCCGCAAGTCGCCGCGATATCGCGCGTGATTATCCTTGGGACGCACCAGCGGTTCCTCATTTCATTCCAATCCCACCACCACTGACGGCCTCGTTCGCACCCCTGGTCACGCTGTCCGACGGCCGCCTCGCCATCGTCGCCCTGGCAGCGCTCGCGGGCGGCATCATCAACGCGATTGCCGGCGGCGGTACTCTGCTGACCTTTCCGGCGCTGGTCGCCGCCGGCATGCCCCCGCTCGCGGCCAATGCGACAAGCACTGTGGCCCTCGTCCCGGGCGCCCTCAGCAGCATGTGGGGTTATCGCGGCGAGCTCGCTGGTGCGCGCCGTTGGGCGATGATGCTCTTCGTGCCGTCAATCGCGGGCGGGATTACGGGCGCGTGGCTGCTGCTGCACACGCCGGCCACGACCTTCACGCGCATCGTACCATGGCTGGTGCTCGGCGCCACGGTGCTGTTCGTCGCACAGCCGCGACTCGTGCAGTGGATCCGGACACACGATCACATCGCGGATGACGTCGCGCTCACGAGCCGGGGACCGACCCCCATGCTGCTTGCATGGCAGTTCCTGATTGGCGTGTACGGCGGCTACTTCGGCGCCGGCGTGGGCATCCTCATGCTGGCGGCGCTGGGGTTCATGGGGTTCACGAACATCCACCGCATGAATGGCCTCAAGAACTGGGGCGGCTTCTGCATGAACGCCGTTGCGGCGGCGACGTTCGCCGTGAGCGGCATCGTCGAGTGGCCGGTGGCGCTCGTGATGGCGGCGAGCGCGACCGCCGGCGGATACATCGGCGCGCGCGGGGCACAGCGACTGCCCGCGTCGTACGTGCGCGCGGCGGTGGCGGTGATCGGATTCACCAGTGGCCTGTGGCTGCTGGTTCGGTAGCCTTGCGCCACGGAACTCAATCTCGGCGACGCCCAGCGAAGCGCCGGGAACCGTTCTTGCTTTGGCATGGGTTTCCGAGTCGTCATATCCCACGCCCCTGCTCCGGAACGACGTATGCGCACATCGATGGCAGTACCGCTCCTCGCCCTGGTCGCCCTGGTCTCGGGCTGCGGTGTCATGAGCCGCTCCTCCGCGACCGAGATCAAGGACAGCAACGCCGATTCACGCAATTCGTGGAACGCAACCCTGGTGACGCCATCCGAGCTCGCCGGCGCGATGCAGGTGCGCGGCGTGGCGAACTGGGCGCGCACCGACGACGGCTCGAGGATCTCGGTCGAGATCTCCAATGCGACGTCCGGCGGTGTTCATCCGTGGCATATCCATCAGGGCCGCTGCGGCGACAACGGGCCGGTCGTCGGTAGCGGAGGGGCATACAAGCCGCTGTCGGTCGGCGGCAATGGGCAGGCCAAGGAGAATGCATCGCTCTCCATGCAGTTGCCGCTGTCCGGCAACTACTACGTGAACGTGCACGCCGCGACGAGCAACATGGCCACCATCATCGCGTGCGGAAACCTCGCTCCGCCGGTCCTGTAGTCTCTCGATCATCGCCGCGGGGGTGGAGTGTCCTACTCCATCCCCAGCGCGTAGATGATCGCCCATTCCTGTTCGCTCACCGGTTGCACGCTGAGCCGGCTGCCCTTCTGGAGCAGCGTCATCTTCTCGAGACCCTTTGCCTGGCGCAGCTCGCCGAGCGGGATCGGGCGATTGAGTTTCTTCACGCCCTTGATGTCGACCGCATACCACGTGGGCGATTCCGGCTTGCTCTTCGCATCGTAGTGCGAGTCCGCAGCGTCGAACGCGGTGGCATCCGGATATCCGTCGCGCGCCACTTCGGCCACGCCGACAATCGCCGCCGGATCGGTGCTGGAGTGATAGAAGAAGACGAGGTCGCCCTTCTTCATGTCGTCGCGGAGCGTGTTGCGGGCCTGAAAGTTCCGCACGCCGTCCCACGTGGTCGTGCGGCGTGTGCAGGCCATCAGGTCATCGAAGGAAAAGACGCTCGGCTCCGATTTCACGAGCCAGTGGCGTGTCGCGCGAGTGGATGTCGGCATGACATCGAGCGTACTTGAAGCGGCGCCGTCCCGCCAGCACCTTACGCCATGATCGAAGCGTTCTCCACCCTCGCGGTTGTCTCCGGCATCATCCGCTTCGTGCTGCTCGGCGTGGGGCTCGGCGTGGCGGTACTGGCCGGCGCCGACTGGGCCGTGCGAACGCGCCGGATCAGCCCGTTCAGCGCCGTCGCCCGCTTCACGAAATCCCGCCTGGTCCCGCGCCTCGCGGGAATCGAGCGACAGGTCGTGCGTGCCGGAGGCCATGCGTCGACGACGCCGTGGTGGGGACTCGTCGCCTATATCGTCGTGGCGTCGCTCGTCATCGCCGGGCTCGACATGCTGATTGGCCTCCTGCGCGACGCTGCCATGGCCACGACGCTTGGCGGCGTCGGCGTGCTCGCGCTGATCGTTCGGTGGGCATTCTCCTTCCTGCGGTTTGC
The DNA here is from genome assembly GCA_031407575.1 of Gemmatimonadaceae bacterium. Lineage (GTDB taxonomy): Bacteria > Gemmatimonadota > Gemmatimonadetes > Gemmatimonadales > Gemmatimonadaceae > AG11. The sequence continues at coordinate 43,956 of JANOIJ010000011.1, read as the reverse complement.
GCTGCTCATTCGCGTGCTCAGTTCCTGGTTTCCCAGCTTTGCCGCCAGTCCGTGGATCCGCTGGACGCACGGCGTCACCGAATGGCTGCTGCGGCCACTGCGTCGCATCATTCCCACCATCGGGATGATCGACATCACGCCCATCGTGGCGTATTTCCTTCTTGTGGTTGCAGAAGGATTGGTGATTTCCGTCCTGTTTCCAGGATCGCGGTGACGCAAGACACACTGCGCATCCAGTCGCGCGGCACAGTGGTGAGGGTCAGCGTTCATGTGCAGCCCCGGGCAGCGAGCAGCGAAGTCGTGGGCGTGCACGGAACGGCACTGAAGGTGCGGTTACAATCACCACCGGTGGACGGCGCGGCCAACGCATCGCTCGAATTGCTGCTCGCCGAGCGCCTGGGTCTTCCGCGGCGCGCCGTGCGGGTGGTGACGGGCGCATCATCGCGAGCCAAAACGGTGGAGATCGATGGCACAACCGAGGACGCCGTGCGCCGACTGGTGCCGCACGAGACCTGACGAAAGCGAGCTCATACGATGACGTATGTGATGCTGGTCGGAACTGACGTTGCGCTGCTCGAAGGTCTCGCACAGTCGCTGGCCGGACTCGGGCATCGGCCTTCAGTGACCGCCACGCTGGCCGATGCCCGCGAGTTGGCGGCAGGTCACCCACCGTTGGTGCTGGTGGTCGACCGCGTGCTGGCCGGCTTGGGCGGAGCGGACCTGCTCGGCGTTTCGGTAGCGTCCGGCGGCGCGCGGCTGCTCTATCGCACGGTCACCATGCCACCGACTCCGTTGCTCCCGGCCCTCCAGCGCGCCGTGCTCGCAGACCTGACGCTGCCGCTGGAGCGAAACCGGCTCATGGCGCTGGTTCGCTCGGTGGGCGAGCGCGCGAAGGCGACGGGCCGCGCGCCCAGACTCACGCCGCCTGACTCGCTCATCGTGCCGGACTCGGCGGAGCCGTAAGGTCTCGTCGCACGCACGCGACATGTGGAGTGCGTGCGCCCTCTCGCGGGGGCCCTGCTTGCTGACGGGAATGCCCACTCCCATCATTGGACAATGAAATACGCCGAAGTGCAGAACTGCATCGGCGGCGCTTTTGTGTCGCCAGATGCTCCGACGCTCGACGTCTACGACCCGAGCAGCGGCATGGTGCTGTCGCGCGTCCCGCTCTCGTCCGCGCGCGAGGTGGACGCCGCGGTCGTGGCCGCGCAGGCCGCCTTCCCAGCGTGGTCACGCACGCCGATCAAGGAACGGGTCCAGGTTCTCTATCGCTACAAGACGCTGCTCGAGCGGCACATCGACGAGCTTGCGTCGCTGGTCACGGAGGAGAACGGCAAGATCGCCAGCGAAGCGCGCGCCGAGGTGCTCAAGTCGGCAGAGCTGACGGAGTTTGCGTGTTCGCTGCCGCAGATCGTCACCGGTGAGGTGCTGGAGGTGAGCCGCGGCGTGGAGTGTCGCGTCGAGCGGTATCCGGTGGGCGTCGTGGCGTCGATCACGCCGTTCAACTTTCCGAACATGGTGCCCAACTGGTCCATCCCGAATGCGATCGCGCTGGGCAACTGCATGATTCTCAAGCCGTCCGAGCTCGTGCCGCTGTCCGCGCGACGGATCGTCGAGTTGCTGGATGAGGCGGGGCTGCCGCCGGGCGTGCTTCAAGTGGTGCACGGCGGACGCGAGGCGGTGGAGGCGATCTGCGATCACCCAGGCATCGCCGCGGTGTCGTTCGTGGGCTCGACGAAGATCGCGCAGGTCGTCTACCGTCGTGCCACGGGCAACCTCAAGCGATGCCTGGCACTCGGCGGCGCGAAGAATCATCTCATCGTGATGCCCGACGCAGATCGCGAAATGGCGGCGACGAACATTGTGGCGTCGATGTCGGGTTGCGCGGGGCAGCGCTGCATGGCGGCATCGGTGATGGTCGCCGTCTCGGCCACCGACCACATCATCGCGCGGATGGCGGAGGTCGCGAAAAAGCTGGTGCCCGGCAAGGACGTCGGGCCCGTCATCTCGGCGGCGGCGCTCGAGCGCATCACGCGCTACATCAATGAGGCGGAAGCGGCCGGCGCGACGGTGCTGGTGGATGGTCGCAACACGAGCGTGCCGGGCCGAGAGGGCGGATACTACATCGGGCCAACGATCATCGACCACGTAACGCCGGACATGGCCATCGCGCAGGAGGAGGTGTTCGGTCCCGTGCTCGCCATCGTTCGTGCGAAGGACGTGGGCGAAGCGGTGCGGATCGAGAATGCGTCGCCGTATGGGAATGCCGCGTCCGTGTTCACGGAGAGTGGCGGCGTCGCGCGCTACGTGATGGAGCACGCGAGTGCAGGTATGGTGGGCGTGAACGTTGGCGTGCCCGTGCCGCGCGAGCCGTTCTCGTTCGGCGGCTGGAACGACTCGAAGTTCGGCGTCGGCGACATTACGGGCCGCGGCTCCATCGAGTTCTGGACGCAGGCGAAGAAGATGACCACGAAGTGGAACAAGGAAGCTGGCGTCAACTGGATGAGCTGAGGAGGCTCCCGATGGCTGATCGATCGGTCACGTTCACTGGCATCAAGTTCGAGAATCCGTTCCTCCTCTCCTCCGCGCCGCCCACGGAGTCCGAGCACAACATCATGCGCGCCTTCGATGCCGGGTGGGGCGGCGTCGTCACCAAGACCATCGGCATGCATCCCGTCACGAACGTCGTCGGCGCCAAGGCGAAGTTCATGCGGACGAGCGCGGAGGATTCCTACGTCTCGATGAAGAAGCGTCCAGGCGCGGCGCTGCACTCGTCGTGGAATTGGGAGTTGATCTCCGACAAGACCATCGACTGGTGGATCCCCCGCCTTCAGCGCATCAAGGCGGCGCATCCGACGAAGGTGCTGATCGCGTCGATCATGGCGGGCTCCGGCAACGACAAGGAGCTCCGCAACTGGCAGACGCTTGCCGAGGCGGTACAGGAGAACGGCGCGGATGGAATCGAGTGCAACTTTTCGTGTCCGCACATGGACCGGAAGGACATGGGCTCCAACATCGGCAAGGATGAAGGCCTGTGCTCGGTGGTGACGGAAGCGGTGAAGGAAGTCGCAAAGATCCCCGTGTGGACAAAGCTCACGCCGGCAACGCGCGACATGGTCGTCGAGGCGGCAGCCTGCTTCCGCGGCGGCGCGGATGCGATGGTGTCGTCCAACACGTTTCCGTCGCTGCCGTTGATCGACCCCGAGTCGCTCGAGTTCGAGATCAACGTGGATGGCTTCGTGTCGTCCGGCGGGCTTGGCGGGCCCGCGATCCTGCCGATGGCGCTCGCCAACATGGCGAAGATGACGCAGGCGTTCCCGGACAAGGAGTTCTCGGGAATCGGCGGCGTATCGGATTTTGCGCAGGCGCTTTCGTATTTCCTGCTGGGGGCGGGCACGGTGCAGGTGTGCACGTCGGCGATGCTGGATTCCGCGATCGGTCCGCATGTGATCCAGCGGCTGAACAGCGGTTTGGATGCGTTTCTCGAGCGCAACGCGGACAAGGGATGGACGTCAGTCGAGGACTTCCGCGGGATTCGTCGCGATCGCGTTGTGCTGCAGTCGCAGATCCGGCGTCCCGAGGGCGAGGGCTATCAGGGCGGGTATGAGCCGGTGGAAGGGTATGCTGCGCCGGAGTCGTCTGAATTGGCGGCGTCCTGAGCGCACCGCTTGTCATCCTGAGCCCTTCGACTTCGCTCAGGGTAAACTTCGCGAAGGATCTGCACTACCTCTGGTAATCGGGATCTACCGCATTCATTTATCGCAGAGGAGCAGAGGAACGCAGAGGACTGCCAAAACAAGAAATGATGAGAAGTGATGAATGTCAGATGATCGCCGCGCGGTGAACCGTCGCTGGCATTGAAGCAGAAAGATTGCTGCTGTTGCTTTTCCTCTGCGTTCCTCTGCTCCTCTGCGTCCTCTGCGGTAAAACGAATGCACCGCCTTCTTAAAGTCGCGAATCCTTCTGCGGTAAAACGAATGCACCGTCTTGCTGAAAGTCGAGATCCCTTCCGGTGAACGCGTTTCACGCCATGCTGACTAGCCGAGACCATAGATGACGATCGCAACACAACTCGAGCTGCCGCCCACCGATCACGAGCCACGCCCATACGACGGCCCGCCGAAAGACCAGCTCATCGCCATGCGGAAGCAGTACACCAATCCAGCGGTGTACACGATCTACAAGGAGCCGCTGCTCATCGTCGAAGGGCACATGCAGTATCTCTACGACGAGACGGGCCGTCGGTATCTCGACCTGCTCGCTGGTATCGTCACGGTGAGCGTGGGACACTGTCATCCGAAGTTCGTCCAACGGGTCACGCAGCAAGTCGGCACGCTTCAGCACGCGACGACGATCTACCTGCATCCGAACTTCCCGATGCTGGCGAAGAAGCTGGCATCGAAGATGCCGGCGGGCCTCGACGTCACGTACTTCACGAATTCGGGCAGCGAGGCCAACGATCTCGCGATCCAGATGGCGCGGCTCCACACCGGCAATCGCGACGTCATTGCTCTCCGCAACGCGTATCACGGCGGCAGTCCGAGTGCGATGGGGCTGACGTCGCACAGCACGTGGAAGTATCCAGCGGGCGGCGACGGACACGTGCATCACGCGATGAATCCCGATCCGTATCGCAGCCCGTTTGCCGGCACGCCGGAGGAGATCGCGTCGATGTCCGCGGCGGATATCCGCGACCTGATTCGCTACTCGACGCCGGGGAAGATCGCGGCCTTCCTCGCGGAGCCGATGCAAGGCGTTGGCGGCGTCACGTACGGCGCGCCGAACTATCTCCGCGAGGCGTACGCCATCGTCCGCGAGTACGGCGGGCTCTGTATCGCGGATGAAGTGCAGACCGGATTCGGCCGCACGGGTGATCACTACTGGGGCTTCCAGAACTGGGGCGTCGTGCCGGACTTCGTCACGATGGCCAAGGGACTCGGCAACGGTGCGCCGATTGGTGCCGTGACGACGCGCATGGAGATCGCGAAGTCGCTCGCGCAGCGCATCCACTTCAACACGTACGCGAACAATCCAGTCTCCATGGCCGCGGGTCTCGCGGTACTCGACATCATCGAGGAGGATGGCCTCCAGGAGAATTGCCGTGTCCTCGGTGCACGGCTCAAGTCGGGACTCGAGAAGCTGGGACAGTCACACCAGCTCATCGGCGACGTCCGCGGCAAGGGACTGATGCTCGGCGTCGAGCTCGTGCGCGATCGCGCGGCCAGGACGCCGGCGAAGCAAGAGACGCTCGACCTGCTGGAAGCGCTGCGCGAGATGAGCATCCTCGTTGGCAAGGGTGGCCTCGACGGCAACGTGCTCCGCATCAAGCCACCGATGTGCATCACCGCGGCCGATGTGGACTATGCGTTGGATTCCCTGGATGCGGCACTCAGTCGGCTGGGATAGAGCTGCAACTGCGGAACTGCGGAGGTTTTCACGATTGTACGGATTTGACGGAAACTGCCGGATCAAACCTCGAGCGAGTCACGACGCGCCCTACCAGCCCCTGCAGCAGAAAAAAGGGAAGTCCTTCTTTGACGCTGAAGGTCAGTCTTCGTGCGCTGATGCCAGCCCGAGGCTTGATCCGGCAGTTTCCGTAGAATCCGTACAATCGTGAATACCTTCCGTTCCGTAGTTCATCGGAGCGAATCGTCGGCGCCATTCCAAACGACCAGACAACCGAATCGGGCCATGAGATTTGATCGCGTAGTCCAGGGCGGCAACGTGGTAACGCCTGGCGGCAGCTTCGTTGGCGACATCGGGATCGTCGGCGAGAAGATCGCCGCACTTGGCGCGGGACTCGACACGCAGGGCGCCGACGTGATCGACGCCACCGGCCACCACGTCATACCCGGTGTGCTCGACGTCCACGTCCACCTCGAGCTGCCGTTCTGCGGCACCGTGTCGGCCGACGACTACCGCACCGGCACGCGCGCGGGCGCTCGCGGCGGCGTCACCACCGTCATCGACTTCGCCATTCCGTCGGCGACCGGATCGCTCAGCGAAGCGGCCGACACGTGGATGAAGAAGGCCGAAGGCAAGTCACTCATCGACTACACGTTTCACATCTGCATCACGCGCTACAACGAGCACAAGGACCAGATCGCGGGGATGGTGGCGCGCGGCTACACCACCTTCAAGGAGTTCATGATCTACGAGTCGGAGGGCTGGCAGTCCGACGACCGCGCACTCTTCGGCACCCTCGAGCGAATGAAGGAGCACGGCGCCATGCTGCTCGTCCACGCCGAGTCGTCGCGCGTGCTCGATGAGCTGATTGCGCGGCACCACACGCCCGAGCTCATGAAGCAGCACGGTGCCGTGCTGCACGCCATCACCCGCCCGAACTTCATCGAAGCCGAAGCCATTCAGCGAGTGGTCCAATGGTCGGAAGCAACGGGCGGCCAGCTGTACATCGTGCACATGTCGACAGCCGAAGGCGCCGACATCATCGCTCGTGCGCAGAGACGCGGAGTTCCAGTTCTGGCCGAGACGTGCGTGCAGTACCTCGTGCTCGACGACTCCGTGTTCTCGCGCGAGGACGGCCATCTGTTCGCGTGCTGTCCACAGCTCAAGAAGCCCGCGGATTCAGAGCGGCTCTGGCGCGGGCTCAACACCGGGGAAGTCTCCGTCATCTCCACGGACACCTGCACGTTCACGCGCGAGCAGAAGGCCATGTGGGAGGGCGACTGGACGAAGATTCCCATGGGCATGCCGGGCCTCGAAACGCTGATGCCGTTGACGTACACCAAGGGCGTGCTCGAGGGCCGCCTGACGCTCGAACAGATGTGCGCGAAGCTCAGCACCAATCCCGCGAAGATCATGGGCCTGGCGCCGCGCAAAGGCGCCATCGCCCTCGGTGCCGACGCCGACCTCGCGATCATCCACCCGACGCGCACGCATACGGTGACACCAAGCGAGATGGAGACGAACGCGGACTGGTCGCCGTTCGAGGGGTGGGAGCTCGCGGGCTTCTCGCGCACGACGCTCTCGCGCGGCGAGGTGATCGTCGACGACTACACGGTCGTCGGCACGGAAGGACGCGGGCAGTGGCTGCCGCGCACCACGGCGGGCCTCGCCGGAGCGCGCGCGTGAAGTTCGCCGGCGAGATCGAGGGTAGTGCGTCCACAGTCGATTTCGTCACGACGAGCGAGGATCTGACACACAGTCCGCTCTGGAATCCGGACCTCGCGCCGACGCCGCTCAACCGGCGCACGTGGTCCACCTACAACATTGCCGCGCTGTGGATCGGCATGAGCGTCGTCATCACGACGTACACGCTGGCGTCGGGGATGATGACGCAGGGCATGACGTGGTGGCAGGCGATGCTCACCATCCTCCTCGGCAATACCATCGTGCTGGTGCCGATGGTGCTCAACGCGCACGCCGGAACGAAGTACGGCATCTCGTTCCCCGTGCTGTGCCGCGCGGCGTTCGGCACGCGCGGCGCGAACATCCCGGCGATCCTGCGCGCCATCGTCGCGTGCGGATGGTTCGGCATCCAGACGTGGATCGCGGCGCTGGCGTTGAACACACTCTTCACCGCCGCGTGGCCCGGCTGGACGAACGTGCCCTACGGCATCGCCATCGCGTTCGCCCTTTTCTGGTTGCTCCAGGTAGCGATCATCGCCGGCGGCATCGAGAGTATCAAGCATCTCGGCAGCGCGGCTGCGCCGGTGCTGATCACGGGCAGCACGGTGTTGCTGTGGTGGGGCATCTCGCACGGAGGCGGGCTCGGTCACATCCTCGCCGAATCGTCGCGGCTCCAGGGTGCGGACGCGCGTCCCTTCTGGAGCATCTTTCCGCCGGCGCTCACCGCGGCGGTCGGCTACTGGGCGACGCTCAGCCTCAACATTCCCGACTTCACCCGCTACGCCCGCAGCCAGAAGTCGCAGATCATGGGTCAGGCACTCGGCCTGCCGACCACGATGACGGCGTTCGCGTTCATTGGCGTCGCCGTGACGAGCGCGACGATCGTGATCTTCGGCAAGGCGGAGTGGGACCCCGTGGTGCTGGTGACGAAGATCGGCGGAACGGGAGTGATCATCTTTGCGGCGCTCGTGGTGCTCGCCGCGCAACTGCACACGAACATGGCGGCCAATGTGGTGTCGCCATCCAATGATTTTTCGAATCTCAACCCGAAGAAGATCAGCTACGTGATGGGTGGCCTCATCACGGCGGTGGTGGGGATCCTGATGATGCCGTGGAAGCTGTACTCCGACGCGGGCGCCTACATCTTCACGTGGCTGGTGGGATATTCGAGCCTCATGGGCGCCATCGGTGGCATTCTCATCGCGGACTACTGGATCCTGCGACGACAGAACCTCTCGCTGCCCGACCTCTTTCGCGAGAACGGCCTCTACACGTACAAGGGTGGCTGGAATCCCGCGGCGATGATTGCGCTGGTCGTCGCCGTGCTGCCTGTGGTGCCGGGGTTCATCAACGCGGCGATGACGCCTGGCGGCAACGTCGCGAACCCGAGCTTCCTCGATCACCTCTACCAGTATGCGTGGTTCGTGACGTTCGGGTTGAGCTTCGCGATCTATCTGGTGCTGATGCGTGGGAGGATTCGTGGAGCGTAGGGGTCAGAGTACGGGGTCAGAGTGCGGGGTCAGAGCCCCTTGGCCTTTCGCTGCGCCTCGGACCAGAATCGCTCGTGACTCTGACCCCGTACTCTGACCCCAACCTTGACGCGACAGCACTGCCACACGCGACACCAGCCGCTCGCGCCGCTCCGCATACGACGCATCGGCGGCGCTCCACGCCGACGCCGCGAGCCGGTATTGCGCGACGGCACTGTCAGGGCATCCGACCCACCTCGTACGCCGTGCCGAGTAGTTCCTGCAGTGCGGAGCGCGTGGCGTACAGCCCAGCCGCGCTGCTCGGCCCTTTGAGCGCGGCGATGACCATGGCGCTGCTCGCGACGGGACTGGTGTGCATCGCGGGCGTCGCGCGGCGCCGTCGTCGCCACTAGGAGGCAGCCGCTCACGCAAGGCAGTGGTCGGAGAGAGCGGAGCGGAGACGTCTCGCGTGTCCCCGTCGATCTCGACGACTCGCGTACCACGCACGAGATTGGGCAGCGCGGGGTCGATACCTCGCTGACCCCAGACGACGCCGGAGATTGCTGATGTCCCAGATCGTGAAATGCGGCCTCATTCAGGCTTCGAACGCCATCGATACCAGCGCGCCCATCGAGGAGATTCGAAAGGCTAACGTCGACAAGCACATGGTGCTGATCGACCGCGCCGGTGCTGAGGGAGTCCAGATTCTCTGCATGCAGGAGATCTTCACCGGCCCGTACTTCTGCGCCGAGCAGACCCCGCGGTGGTATGACGCGACGGAGCAGATCCCCGATGGGCCAACGACGCGCCTCATGCAGGAGACCGCGAAGCAGTACGGCATGGTGATCATCGTCCCGCTCTATGAAATCGAGTCCACGGGTGTGTACTACAACACTGCCGCGGTCATCGACGCCGATGGCACGTACCTCGGCAAGTATCGGAAGAATCACATCCCGCAGGTCGCCCCTGGGTTCTGGGAGAAGTACTACTTCAAGCCGGGCAACCTCGGCTATCCGGTCTTCCAGACGAAGTACGCGAAGGTGGGCGTCTACATCTGTTACGACCGGCATTTTCCCGAGGGAGCTCGCGAGCTCGGACTTAACGGCGCGGAGATCGTGTTCAACCCGTCGGCCACGGTGGCGGGGCTGTCCGAGTACCTGTGGAAGCTCGAGCAGCCCGCGCACGCGGTGGCGAACGGCTACTTCGTGGGCGCCATCAATCGCGTCGGGACCGAGGCGCCGTGGAACATCGGCGAGTTCTACGGCCAGAGTTACTTCTGCGATCCTCGGGGGCAGATGCTCGCGGTCGGCTCGCGTGACAAGGACGAGCTGGTCGTGGCGGATCTCGACCTGGACATGATCAAGCAGGTTCGCAACACGTGGCAGTTCTTCCGCGACCGCAGGCCGGAGACGTATACCGGAATTTCGCGTCTATAGAACGTTTGGCTCTTCAGGAATCCGGTGGCTGGCACTCACATCAGTCCTGGCTCAGATGAGAGTGAACGGTGGGCGACCGGCACGCGCCATGGCGTCAGGCATGGTGCTCGTGCAGTGGCACCAGTTTCTGGCGCCGATTCGCCGGTGCTGCGGAGCACTGCACATTCAGCAGCAGAAACCATGAGACCGTTGGAATCGTCGCCGTGTCCTGAGTGCCACTGCGCCCGAAACAGATCCGCTTCATCGACTCCTATCGTGTTCCCCGAATCGCGCGCCACTCGCATCGCCGAGAATCTCGACGCGACCCACGTTGAGTGACCACCACAGAATGGACCCCTTCCCCGTCACTCCAGCGGTCGCGTGAGCACCACCGCACAACCATCCTACGCACGGACGCTCGGCCTGTTCTCCGCCACGATGCTCGTGGTGGGTGGAATCATCGGCTCGGGCATCTTCATCAATCCATCGGTGGTCGCAGCGCGCACCGGCTCCGCGGCACTCACCCTCGCCACGTGGTCACTCGGCGCAGTCATCGCGCTGCTCGGCGCATTCATCTTTGCTGAGCTCGGACGACGCCGGCCGCAGGTGGGCGGTGGCTACGCCTACCTCCGCGACGCATTCGGCCCGCTGCCCGCCTTCCTGTACGGCTGGGCGCTGCTGCTCGCGATCGCGACCGGCGCCATTGCGGCCGTGGCAGTGACGTTCTCGAGCTACGCGGCTCCGCTTTTCGGGCTGCCCACGGACACGACGACGATCTCCGCATTGTCCGTTGCGGCGGTGGTGCTGCTCTCCATCGTGAACCTCGTCGGTGTCAAGACTGGCGCGGCGACGCAAAACGTCTTCACCGTGTTGAAGCTCGTCGCGCTCGCGGCGGTGCTGCTCGCGGCCGTCGTCGGACCCGATGGTGCGGCCGTCACGGCGGAGGCAGTTCCACCGCTCGCGCCGCCATCCACGGCGATGGGCATCTTCCTCGCGCTCAGCACCGCGCTCGTGCCCGTGCTCTTCTCGTTCGGCGGCTGGCAGCAGACGAACTTCGTCGCCGAGGAAATGCGTGATCCAGAGCGGACGCTGCCGCGCGCGTTGATTCTCGGCGTCCTGATCGTCGTCGCGGTGTACCTCGGCGCCAACATCGCGTATCTCAACGCGCTGGGCGTGGATGGTCTCGCGGCGAGCAAGGCGCCGGCGGCGGACATGATCGTGCGCGTGGCGGGCGAGAATGGGCGACGCCTGATGGCCGCCGGCATTGCGGCGTCGGCGTTCGGGTTCCTGAATCTGGTGATCCTCGTGTCGCCACGCGTCTACCAAGCCATGGCGCGGGACGGACTGTTCTTCGCGTCATTTGCGCGGCTGCATCCGCGATTTCGCACGCCGGTGATGGCAATCGTCTTTCAGGCAGTGGTTGCCGTGGTGCTGATCCTCACGGGCAGCTACGGACAGCTTCTCGACTGGGTGGTGTTCGCCGACTGGATCTTCTTCACGGCCACGGCGCTGACGCTCATCGTGATTCGCCGGCGGGACGCGGCATCCGGCGTGCTCGACGCCGGCTTCAGCGCGCCGTTCTATCCACTCAGCGTGTGGCTGTTCGTGCTCGCTGGCGCGTACGTGGTGTTCGGATCGGTGGCGTCGAACCCGGGCAATGCGGCCAGCGGTGTCGCGCTCCTGGCGGCGGGGGTGCCGGTGTACGTGTTCTGGAAACGGCGCAGCGCATTGTCATCCTGAGCCCTTCGACTGCGCTCGAGGAAAACTCGCGAAGGATCTGCACCCGGTTTCTTTGGATCTTCGCGGAACTGGAACCCAGACCACGAACGCTGAAGGCGCTGCCACCACGCACGCTGATGACGCACTTGACTACCGCTCCACGTGAAGTAGGCTACATGTAGCATAGTCATGGGGTACATGTATGACAAAGAGGCATCTAGCTGTTCGCGAACCGGTGCAGGTCTATCTGGACGCGCCCGATCGAGCGTTTCTCGACCGAGCCGCGCTCGCGACCGGTCTCTCTCGCGCCGAGGTGTTGCGGCGGGGCCTGCGGCGTTTTGCGACGGAAGTGCTCGCGGAAGAAAGCCCCGCACTGGCATTTCTGGAGAGCGCCGCCATCGCGACGCCCGTCGACGCGCCGAACGATGTGGCTGTGCGCCACGACCATTACCTCGCCGACGCCGAGATGGCCTCCTGGACAGCGACGCCTGCCCCGGCCAAGGCCAAGCGACGGCGAAAGTGAAGCGAGCGGTGTTTCTGGACACGTCCGGCTGGGTCGCGGCCGCCGTCCGCGGGCAGTCGTTTCACGATGAAGCAAAGGCCGCCTACACGTCGGCGGTGCGCCTGGGATTTCGCATCATCCTTACACCGATGATTCTCGGAGAATCCCACGCGCTGTTTCTTCGCCTGCTGGGTCGCGAGCATGCGGCGGCCGCGCTCGACAGCGCATTGAGCGAGCCAACCCACGTCGTCGTGCCGGTTGACGACGCGCTTGTACGGAGCGCGCTCGATCGCTGGATCCGGCCATATCGGGATCAGCGCTTTTCGCTCTGCGATGCCGTGTCGTTCGAAGTGATGCAGCGCGAGGGCGTCACGCGCGCGCTCTCTATCGACCGACATTTCGTGACCGCCGGATTCGAGATCGTCGGATAAGCACCGACCTCATCATCGTACACAAGCCGCCAACGACGTACGTCGTCAGCGTGTATGCGTTGTGAGCAACGACTTGGCTCCTCGGAGGCCAGATGCGTATCGATCTCGAAGTGAACGGACAGCGCCACGCAGTCGATGTGGAACCCACGCGCAGCTTGCTGAGCGTGTTGCGCGACGAGCTCCAGCTCACAGGCGCGAAGTTCGGCTGCGGCGAATCACAGTGCGGTGCGTGTACCGTGCTGCTGGGCGGCCGGTCGATTCGGTCGTGCGTCACGCCGGTGGTGAGCGCGGCGCGCGAGCCCGTCACCACTGTGGAGGGGCTCGAGCGCGACGGGCGGCTGCACCCGCTTCAGCAGGCGTTTATCGATGAAGGCGCCTTGCAGTGCGGCTATTGCACCACCGGGATGATCATGGCGGGTGTGTCGCTGCTCGCCGCCACGCCGGACCCCACGCCGGACGAGATTGTGCGCGTCATGCAGGGGAACGTCTGCCGATGCGGGACGTATCCGCGCATCGTGTCGGCGATCCGGCGTGCGGCGGCCGCATCTCGGCCCGCGGGCCGTGAGGAGCTCCAGTGAGCGCGCGGCAGGGTCATACGTCGACCACCACGCGGCGCGACTTTCTCAAGATCGCCGGCGGTGGAATCGCCATCGTGCTCGTGGCGCCAGCCGCATTCGCCGGTCCAAGCCTCGACCGTTGGCTCGATGGCGCTGACGGTGAAACCGAACTCCCTCCTCCGACCAACCAGATCGCCGCGTGGCTGCACATCGACGCCCAGGGCGCGGTGACGGTGTACACGGGCAAGGTGGAGGTCGGTCAGGGAATTCGCACGTCGCTGGCGCAACACGTGGCGGAAGAACTGCGCGTTCCGGTGGCGTCAATCGTGATGATCATGGGCGACACGGATCTCACGCCCTTCGATCAAGGCACCTTCGGGAGCCTGTCCACCCCGCAGATGGGACCACAGCTCCGCCGAGCCGCCGCATCCGCTCGGCAGCTGTTGATTGGGTTGGCGGCAACGCACTGGAACGCCGATCCGGCAACGCTCTCGGCGGCAGATGGGCGCGTCGTCGATCGGAGCGGTGGTCGTTCGGTCGGCTACGGTGCGTTGACCGCAGGCCGCCAGCTCGTTGAGACGATACGAACGGACGTCCCACTCCGCGCCCCTGCCGAGTGGACGGTGGCCGGCACAACGGTGCCGATCGTCGGCGCTCGCGACATCGTCACCGGCCGGCACCACTACACATCGGATCTGCGGCGGCCCGGCATGCAGTTCGGGAGGATGCTGCGCCCTGCGTCCATCGGCGCGACGCTCGCGTCGCTCGACGACAGCGCCGCGCGCGCATTGCCGGGTGTGGTGGTCGTGCGGGATGGTGCGCGCGTCGGTGTGGTGGCTCGGACGCAGGATGAGGCCGACCATGCGCTCTCGGTGCTGCGCGCGACGTGGACACCGGCGCCCACAGCCGCTCCATCGTCGAACGACATCTATGCGTTTCTCCGGAACGCGCCGGTTGCGACCGGCGGTGGTCGTGGTGGAGAGGGCGGCGGCAATCGAGGTCCCACGCTCATTGGTGATCCGGAAGCCGCGCTCGCCTCGGCAGATCATCGCGTGAGCGCCACGTACAACGTGGCGTACATCGCGCACGTTCCGCTCGAGCCCCGGGCGGCCGTGGCGGAATGGTCGAGCGACGCGGAGGGAGACAAGCTCACCGTCTGGACGGGCACGCAGCGGCCGTTCGGCGTGCGCGACGAACTGGTGCGCGCGTTTGGGCTGAGCGCGTCGCGCGTCCGCGTAATCATGCCCGACACGGGTTCGGCATACGGCGGAAAGCATTTCGGCGATGCCGCAATCGAGGCCGCCGCACTGGCGAAGGCGGCGAAAAAGCCGGTCAAGCTCGTGTGGACGCGCGAAGAAGAATTCCGCTGGGCCTACCTTCGGCCTGCGGGCGTGATCGAGGTCAGCGCCGGCGTGCGCAACGACGGCACGATCACGGCGTGGACGTTCGACAACTACAACTCCGGTCCTGCGAGCATTCGGCCGACGTACGCCATCGCCAACCAGCGCGTCGAGTACCACCCCGTCACGTCGCCATTGCGTCAAGGGTCGTATCGCGGGCTCGCCTCCACGGCCAACAACTTCGCGCGCGAGTCGCACGTGGATGAGTTGGCACAGCTGGTGGGAATGGATCCGTTGGCGTTTCGACTCAAGAACCTCGATGACGCGCGCATGCGCGACATCCTCCGGGCGACAGCCGAGAAGTTCGGGTGGGGAACACGTCCACCGGCGGGTCACGGCGTCGGCATCGCGTGCGGCTTCGACAAGAACGGCTACGTCGCGACGTGCGCAGAGGTCGCGGTCGACAGATCCGGCGGTTCCGTGCGGCTCGTCCGCGTCGTGGTCGGCTTCGATTGCGGCGCAATCGTGAATCCGGATGGGCTGCGCAACCAGGTCGTGGGCGGCGTGATTCAGGGCATCGGGGGCGCGCTGTTCGAAGCAATCGAGTTCGACAGCGGCGTGATTCGGAATGCGCATTTGGCGCAGTATCGGGTGCCACGGTTTGCCGACATCCCGCCCATCGAGGTGGTGTTGCTGGACCGGAAAGACATACCGCCGGCGGGCGCGGGCGAAGCGCCCATCATCGGGTTGGCGCCCGCTGTGGGCTCCGCGATTTTCATGGCCACGGGAACGCGGCCGCGCGCGCTACCCATGGCGAGGGGCGGGCTGAAGACGTAGCCGCGTACCGACGCAGCGGGTCAGCGCCTTCAGCGCCGTTCTCGACACTACACCGCCTTCGCGTGATCGAGTGTCTCGCGCACCTTGAACGCGAGCTGCGCCGGAGTGAACGGCTTCGCGAGAAACGGCGTCGCGGGATCCAGCAATCCGTCGCGGACGATCTCCTCGCTGTGCCCCGACATGAACATCACCGGGATTTTCGGAAAGCGCTTGCGCAGTTCTGCGGCGAGCGCCGGCCCGAGCATGCCAGGCATCATGACGTCGGTCAACAGCAGGTGGATGTCGTGCAACGCTGCCAGGGCGAGCGCCGACGCGCCGTCAGACGCCTCGACGATCTCGTAGCCGTGCAGCTCGAGCGCGCGCCGTGCGACTCGACGCACGGAATCCTCGTCTTCCACGATGAGAATCCGTTCGCCACCGCCCTTGGTCACCCGAACCTGCGATCCGCTCACCCGGCCGCGCGCGTGCGCGCGTGGGAGGTACACGGAGAGCGTCGCGCCATCGTTCGGGTGACTCTCCACCCACACGTAGCCGCCGCTCTGCTTCACGATGCCGAAGACCGTCGCGAGCCCAAGGCCCGTGCCCCGGCCCGGCTCCTTCGTGGTGAAGAACGGATCGAAGATGCGGGCCTGCGTTGCGCGGTCCATGCCGACGCCGTTGTCGATCACCTCGACGCGCACGTACTCGCCAGGAACGGCCTGCACACCCCATTGCTCGAATTCGTCCGAGAGCTGCGCGTTTCGCGTGCGGATCGTGACGACCCCGCCATCTCGTTCGTGAATGGCGTCCCGTGCGTTGACCACGAGATTCATGATCACCTGGTCGATCTGTCCCGGGTCGACGAGCACCAGGTTGAGTGCCGGCTCGAGGTCCAGGATCAGTTGCCCGTTGTCGCGCAGTAGCAGGCGCAGCATGCGCTCCAGGTCGCGCACGCGTTCGTTGAGGTGCAGCGGTTCGGGACGCAGGAGCTGTCGCCGGCTGAATGCGAGCAGTTGCGCGGTGAGCGCCGCGGCCCGGTCCGCCGCCTTGTTGATCTCGTCCAGGAACTCGGTCGCCTGGTCGTTGCTCTCCTCCAGCATCACCTGGAGCAGCGACGTGAAACCCTTGATGGCGGTGAGCAGGTTGTTGAAGTCGTGCGCCACGCCGCCCGCCAGGAGTCCCACGGCCTCCATCTTCTGGGCCATGCGCAACTGCGCCTCGAGCTTTCGATGCGCCGTGACATCCGAGATCATCGAGATGGCGCCGATGATCTGGCCATCACCATCGCGCAGCGGCGCGCTGGACAGCTGGACGTCGATGACCACTCCGTCCTTGCGGCGGCGTCGCGTGTTGTGGGACCTGATCGTCTCGCCAGCGCGCACTCGCGCCCGGATGGCCAGGAACGCTGCTCGCTCGTCCTCGGGGATCGTGGGCAGCGACTGACCCACGATCTCCACCGCCGAATACTGAAACATCGACTCGGCGGCGGGATTCCAGAGGACGATCCGCGCATCCTGATCCGTCACCAGCACGGCCAGCGGCGCCTTGTCGATGAAGACGCGAAGCCGCTCGCTCGTCATCTGGTGCTCGTTTCTGGACGCGGTTTGCTGCACCGCAGCGGCGCTTCGCGACGTGGCGTCGCGGTAGTAGAGCAGGCATCCGAACTCGAGCGGAGCGACGTCGACCTCCACCCAAAGAGGGCCATGCGTTCCGCGCGTTGAGAAGTGCGTGGGTTCGCGCACGCGCGCGGCTCGCTCCACCGCGAGCCGCGCCGGCGTCTCGGGGTCGTAGCCGAAGATCTCCCAGAGGTTCGCGCCGCGCATGCCGCCCGGGTCCGCTCCGCGCTCCGCCATGTCGCGGCGCGCCGCGGCGTTCAGGAAGATCACCCGCATGCCGTAACTGACGAAGAAGCAGCCGTCGCGCAGGTGCTCCACGAGTGGCGCCAGCGCGATGCCGGCTCCGTCCGCGGAGGCTTCGTCGTGCGCGTCGGTCTCGGATGGGAGATCAGCGACCATAGAGGGGCAGTATCGGACGTTCGTGGGAAAACGGCCAGCGATGGTTGCCCCGCGGTGGTCTCGCGGCTATCTATCGCAAGCAACATACAACAGTTCGTCGTGGCGATTTCCAGCAAATTGCGGCCACGTTAATCCCCTGCTAAAGCGCGAGCCCCCACGCCGTCGCGTTTGGGCTCCTTTTTTTGTTGGTGCATAAATGATTGATCGAACCGAGCCCCCTGCCACGTCGTCACTTCATCCGTACCTGCTCGCGTTGCGAGACCGGGTGCTCGTGTACGATGGCGCCATGGGCACCAATATCCAGCGCCACGACCCGACGCCGGACGATTTCGGCGGCAAGGCGCTCGAGGGGTGCAACGACAACCTCGTGCTCACGCGGCCGGACATCATCCAGTCCATCCACGAGTCGTTCCTCGCCGTCGGCTGCGACGTCGTGGAGACGTGCACCTTCCAGAGCACGCCGCACCGGCTGCGCGAGTGGGGACTGGAGGACAAGACACGGGAGCTGAACGTCCAGGCCGCGCGCCTCGCCCGCGCCGCCTGCGACAAGTTCTCAACCGCCGAGCAGCCCCGGTTCGTCGCGGGCTCCATCGGGCCCACCGGCATGCTGCCCTCCAGCAGCGACCCCGCGCTCGGCAACATCACCTTCGAAGCGCTGGCCGAGACGTACTATTGGCAGGCGAAGTATCTCGTCGAAGGTGGCGTGGACGTGCTGCTCATCGAGACGGCGCAGGACATTCTCGAGGTGAAGGCGGCGATTACGGGATTCGAGCGCCTGTTCTCCGAGATCGGGCGCCGAGTGCCCGTCCAGGCCCAGGTCACGCTCGACACGAGCGGCCGCATGCTGCTCGGCACCGACATCGCCAGTTCGATCGCGACGCTCGAAGCCATGCGCGTTGACGTCATCGGGCTCAACTGCTCGACGGGCCCCGAGCACATGCGCGAGCCCATCCGGTACATGACGGAGCATTCGTCGCTGCCCATCTCGGTCATCCCGAACGCGGGCCTGCCGCTGAACACCGGCACGGGCGAGGCAATTTATCCGTTGGAGCCGGTGCCCATGGCGGCGATGCTGCGCGAGTTCGTCGAGGAGTCCGGCGTGCGCATCGTCGGCGGATGTTGCGGCACCACGCCCGAGCACCTCGCCGCCATCGTGGCGGCGGTGCGCGCAGCCACGCCCAAGGCGCTGCACGCGCACCGGCGCGAGGCACTCGTGTCGTCCGCCATGCGCGCGACGACCCTGCGCCAGGAGCCGGCGCCGCTGCTCGTGGGCGAGCGTGTCAACTCGCAGGGGTCGCGCAAGGTGAAGCGCCTGCTGCTGGCTGACGACTACGACGGCATCCTCGAGGTGGCGCGCGAGCAGCAGGATTCGGGTGCACATGTGCTCGACGTCTGCGTCGCACTCACCGAGCGCGGTGACGAAGCGGAGCAGATGGCCAAGGTGGTGAAGCTGCTCTCCATGAGCGTCGAGCTGCCGCTGATGATCGACAGCACCGAACGCGCGGTGATCGAGGCGGCGCTCGAGCACGTGCCGGGCCGCGCGATCATCAACTCCATCAACATGGAGAATGGCCGCACGCGCATCGACGACGTGGTGCCGCTCGCGAAGAAACACGGTGCGGCGCTCGTCGCGCTCACGATCGATCCGGTCGGCATGGCCAAGACCCGCGAGCGCAAGCTCGAGGTGGCCAAGGCGATCTATGACATCGTCGTCGGCGAGTACGGGCTGCGCGCGGAAGACCTCATCTACGACGCGCTGACGTTCACGCTCGCCACTGGCGACGTGGAGTGGATCGACAGCGCGCACGAGACAATCGAGGGCATTCGACTGATCAAGCGCGAGCTACCGGGGGTCTTCACGATCCTCGGCGTCTCCAACGTGAGCTTCGGGCTCGACCCGGTCGCGCGCTCCGTGCTCAATTCGGTGTTCCTGCACCACTGCGTGGCAGCGGGGCTCGATGCGGCCATCGTCAATCCGGCGCACATCACGCCGTACGCGGAGATCAGCACCGAAGAGCGCTCGCTCGCCGATGACCTGGTGTTCAATCGTCGCCCAGACGCGCTCCAGCGGTTCATCGAAGGCTTCTCGACCGCGGAGCAGAAGGACGCACGCGCCGAGAAGGAAGACCCGACCGTCGGCATGACACCGGAGCAGAAGGTCCACTGGATGGTCCTTCACAGAAAGAAGGAGGGCGTGGAGGATGCGCTCGACGCGGCCGGCGTGCGCGAGGCACCGGTGCGCGTGCTCAACGAGGTGCTGCTACCCGCCATGAAGGAAGTCGGTGACAAGTTCGGCGCCGGTGAATTGATTCTTCCCTTCGTGCTCCAGAGCGCCGAGGTGATGAAGAAGGCGGTGAAGCACCTGGAGAGCTTCCTCGAGAAGGCGGAAGGCTACACCAAGGGCAAGGTCGTGCTCGCGACCGTCTACGGCGACGTGCACGACATCGGGAAGTCGCTCGTCAACACCATCCTCTCCAACAACGGCTACACCGTGTTCGACCTCGGCAAGCAGGTGCCGGTGAACACGATCATCGAGAAGGCGCTGGAGGTTGGTGCTGACGCGATCGGCCTGAGCGCGCTCCTCGTGAGCACGAGCAAGCAGATGCCGCTGTGCGTACAGGAGCTGGACAAGCGCGGCATCCAGATCCCGGTGCTCATCGGCGGCGCGGCGATCAACCGTCGCTTCGGGCGGCGCGCGTTGTTCGTGGAGCCGGAGCGCGCGTATGAGTCGGGCGTCTTCTACTGCAAGGACGCGTTCGAGGGGCTGGACACGATGGACGCCCTTCAGGACGACGCACGACGGACGCTGACGATCAACAAGCTGTTGTCGGACGCGCGCGACGACGCGTTTCTCCATACCAACGTCGGCAAGGACGTCCGTAGCGGATCCGCCAGTGGCGAGCGCAGCGACGTATCGCACAACCACGCGATTCCCACCTCGCCGTTCTGGGGCACCAAGGTGCTGCGCGACATCCCGCTCGACGAAGTGTTCGACCTGCTCGACAAGGACGAGCTGTTCCGGCTGCAGTGGGGCGGTCGCGGATCCGGGCCCGAGTTCGACGCGGTGGTGCGTGACCAGTTCGAGCCAACGCTGCAGCGGCTCAAGGTGGAAGCGCGCGAAGGCGGTTGGGTGCGGCCCGAGGCAGTATACGGCTACTTCCCGACGCAGAGCATCGGCAACGATCTCGTGGTGTACGAGCCGGACGCGTACGCGAAGGACGGCACGCTGGTGGAGCGCACGCGCTTTCACTTTCCGCGGCAGGAGGGACGCGAGCGGCTGTGCATCGCCGACTACTTCCGCGGCGCGGCGAGCGGCGACGTGGACGTCGTGGCCTTCCAGGTGGTGACGGTGGGCGATGACGCGACGCGCCGATTCGAGACGCTCCAGGCCGCCGGGGAATACAGCGAGGCATTCTACTCGCACGGATTGGCCGTGGAAGCAGCGGAGGCAGTCGCCGAGTGGATGCACCGCCGCGTGCGACGCGAGTTGGGTATCCCGGGCGGCCGCGGCAAGCGCTACTCGTGGGGCTACGGCGCGTGCCCGGACCTCGAGGACCACGAGCAGCTGTTCAAGCTGTTGCCCGCCGGCGAGCTGGGGATGACGCTGACGTCTGCCTATCAGTTGATCCCTGAGCAGAGCACCGCGGCTATTCTGGTGCATCACCCCGAGGCGAAGTACTACGCTGTTCGAACGGCGGCCGAGGCGGTGAATGCGTAATGTCATCCTGAGCGCAGCGAAGGATCTGCACCAGCTGTTGCGACCAACGGAAGTGCAGATCCTTCGCTGCGCTCAGGATGACAAATGCTTCGCTCAGGATGACCAAAATGAGTAACGACGCACTTCGCCGACTGGTTGACCCCGAATCCCTCGTGTTGTTCGACGGCGCGATGGGCACGATGCTGTACGCCAAGGGCGTCTTCATCAACCAGTGCTACGACGAGCTCAACGTCCGCGCACCGGACCTCGTCCGGGACATCCACCGCGCGTACGTGAAAGCCGGCGCCGAGGTGCTCGAGACGAACAGCTTCGGCGCGAACCGGCTCAAGCTCGCGCAGTTCGGACTCGCCGCGCAGACACGCGAGCTCAACAAGCGCTCGGCCGAGCTCGCGCGCGAGGCCGCCAACGAAGGACGCGAGGTGCTCGTCGCCGGCGCCGTCGGGCCACTCGGCGTGCGACTCGAGCCATACGGCGCGACGTCTGCCGAGGAGGCCCAGTCGATCTTTCGCGAGCAGATGGAGGGCTTGAAGGACGGCGGCGCCGACCTGTTCATTCTCGAGACGTTCAGCGACCTCCACGAGATTGGACAGGCCATCGCGGCCGCGCGCGCGGTGGATCCCGCGATGCCCGTCGTCGCGCAGATGACCATCGGTGTGGACGGACACACCCCGTATGGCGCGACGCCCGAGGACGTCGCGCGCGCGCTTGATCGCTTTGGTGCCGACGTGATCGGCCTGAACTGCTCGGTCGGTCCGCAGACGATTCTCGAGGCCATCGAGAAGATGATCCCCGTCACGCGGAAAAAGGTGTCCGCGCAACCGAACGCCGGCATGCCGCGCGACGTCGGCGGACGCAGCATGTACATGGCCAGCGCCGAGTACATGGCGGAGTACGCGCGGCACCTCGTGCAGGCGGGCGCAAAGGTCGTGGGCGGCTGCTGCGGCACCACGCCCGAGCACATCAACGCGATGTGCGTCGGCATCCGGCCGCTGAGTCCCCGCTTCGCGCGCACGGGCGCCACCGCGCAGGTGGCGGTTGGCACTGCACCGGACCTGCAGCCGCGCACACGCACGCCGGATACCCCCGCCGTCCCGCTTGCCGAGCGCTCGCGATGGGGCGCGAAGATCGCGACGGGCACGTTCGTCACGTCCGTCGAGATCGTGCCGCCGCGCGGCGTGGACGCCACGCGGATGCTCGCCGACGTCGCGCGCCTGAAGGTGGCCGGCGTGGACGCGGTGAACGTCCCCGACGGCCCGCGCGCGCAGAGCCGCATGGGCGCGCTGCTCACGTCACTGCTCATCGAACAGAAGGTGGGCATCGAAGCCGTAACGCATTACGCCTGTCGCGACCGCAACCTCCTCGGCATGCTCAGCGACTTGTTGGGCGCGTCGGCCGTGGGGCTTCGCAACCTGTTGCTTGTCACGGGCGACCCGCCAAAGATGGGTCCGTATCCGAGCGCCACGGCGGTGTTCGACATCGACGCGATCGGCCTGACGAACCTCGTGCGCAACCTGAACCACGGCCGCGACCCGGGCGACAACTCGATCGGCACAGGGACGCGATTCGTCATCGGCGTGGGCGTGAATCCTGCGCCCATCGATCTCGATCACGAGCTCAAGCGTTTCGCATGGAAAGTGGAAGCCGGCGCCGAGTTCGCCGTAACGCAGCCGGTGTTCGACGCGAAGCAGCTCGAGAATTTCCTCAGGCGCACCGAGGGCGCGCGCGTGCCGATCGTCGCGGGCATCTGGCCGCTGGTCAGCGTGCGGAATGCCGAATTCCTGGCGAACGAGGTGCCTGGCGTCAGCGTGCCACTCGAGGTGATCGCCCGCATGCGCCGCGCAAGCGACCAGTCCAAGGAGCACGCCATCGCGGAGGGAATCGCGATCGCGCGCGACATGCTGGACCGAGTGCGCGGTGCCGTGCAGGGCGTGCAGGTCTCGGCGCCGTTCGGCAAGGTGGAGCTTGCCCTCGAGGTGTTCGGTGATACGTTGAGCGCGTCAAATGCGTCCGCGAGTGACGAGGGCACCGCGACGGCTCACGTGTAGCCTTCTGACGGCGGGAGGAGACGAATGGAGCATGGCCGCCTCTTCGTCGATTCCACGGGAGTGGAGTGGGAGGTGTACGACGAGAGTCAGTGGACCATCGCCTGGGCTCTCGACTGGGAGTATGCTCCTCAGCCCGAGAACCCGGGGCTGCTCTTCGACTCGGTGCTCGGGCGACGGCGCGTGTTCCCCTGTCCGCTCGGATGGGAGGCGCTGAGTGACAGCGAGCTGGAATCGCTGCTGCGGCGCTCGCGATCGCTGACGTAGCCGCCGCTACGAGATGCCCGTCTCGCTGTGCGCGGCAACCAGAAGCGCGATGTCGCCATGTATTGCCGCACCGTGACCCGCGCCGCGTCGTGCAGGACGAACGACGCGAGGAACAACATGAGCAGCACGATGACCAGCGAGTTCCAAGAGAGGAGCAACGCGAGCCCACCGCGCCGCATGCAAACTTCGGGTTGGGTTGGCAGGCGCAAATGCAACAGGCGGCCCGCCGACGGTTGTCGTCCCGAGCGAAGTCGAACCGCCGAGTCTTGTCGTCCCGAGCGAAGTCGAACTGACGATTTGTCGTCCCGAGCGAAGTCGAGGGACCTGCTTCTCCAACCCTCCGCAGAGTCTGCCTGTCGCAACCTGACGTGATCGTTTTCACCCTCCTCGACAACACGCATGCATACGCCGCTTCGCCTCGTCCTCGCCGCTGCACTCGCGACCTCGTGGACGGCCACGCCGCCCGCTGGTCCCGCGTCGCCATCGTTCGCCGAGCCGAGCCTCTCGCCTGATCATCGCGAGATTGCGTTCGTGTCGGGCGGTGACATCTGGGCCGTGCCCTTTGCCGGCGGCGATGCGCATCTGCTTGTGTCGCATCCGTCCACGGAGAGTCGGCCACTCTGGTCACCCGATGGCCGTCGACTCGCGTTCGTCTCGAGCCGCACGGGCAATGGCGACATCTACGTGTTGACCATCGCAACCGGCGACGTCACGCGCATCACGTTCGACGACGTCAACGACGCGCTCGACAACTGGTCGCGCGACGGCCAGTGGCTCTATTTCTCGTCCACCAGTCGCGACATCGCTGGCATGAGCGACGTCTGGCGCGTGCGCGCCGACGGCGGGACACCCGTGCAGGTCGCCGCGGATCGCTATGCCGCCGAGTATTTCTCCGCGCCGTCGCCGGACGGACAGTCGCTCGCGATCACGGCGCGCGGCGTCACCTTCGGGCAATGGTGGCGCAACGGCCGCAGCCACATCGACGAGAGCGAGATCTGGCTCGTGCACGGCGTGGCGCCTGGTGAGACATCGGCGCCACGCTACGAGCAAATCACGGCGGGTGGCGCCAAGAGTCTGTGGCCCATGTGGTCGCCCGATGGCGCGACCCTCTACTTCATGAGCGATCGCTCCGGCAAGGAGAATCTCTGGATGCGTCCTGCGCGCGGTGGTGAGGCAACCGCGCTCACGCGATTCGCCGATGGACGTGTGCTCTTCCCGTCCATCGCGGCCGATGGGCAGGCCATCGCGTTCGAGCGGGACTTCAGCGTGTGGACGTACGACGTCGCATCGAGGCAGGCGCGCAAGGTGCCGATCACGCTGCGCGGAGCGGCCGCCGGCACCAGCGTGGAGCACCTCACGCTGACGAACGGTATCCAGCAGCTCGCGCTGTCCCCCGACGCGAAGAAGCTCGCGTTCGTCGTGCGAGGCGAAGTGTTCGCGGTGTCACCGAAGGACGGCGGCGACGCGACGCGCGTGACGACCACACCGGGCGAAGAGGCACAGCTCGCGTGGGCGCCGGACAGCCGACGTCTTGCCTACTCGAGCGATCGCGATGGCGCGTGGCATCTCTACCTCTACGACTTTGGTTCACGAACCGAGAAGCGGCTCACGAACGGCGCGGTGAGCGACGTCGGTCCGCGATGGTCGCCCGATGGACGCCGCATCGCCTACGTGCGCGGCGCGAAGGAGCTCCGCGTCCTCGACGTGGCATCAGGCGCCGACACGAAGGTTGCGAGCGGCTCACTCGCCGGCCCACCGTGGGTGGCCGAGCGCGACGTGACGTGGTCGCCCGATGGTCGCTGGCTCGCATACGTGACGAAGACCGGATCCAAGCTGTTCGCGAACGTGTTCCTCGTCTCCGCGGACGGCGGTGAGTCTCGCCAGATCAGCTGGCTCTCCAACACGAACTGGGATGGTCTGTCGTGGAGCGCGGATGGCACGTTCATCACGATGGCCACCGGGCAACGCACGGAGTCGTTCGAGGCCGTGCGCATCGACCTCGTGCCTCGTGCCCCGCGCTTTCGCGAGGACCAGTTTCGCGATCTCTTCACGACGCCCGGCCGTCCGCAAACGCAGCAGCCCACGCCGGGCGCGCCAGCATCGCCGGCAGCAGCAGTCGGCACGGACTCCACCGCGCGTCGCGACAGCGCCGCCGCCGCGCGACGCAGCACCACCATCGTCTTCGACGACATTCGCCGGCGGACGTCGATCCTTCCCATCGGCGTCGACGTCAACAGCGTCGTCCTCAGCCCCGACGGCAAGTCGCTGTTGCTGACGGCTGGCGCGGCGGGCCAGACGAACCTCTACACCTACAACATCGACGAGCTCGCGCAGGGCGACCCGGTGGCTCGGCAGCTCACCAGCACGAGCGGCTTCAAGAGCGCCGCGCAGTGGGCGCCGGACGGCAAGGAGGTCTACTACCTCGAGAGCGGGCGCATCAACGTCGTCACCGTAGAATCGCGCGCGGTGCGGGCGGTGAGCGTGAGCGCGGAGCTCGACGTCGACTTCGCACAGGACCGGATGGCGGTGTTCACCTCCGCGTGGTCATACCTGCGCGACAACTTCTTCGACGCCGGCATGCATGGCACCAACTGGAGCGCCTTGCGCGACGCGTACGCGGATCGCGTGAGTGGCGCGCGAACCCCGGACGAGATGCGGCGTCTCATGAACCTCATGATCGGCGAGTTGAACGCGTCGCACCTGGGCATCGGTGGCCCCGCCGCGCAGCAACCGTTCGTCGGCCGGTTAGGACTCCGCTTCGATCGCGCGGAATACGAGCGCGATGGCACGCTGCGCGTCACCGAGGTCATCGCGCTGAGTCCCGCCGCGCTCAGCGGCGGCATCGCTGTTGGCGACGCGATCTCGGCGGTGGATGGCCGCCCGGTGGACGCGACGGTAAACCTCGACGACCTGCTCGCGTATCGCACGGGCAAGCAGACCGTGCTCACCGTGACGCCGCGAACGGGCACCGCGCGACAGATCACTGTGCGACCGGTCAATGGCGGAACCGAGAAGGCCCTGCTGTATCGCGACTGGGTCGAGTCGCGTCGCCACTATGTCGCACAGGCCAGTGGCGGCCGGCTCGGTTACATCCACATGGTCGACATGAGCGACGTCGCACTCAGGCGGCTCTACCAGGATCTCGACGCAGAGAATCACGACCGCGAGGGCATCGTGATCGACGTGCGCAACAACAACGGCGGATTCGTCAACGCGTATGCGCTCGACGTCTTTGCACGGAAGCCGTACCTCACCATGCAGCGGCGTGACTATCCGGCCACCGGCGCGCGGACAGCGCTCGGCCAGCGGTCGCTCGAGCGGCCGACGGTGCTCGTGACGAACCAGCATTCGCTCAGCGACGCCGAGGATTTCACGGAGGGCTATCGCGCGATGAAGCTCGGCACGGTGGTGGGCGAGCCGACGGCTGGATGGATCATCTATACGTCCAATCGCACGCTGCTCGACGGGACCACGGTGCGGTTGCCGAACACGCGCATTACTGGCGCAGACGGCAAGGACATGGAGCTGGTGCCGCGGCCGGTGGATCAGTTGGTGGTGCGTCCGGTGGGCGAATCGTACTCGGGACGCGACTCGCAGCTCGACGCGGCCGTGAAGGTGCTGCTCGCGTCGCTTCCAGGTCGGCGGTAAACAACAGGTGGCGCGTCGTGAGCGAGATACCAAGATCGGGCATCCTGAGTGCCCGTTTGGGTGTCATCCTGAGCGAAGCGAAGGATCTGCACCTCGGATAGCACATAAAGGGGTTGAGCCGCCCGGTTCGACGCGCTAGCTTTCATCGCAGAGGCACACGACTTCCGCGGGAGGCGTCATGGTGAACGAACAGATCGGCCGCGTGCTGCGGGGGGCTCGCGAAACGCTCGGCCTCAGTCAGACAGCAATTGCACGTCGCGCGGGGGTCAGCACGCGCCTGTGGGCGGAGGTAGAGCGCGGACAGAGGCCCAATGTGAGCCTCCACACAGCCGTGCGAATGCTCGCCGAGGTAGGCGTGAGCATGAGCCTCTCCGGCGTAGGTGGAGTGGCCGCGGTGATTCGCGACGTGAGTCTCGAGCGCGCGTCACGGGCCGCACGCGCTGCCCTACGCCGAGCCTCGTGGACTGGGCGGCAGATCCTGCTCGCAGACGAGGGATCCGACGAGATGGACATGGTGGCGGGGGTTGGGCGCCTCTCTGCGGTCGGCCGCGTGTCCGAACAGGCGTACACCGTCGCTCACGCGACGAAGCAGCAGAAGCCGGTAGGCGCAGCACATCCGCGCGCGGCGCGCGGCAAGCGCTGAGACTTTGGAGCGCAGCAACGCGGCGCTCGCGGATGATTTCCTGGATTGCATCGTGCTGCTGACCGAGCACCGCGTGGCGTTCGTTCTGGTCGGCGGCTACGCCCTGGGGTGGCACGGCGTGATTCGCGCCACCGGCGACATCGATTTCCTCTATTCGCCGACGGCCGCGAACGTCGATCGCCTGTGCGACGCGCTGCGCGATTTCGGGCGCGCCGGAGCAGTTGATCGACAGGAAATTCTTGTCGACGCCGACCGCCGTGACGCAGATCGGCGTGCCGCCGCTGCGCATCGACCTCTTGGCGTCGATCACCGGCGTTACCTTCGCCGAAGTGCGCTCGGGAGCCGAACGGGCGCAGCTCCACGGCCAACCTCTCCTCGTCATCGGGCTCGACGAGCTCCGTCGGAACAAGCAGGCAACTGGCCGGACAAAGGACCGGGACGACCTCCGGCGTCTCGCCGCGGCGTCACGTCAGCGGCGAAAGTAGTTCACTCGTCAGGCTGCGCCCGCACGCGCAGCCTGGCGAGTTCGAGTTCCGTGTCGGTGGGCAGCAGCAGCGAATCAGCGATCGCTCCCACTTCCTCGGCGTCGCGCCACGCCTTTTCCAGCTCGGCCAGCTCGCCCTCGAGCGCGCGACGCTCCTGCTCCTCGTGCAACGCCATCTCGAGCGCGAGGCTGGCGGGCGTCGAGAGTCCGTAAAGGCCCGACTGCCATGCATCCTCGTCGGCGCTCCAGAAGCTGCGACCGGTATGGACGACGACGCGCGTGAGCTTGCTCGCACGACGCGCCTGGTCGCGAAGAAACCGCTCAGCAGAGCCCGCGCGCTCAATTCGGCCTACAGCCAACTGAACCTCATCGGCGCTGCCACCCAATGGATTCACCGCAGGGAGCAGCCGAACCGCTGCGTCCCGCGCCGTTTGTCCCTTGAGATACAGCTTTCCGAAATGCCCTCGACCGGCGTCGTAGGAAATGTTGAGTGCGAGATTGCCATCCTTGGTCACGTGCAGATGGCTGTGTTGCATGTCCACGCGCCTGATCGCGAACTGAATGCCCCTTTCGTCGCGCACGTGCGCCACCACGCGCTTGGGCAAGCCGTGCTCCGCGATACCCAACATCGTCTTGCCGACCTGCCAACCGGCGAGCACGCCAAAGCCCGACGCAATGCTGCCGACGACGGCCACGCTACCGGCACCCACGATCGCACTCGCGTTGATCAACTGCCTGCGGCGACGGCGGCCGAACTGGTCGCCGTACCGCCACGCCGCAATCTCGGGCCGCTGCGGATCTCCGATGCGGACGAGATCGAGCCCCTCCGCCAACCGCGCTAGCCCAATGTGCTCGGTGGACGTCCGCATGTACGTGCCGCGAAAGAGCCGCTCGCATTCCTCGATGGCTTCCCAGCGCTCCTCCAGCGGAGTGAGGTTCCAGCGCTGGCAGCCGCGGCACACCACCCACAGCCTTCCCCGCTCCGCATCGAACGCGAGACGGCGTCCCACCGGGAAGTGCTCGATTGCTTCGTTCGCCCCAAGGGCGGCTGAGCAAAACATGCAGGTCGTGTACACGCTGCACGATGCTGCACGCGACATGCCGAGGCAAGTCACAACCGCCCGTCCGGGACATGCGCGCGCTACCCAGCGAGGCTAACTTCCGTGCTCGCCCCACCGGAGCAGAGTCGTGAAGGCAATACTCTTGATCGATCACGGCTCGCGCCGCGATGCCGCCAACGAGATGATGGACTGCATGGCCAACCTCGTCCAGGCGATGGCCGGTCCCGACGTCGTCGTCCGGTACGCGCACATGGAGTTGGGCGAGCCGTCCATAGGCGCTGGCGTAAGGCACTGCGTGGATGCCGGCGCCACCGAGCTGATTGTGTTCCCATACATGCTCTCGCCCGGCAAGCACTCCACCGGCGACATCCCGCGCATGGTCGCAGCCGCCGCCGCGGCGTATCCTGCGCTCCTCGTGCGCGTTACCACAGCATTCGGCGTGCACGAGAAACTTGCTGAAGTCATCCTCGGCCGCGCGGGCCTGCCGGTGGCGCACCCACTCACCGACGCTGAGGCAACGCGGTGCTGGCACTCGTCCCGCTCGACGACCGCTTGTGGCGACGCCTGCCGCTGCCACCCGGTGTCCGGCGCCACCGCGCTTCCATCCGCTTCGGCGGCTTCTCACTGATCGCAGACTCACCATGACAACCGATATTGCCGCCGCGCGCCCTCCGCTCACCGCCTTCTCCGACGACGAGAACCTCTTCCGCGACGCCGTCGCCGGCTTCGCCAACGAGGACGTGAAGCCACTCGTCGCGTCGATGGAAAAGGCAGGACGCATCGAGCCTGCGCTCATCAAGAAGTACTTCGAGCTGGGACTGATGGGCATCGAGGTGCCTGAGCAGTACGGCGGCGCGGCGGGCTCGCTCACCATGGTGGCCATCGCCGTGGAAGAGATCAGCAAGGTCGACGCGGCGGCCGCGATCCTCGTCGACGTGCAGAACACGCTCGTCAACTATCCCATTACTCGCTACGGCAGCGAGGCGCTCAAGGCGAAGTACCTGCCTCGCCTCACCAGCGACACCATCGGCGCGTACGCGCTCAGCGAGCCGAGCTCCGGCTCCGATGCGTTCGGCATGCAGACGCGCGCGGAGCAGCGCGGCGACGACTGGATCCTTACCGGTCGCAAGATGTGGATCACCAACGGCGCCGAGGCGGGCATCTACATCGTGTTCGCGAATGCGAATCCGAGCGCCGGCTACAAGGGCATCACGGCGTTCGTCGTCGAGCGCGAGTTCCCGGGCTTCGCCGTGGGGCGCAAGGAGGACAAGCTCGGCATCCGCGCGTCGAGCACCACGGAGCTCATCCTCGACGGCGTAAAGGTGCCGGCGGCAAACGTGCTCGGTCCCGTGGGCCAGGGTTACAAGGTGGCCATCGAGACGCTCAACGAGGGACGCATCGGCATCGGCGCGCAGATGATCGGCGTGAGCCAGGGCGCGCTGGCCGCGGCAACGGCGTACGTGAAGGAGCGGCACCAGTTCGGCAAGCCACTCGCCGAGTATCAGGGCATCCAGTTCCAGCTCGCGCAGGCGCGCACGGAGACGGAGGCCGCGCGGCTCATGGTCTACAATGCCGCGCGTCTCAAGGACGCTGGCCACGACATCGCAATGGAAGGCGCGATGGCGAAGCTCTTCTCGAGCCAGGTGGCCGAGCGCGTGACGTCGATCTCGCTGGAGCTGTTCGGCGGCTATGGCTACACCACCGACTATCCGGCGGAGAAGTTCTATCGCGACGCGAAGATCGGCGCGATCTACGAGGGGACGAGCAACATGCAGCTCGGAACGATCGCCAAGGCGATGCTGCGGTAGACGCTTGGAGCCAGGCGTCGCTATCGAATGCCCTTCTTGGTCCTGATCTGGATGATCCCGTTGGCGGCGGCGGGATCCGTGCTCACGGCCGCCGCCGCTGCGCCCTTGAGCACGTCGACAGACGCAATGGCCTCGGGATCAATCGATTCGAACGTTGCATTGCTCGCACGCACACCGTCGATGTAGACGAGGCCCTCGAACTGCTTCTTGTTCGAGCTGAAGATGCGCGTGCCGGCGAGCTTGATTTGCTCCTTTGTAAGAGCAGAGTCTCCCGACTGGCGCACGGCGAACGCCCCGAAGCGAGCGAGTTCTTCCTTGGGGATCTCGACTTCCGCGCCGGCAGACGGCAAACGGCTCCCGGTCGTGATCTTGATGACGCCATTTGCCGCCGCGGGATCGTTGCTCAGCGCTGAGGCTTCCCATCCCTTGATGATCTCGACGCTCTTGATGTTCTCGGGCTTGATCGACTCGAGCGCGGTGCTGCTGGCGCGGACGCCGTTGACGAAGATGATGCCCGCGAACGGCGCGCCGTCCTTCGACCTCGTGCGGACCAGCGTCTTCTTCATGACACTGCTGTCGAACGCCAGCTTCACCTCCCCCGCCAGCCGCTCGGCGAACTTGTTCGTGATGATGCGGATCTCGCTGCGTCCCGCGTTGCCCTTCGCGATGGTGACCGAAGCGATCTCGGTCTCGGAGATTTTGTCAGCGATCGCCTCGGCAGTGACTTCGTTGTCGACGTAGTACGTCGGTGCAAGCTGCGCTCCGATCAGCTGTGTTCGCACAGCGACCTCTTTCGCGCTCGCCGCGTCCATCGTCTCGACTTCCGCGCTTGTCGGCAGGCGCGCTTCGCACGCCGCCACGAGGCTCAATGCTGCCACTGCGACCAGCGCGCAGGCGCGCACGGTCGTGAATCGGGATTTCGTCGTCGTCATGGCCTGCAGTCTCCGTTCGAGGTGTGAGGAACGATCCGCCAGCGCGAGCGCGCCAGCGCGGTGGCGGCCGTAGCGGCCAGCGATGTCGATCAACAGCAGTCCGTACGTTCGTGTTTGCACGCCGCTCCGCAGCACCCGCGCGTCGCAATCGAGCTCCATCGCGAGGCGGAGACGCGACATCATCCACCACACCGCCGGATGCCACGGCAGCGCAGCCGCCACCAACCACGCGCCGATGGGCAGCAGGTGGTCGCGCGCTGCGACGTGCTCACGCTCGTGTGCGATGACCAGTCGCTGCTCGTCCGCGTCGCGCTCGAGCAACCAACGCGGGAGCACGATCTCCGGCCGCGTGACGCCGACCACCGCCGGCCCGGCAAGCGGGGCAAGCCGAACCCGCGTGCCGTGTAGTTCGGCCGTGGGCCATTCGCGTCGCGCCCGATCCGCGCGGCGATGCACCGCGACGAGCAATAGCAACACGAGCGCGCTCGCCGCAGCCCACACGGCGGCGGCCATCGTCGCAACGCGCGCCGGAACGCCCGCCTCTATCGCGGCAAACGCCGTCGAGAGCATTGCGCCCATCCATTGCTGGCCGCGCAGGATCGTCGCGGCGATGGAATAGGTGGGTGAGCTGGCCGCGGCCTGCGTCGCGAACTGCACCTCGGTGTCCATCGTGAGTGGGGTCAGGCCCGATTCCTCACGCGGCGCCAGCACGGCGAACGCGACGATCGCGCCAAGGGCGGCCACCCACACCCATCGCGTCGGCATGGCGGCGCGTCGGAGCGCAGCGTCCACGGCCGCGGCGCTCAACGCCACCAACGCTCCGACAATGAGCAAGTAGAGGATCAGCGAGGGGCTCATGACTCTTCCTCCAGCCGCTCCTCGAGCAGCGCGCGCATGCGCGTCAGGTCCTCTCGGCTCAGTCCGCGATCGGAGACGAGTTGTGCGAACATCTTCTCGGAGGAGCCGTGGAAGATCGCGTCGCGTATGCGCGCGATGGCGCTCCCTCCGGCCCGGTCGGCTTCGACGAGGGGCTTGTAGCGATACGCGCGGCCCTCGGCGTCGTGTCCGACGTACCCTTTCTCCTCAAGGGTCTGGAGTGCCGACAGCACGGACGTGTAGGCGAGCGTGTCGCCCAGCGCCTCTCGCACCTCGGCGACGGTGGCGGTGCCAAGTCGCCAGAGGATACTCATGACTTCGAGCTCGCGGGGCGGGAAGTAGATGTCTTGCATGGAGCCTCGTCTACGGGTTCTTCCGTAGAATATGTGTCGCCTGCTCGATTGTCAACTGCTTTTTCAGTAGCAAAGCTTCCTTCTCATTGCGAGCTTGAGCTGCCAGTAGCCGCGAGCGCGAGCACAAGGCTGGAGCTTCAGCTGGAGCCAGGGGCGGGCTTGGCTGGGGCTGTGGAGGCGAGATCCGTCGAAGCAACAAGTGCCGATCCATAGCTCCCCTCAGGATGACAGCAATGGGTCTCAAGACCGGCTACGATCTCGACAAACCGACTGATCCCCCGTTCCAGCACGCCGCTTCAGAGGTTGTCGCTCAAGCTCTAGCTAAGGCGCTGGCTCTGGCTCGCTGTTACTGACAGCTCAGTGCTCGGTCCCTCGCCCGACTCACTTCGCCTCGGGAACCTCATCTCCAAGCCAATAGCGAGGCCCGGCACCGCCCAAAGACGCGGCGTCATCCGGATTGAGCACCGCGCACCGTTCGAGCGAGAGGCACCCGCAGCCGATGCAGTCGGTGAGCCCGCGCTTGAGCCGTTCCAGCTCTGCCATGCGCTGCGTGATGCGCTCGGCCCACGTCGTCGCGAGCCTGCCCCATTCCGCGCCCGTGGGCGCCCTGCCGAGCGGCAGCTTCTCGAGCTCGACGCGAATCTCCGCGAGCGTCAGCCCCACTCGCTGCGCAAAGAGGATGAATGCGACTCGGCGAATCATGCCGCGCGGGTATCGCCGATGCCCGGACTCCGTTCGGCGTGCGAAGATCAACCTGCGATCCTCATAGAAGCGGATTGCCGATGTCGCGACGCCGCAGCGGCTGGCGAGCTCGCCGACGCTGAGCCAGGGCGCTGGTTCGTGCGAATGTGGCATTCGCAGAACATGCCAAGAAGGAGACTTGACTTCAACCATGGTTGAAGCCTTATCCTGACCATCGGAAACCTCAACCAGAAGGCCAATGGCTTCGGAAATCATCCTCCTGCGTCTCATCCACGTGCTCGGCGGCATCATGTGGGTTGGAAGTGGCGTCTTCACCGCTGTGTTTCTCATTCCCGCACTTCGGGCGTCGGCTACTCCGCCTGGCCCGCTGTTCGCCGCGCTCGGTCAACGCCGCATGTTCCTCGTCCTGCCCACTTTCGCAGTCCTCACCATCTTGTCCGGCGCTCGGCTGTTGGCGATCGTCTCCGGCGGCTTTTCCCACGCGTACATGACCTCCACGAGCGGCCGCACGCTCGCATGGAGCGGCGTGGCGGCGATCCTCGCCTTCGTGCTGTCGCTGCTCGTGGCTCGTCCAGCGGCGGTGCGCGGCGGCAAGCTGTCCGCGGCCATTGCGAGTGCGCCGGCGGCCGAGCGTGCGCGCCTCTTGCGCGAGTTGGCGCGTGTGCAGCGACTCGGCGGCATCGCCAGCACCATCGCGCTGACACTGCTCGTCATCGCAGCCAGCGGGATGGCGGTGGCACGCTACCTCTGACTGGCGGCTCCAACCTTTTGCCTGGGCGCCTTGTCACACCCGTGCGCTCACTCGAGGCGCGCCCACCGTCACGGAGCCCAACGTCATGCGTACGACCCGCCTGCTCGCCGTCACAACCCTCGCGCTGATCACCACGGCTTCGACGTCGTCCGCACAGCGCAGGGATGCCGATACCGACGACGCGCGCTGGCTGTCGAACTGTCGAGACGGTTGGAACAGTGACGATCGCGGACGCGCGTGCGAGGTGCGCGTCGTCCCCGTGCGGCTCACGGAACGCGCGCTGGATGTGGACGGTCGGCAGAACGGTGGCATCCGAGTGGTCGGCTGGGACGGCGACTCCGTGCGCGTGACGGCGCGCATCCAGGCCAATGCGCGTACGGACGACGACGCGCGCGATCTCCTCAAGGACGTCCGCATCACGGTCGATGGCAAGCGCATCAGCTCTGACGGACCCAGCATGCGCGAGCGCCGGGAGAACTGGTCGGTGAGCTACCTGATCTTCGTCCCACGCCGCTTCGACCTCCGTCTCGACGCGCACAACGGCGGCGTGGGTGTCACGGGCGTCTCGGGCAAGCTGGACCTCCGGACGACGAACGGTTCCGTCACGCTCACGGACGCCGGCGGCGACGTCCACGCCCGCACCGAGAACGGCTCCGTGAACGTGGAGCTCGCCGGCTCGAAGTGGGATGGCCGAGGGCTGGACGCGGAGACGCAGAATGGGTCGGTCCGGATCGGGATTCCGGCGTCGTACGCGGCGCAGATCGAGACGGGCACCGTGAACGGCCGGGTGAACACGGACTTCCCGGTCACCCTTCAGGGGCGAATCGGGCGTCGCTTGAGCATTCCGCTGAATGGTGGCGGCCCGACCATCCGCGCAGAGACGACGAACGGCTCGGTGTCGCTCTCTCGGCGCTGATCTACGGAGGCGGCGGCCGAATGCCGCCGCCTGCGGCATTGTGGTGACGGTCAATTCCTGAGCACGAGCAGACTACGCGGCATGCGCTATCGAGCGCGTGCCGCGTTTCGTTCGAGCTAGAGTTGCGATCACAACCCAAGCGATTTAGGTTATCATGCCAACCGTGCTCCGTTCGGGTGGTTTCGTCGTGCGTATCTTCGCGCCTCCACGCGAGCATCCGCCGGCACACGTTCACGTTAGACGAGCGTCCGTTGTGGCAAGGATCACCCTGAGCCCGGTTGCGCTGGTGCGAACCAACATGTCCCGACGCGACGCACGCGCCGCGACGCTTGTCGTCAGCGATCACATTGCGTTTCTGCGAGACGAATGGAGGAGGATTCATGGACCGGAAAGCACCGACTGAAATGACCGATGAGGAGTTCGAACGCCAGTACGTCGCCGCACGGAAGCGTCACGAGGACTACCGCCGAGCCGGTCTCCTGGCGACCAGCGTGCAGTATGATGAGCGCGCGCATCGGTTCGTCCTGGAGCTCACGAATGGCTATTCGCTTGGGGTTCCGGTCTCGACGTTGCCCCATCTCGCCAATGCAACCGCAACGCAGTTGCACAGCGTCGAGCTCATCACCGACGACGCGCTCGAGATCGCGTCGCTCGACGCCCACTACAGCGTGCCCGGGCTCGTGCTGGCAATGAGTGCCCGGGAAATCGGGCGCCGCGGCGGCGCGTCAACCTCGCCGCGAAAGCAGCGCGCGTCGCGCGCGAATGGAAAAAAGGGCGGACGCCCGCGTAAGGCGCCCGGGTAACCGGAGAATAGCGACACCCAGTCTCGCAGAAGTGGATCGTCCTTTGCGCACCGGCTGTACCTATCCGGACCACTTCTCCCCCGAAACATCACATGAGACACAAATTGTGGGCGCTCCTCGGCGTCCTCGCGTTTGCCACGCCGCTCGCAGCCCAGGTCGCTGCACCCGCGCGGCCTCGCTTCGACAACACCGGCGTGGGCGACACCTCGATCTTCGCGCCCCTCGACCTCCCGCCTGGCAACGAGTTCCGCTCCGGCTCCGGCGCACCAGGCCCCAAGTACTGGCAGAACCGCGCGAGCTACGACATCAAGGCATCGCTCGACACCACGAGCAAGACGCTCACCGGCTCGCTGCGGCTGCGCTACACCAACAACTCGCCCGACTCGCTCCGCTTCATCTGGGTGCAGCTGGAGCAGAATGCGTTCAAGGACAAGTCGCTCAACTCGTTCATCTTCCCGCAGGAGTCGCGCTTCGGCGCACGCGGCTTTGAAGGCGGTGACATCATAAGCCGGTTCGACCAACTGCTCGGCACGCGGCGCGTGGCGGTCAAGACGCGCCCGAACGAGACGATGATGAAAGTGGACCTCGCCGAGCCGCTCGCGACCGGCAAGACCGCCACGTTCGACGTCGCGTGGCACTTCCTCATCCCCGAACACGGCGCCGACCGCATGGGACGCGACGGCTCGCTGTACGAGCTCGCGCAGTGGTATCCGCGCGTCAGCGTGTACGATGACCTCCGCGGCTGGAACACGGAGCCCTACCTCGGACAGGGTGAGTTCTACCTCGAGTTCGGCGATTTCACGGTCGAGATCACGGTGCCCGCGGGATACATCGTCGCGAGCACAGGCACGCTGACCAACCCGCGCGACGTACTGACCCCGGTGCAGGTCGCGCGTCTCGCGCAGGCCGCGAAGTCCGCGACCACGGTGAACATCGCCACACTCGATGAGATTCGGTCCGGCGCCGCGCGTCCGCGCGCCACCGGCACGTTCACCTGGAAATTCTCGGCGAAGAATGTGCGCGACGTCGCATGGGCGGCGTCCCCGGAATACATCTGGGACGCGAGCAGCTGGAGCGGCATCCTCGCGCACGCGTACTACCGCCCAAGCGCGGTGGACACGTGGAAGGAGGCGTCGGAAATGACGCGGCAGGCGCTCGAGGACTACTCGACTCGATGGTTCCGCTATCCGTGGCCGCAGATGAGTGCCGTCGAAGGCCCGATCACGGGGATGGAGTACCCCATGCTCATCATGGAGGGCAAGGGCGACGACAAGTACGATCTCTTCAACGTCATCACGCACGAGGCAGGTCACAACTGGTTCCCGATGCTCGTCGCGTCGAACGAACGTGTCTACATGTGGCAGGACGAGGGCTTCAACACGTTCATCAACACGTTCAGCGAGGCGAGACGCTATCCCGAGCGAGGCGACCAGCTGACCCGCGCGCGCGAGGAACGCGAGTTGGTGGAGCAAATGATGAAGGCAAACGCAGACCAGCCCATCGACATCAATCCCGATCGCATCAATCCGCAGTTCCTGGGGATTGCCGCGTATGTGAAGCCGAGCGTAGGGCTGCAGTTGTTGCGTGAAGAGATCATGGGACCCGCGGCATTCGACGACGCGTTCCGCACGTACATCGAGCGCTGGGCGTACAAGCATCCCACGCCAGCGGATTTCTACCGCACCATGGAGGACGTGGGCGGCAAGCGGCTCGACTGGTTCTGGCGTGAGTGGTTCAAGGAGAACCCCCACTTCGACCAGGCGATCGACACGGTGGTGGTGACGCCGTCGACGACCGGTGGCCAGACGTACACGGTGGTCTACGGCAATCGCGCCCGTGGCGTTCTGCCCATTCGCGCACGATTCACGTTCAGCGACGGCTCGGTGGAGCACCACAACTATCCCGCCGAGGTGTGGAGCACGAACACGATGCACTACATGCGGCGGTACACGTTCGGCACCAAGACACTGACGCGGATCGAGCTCGACCCCGACAAGCGTCTCGTCGACCTGGACCGCGGCAACAACACGTGGGGGAGCGCCGCAGGCGGCCCCCGACCATAGAATCCGACCCGAATGCTCGAGCGGCAGGAAGCGGACTAGCTTTCGAGCATGATCGATGACCGTGTCACGCGCGAGGCGACAGTAAACGGTGGGCTGCGGCTGGTTGAGAAGCGGTACCAGTCCGGCCTCCGGATGGAGCGTCACCTGCACGCGGACTGGCGCTACTGCCTCGTCCTGAGCGGCTCACATACTGACAGTTGGCGACGCGAATTTCGTACGCGCTCCCGACGTCAGCTGTCGCTGCATCCAGCGCAGGAAATGCACTCGAGCGTGTTCCACGTCCCGACCGCGTGCTTTCACATCGAGTTTCAAGGCGCGTGGCGCGAACGCCTCCTTGGCGACTGGGGCATTGCACCGGAGCCGCACGAGTTTCTCGTGGGTCGAGTGCCGCTGATTGCAGAGCGATTGCATGAGGAGTTCGGACGGAGTGACGCGTGCTCGAATCTCGTGCTCGAGGGCCTCGCGTGCGAGCTGATCGGCTGGAGCGCGCGCGCGCTGCGTGGCGAAGACAAGGGCGCCGCATGGGTCTACCAGGCGCGCGACCTGCTGCGCGACGAGTTCGCGAAGCCGCTCACGCTCGCGGAGATCGCGGGGGCAGTTGGTGTCCATCCAGTGCATCTCGCGCGGCAGTTTCGACGCACGTTCGGCTGCACGGTTGGCGAGTACGTGCGACGCACGCGCGTCGAGTTCGCGTGCCAGGCGCTGGCGTCCGACACGCCCTTAAGCGAGATCGCCATGGAGGCCGGCTTCTCCGACCAGAGCCACCTGCATCGCGTCTTCAAGCGCGCAACGGGGCTGACGCCGCGACAATATCGGCTGCGCCGCTAGCTGTTCGACTTGGATGTCATCCCGAGCGAAGCGAGGGATCTGCACTTCCGACCGATCGTAAGGTGCAGGCCCCTCGACTCGCTTCGCTCGCTCGGGGTGACAGCGCTTCTATGGTGATTCGGCTTGGATGTCATCCCGAGCGAAGTCGAGGATCTGCACTTGCCGCCTTGGTAGTGAGCTGCAGGCCCCTCGACTTCGCTTCGCTCGCTCGGGGTGACAGGGCTACTGTGGCGGTTTCAGGACGCGAACTCGCTAGCCAAGTCCAATCTGGTTCGGATCGTCCAAGAACCAGCGATGTAGCGCGCGTAGGTTCGGGCCATGCCTGCTCTCTACGCCGCATCGTTCTCGATCCTCGCCATCAAGTTGTTGCTCGCGCCGGCCGGCATTGGCGTCGCGAGTTGGATCGGCCGTCGGCGTGGCCCTGCCGCTGCCGGATGGTTTGCTGCGCTCCCGCTGACGTCCGCGCCCGTTCTCCTGGTTCTCGCCCTCGAGCGCGGGACGACATTCGCCGCGGAGGCCTGCGTCGGCATCCTCCTCGCGATCGTGTCACTCGCGGTGTTCGCGCTGGTCTATGAGCGCGCGTCTGTCCGGTGGGGGTGGGCCACGAGTGCCGTCGTCGGGTGCGTGGCGTACCTCGCGTGCTCCGTGCTTCTCCAGCGCCTACCGGTCTCGCTCGAGACGGCCTTCGTCCTCGTGTGCGTGCTGCTTGCCGTTGTGGTTCGACTGATGCCGCACGCGGACCATGCGACGCCGACCGATCGTCCACTCGCGGGCGACATCCCGCTGCGCATGGCGCTCACCGCCATCCTCGTCTTCGTCGTGACGCAGACGGCGGGCGTCCTGGGCCCGCGGTTGAGCGGACTGCTCACGCCGTTTCCTATCGCGGCGACGATCCTCGTGTCGTTCACACATCGCCGGAATGGCGGAGCCGCTGCGGTGGCGTTGCTGCGCGCGCTCATCGTGGGGCTGATCTCATTCGCCGTGTTCTTCCTGGTCGCTGGCGAGCTGCTCGTTCGCCGAGGCATTGGGAACGCATTCGTCGCGGCAGTGCTGTGCACGCTCGCGATCCACGGCGCGGTGGGCGTGCTTCTGCAGTGCTTTACGACTGAGTCTCCAGGGAGCGTCGCATGAGCGGCAGCCAACTGTTCATCGATGGGCGGTGGTGCAACGGATCAGGCAGTCGGTTCGCGGACGTCACGGGTCCCGCCACCGGTACCACGGTGGGACGCGTCGCGCTGGCGAGCAGCGCGGACGTCGAGCGCGCCATCCGCGCTGCCCAGTCATCGTTCTCGGCGTGGCGGGGCACCGGTGCCAATGATCGTGCAGTAGTGCTGCGTCGCGCCGCGAGCATCCTTGCCGAGCGTGCGGAGGGTACGGCGCGGGCGCTGACCATTGAGCAGGGCAAGACGCTGCGCGAATCGCGCGCCGAGGTCGAGCGGGCCGTCGCGACGCTGGCGTGGCACGCGAACGAGGCCAGCCGCATCTGCGCCCCGCGCTCCACTGCCGACGGCAGCACCGTTGTGCGTCCCGAGCCGCTGGGGGTGGTCGGCGCGTTTACGCCGTGGAACTATCCCGCCGTGATCGTCGCACGAAAGCTGGGTGCCGCGTTGACCGCAGGGTGCACGGTGGTGCTCAAGGCGGCGGAGGAGACTCCCGCGGTGGCGACGATGATCGTCGCTGCACTCGATGAAGCGGGGCTGCCGGCGGGAGTCGTCAACCTCGTGTTCGGAGATCCAGCTGCCATCTCGACGCAGTTGCTCGACTCGCCGGACGTGCGCGCGTTTTCGTTTACCGGTTCCACGGCGGTCGGAAAGCAACTCGCGTCACGCGCGGGCCACACGCTCAAGCGCTGCGTCCTGGAGCTCGGTGGCCACGCGCCGGTGATCGTTTTTGAAGACGCGGACGTCGACGCCGCCGTGAACGCGATTGCCGCGTACAAGTTCGAGTGCGCT
The DNA here is from genome assembly GCA_031407575.1 of Gemmatimonadaceae bacterium. Taxonomy (GTDB): domain Bacteria; phylum Gemmatimonadota; class Gemmatimonadetes; order Gemmatimonadales; family Gemmatimonadaceae; genus AG11. The sequence continues at coordinate 2,756 of JANOIJ010000011.1, read as the reverse complement.
GGACAGAGCTGCAACGCGCCAAGCCGGATGTACGTGCACGAGTCGCAGTACGCGCGCTTTGTCGACGCGCTTGTCGACGCGGCCCGTGCGCTTGTGACTGGCGACGGGCTGGATGATGCGACGGATATGGGCCCACTCGCAAACGAGCGCCGGCTGCTGGCCATGGAGAGGCTGGTAGCGGACGCGCGCACGCACGGCGCTCGCGTGCGCACGGGCGGCGTGCGCCTGGAACGTTCAGGCTGGTTCTTTCCACCCACCGTGCTCACTGACGTCGGCGAGCGCGCCGCCTTGCTCACCGAGGAACCCTTTGGCCCGCTCGCGCCGGTGTGGCCATTCGCGTCGTTCGACGAGGCCGTGACCCGGGCCAACGCGACACCGTATGGCCTGGCCGCGTACGTCTTCACCCGGAATGCCGACACTGCTGAAGCGGCGGCGCGCGCGCTGGACGTGGGCAGCGTTGGGATCAACGAGTTGCGAGGGGTGCCGCCGGATGTCGGAATCTCCGGCGTGAAGGACAGCGGTCACGGCTATGAGGGCGGTCAGCCTGGTGTCGAGGCGTTTCTCAACCTCAAGGCGGTGCGTGGCGCGGGGTAGACCGCCGCCGCTATCCGCCACCGCGCGACGCCATCACATCCAGCTCGGCGACCATGTCCTCGCCGAAGTAGTAGCGCAGCTCCGCGCGCGCCATCTCGTACGCGGTGGGGCCACTGCCGGCGCACACGAGGGACCCCTCCACCAGCTCCTCGGAACAGAGCAGCGCGCCTCCGCCGAAGGTCACCGGAAAGAGCGCGCTCACCATCGGCTTGAGGTCGTGGTAGTCCGAGTCCGTCTCCAGAGCGAGTGCGTGCAGCGTGCAGCCGCGCGACCCGGTGCGCAGGAAGACGCACCGACCGTTCACCACCGTAGTCCGCGTGGCTGCGCCGCCGGGAAAATCCTCGTCCTCGGTGACTTCAGGCTCGAACCAGTCGGCCACCGGGAGGGCAACCCGCGGCGCCAGCTCGTGCGCGCGCGCGAGGATCCGGTCGCGCTCCACCACCGAGACATCTACTCCATGCTGGCAGCACGCGTCGGCGCAGTAGTCACAGCGCATGCAGTGCCCGTAATAGCGCCGAGTGAAGATGTCGGCGTCCACGGCGCTGACGATGGGGGCGCCGTCGCGCGCCGGGTAGGCGCGGGAGAGCGGATGCTCCGTCAGGCGGCGCTCGTGTCTTCCGCGCTGGCGTCCGGCGCGGGGGGGGCAGTGCGCGGCGTCCGCTGGGGCGCACCGCGACGGCGACCGCGGCCGCGCTTGCGCGCGCCAGGACCCGCGCCGTGCGCACTCTCCGCGACCTCGCCGCGTCGGATGACGGACTGCCGGCACGCCTCGAGCACCGCCTCGAGCGCCTCGATGCCGTCGTCCGTCGCCTCGAGGAACAGGTCCTTCACCACCGACTCTGCCTTCTCCAACTGCTTCACCAGTGCGAGCGCCATGGCTCGGCTGGACATGGTGCCGCATAGCTTCGCGTCGATGCGGTTGCCCGCCGGCCGCCGGAGCACGGTGAACGTGCCCGCCTTGGCCGGCTGCAGAAAATACGGCGACTTGTTCACCGGCGCGGCGCGCTTCTTCGGCGGGCGACGCTTCTTTTCAGTCATGATCCGATGATCCGCGTGTGCACGCCTGAAACGTACGCGTGGCTCGCCTGACGCGGGAGCCCTGTCATGCATCGCTGCGCCCGAACCCCGCATCACATAGTTTCCGCGAGGCACGGTACCGCAACCCCAACCGATCTCGCACATGACCATCCCCGCCGCCGAGCCGGATCTCCGCTACCCCATCGGGCGCCTCTCGAAGAAGTCCGTGCTGTCGCCGGACGAGCGTCACGCCGCCATCGAAGCCATCGCCGCAACGCCCGCGGCATTGCGAGGGGCAGTCTCTGGTCTCTCCGACGAGCAGCTCGACACACCGTACAGGCCCGATGGATGGACCGTGCGTCAACTCGTGCATCACGTGGCCGACAGCCACATGAACGCGTATGCGCGGGTGCGGCTCGCGCTCACGGAGCAGAACCCAACGATCAAGCCGTATGACGAAGCGAAGTGGGCGGAGCTGGACGACGCGCGTTCGTTGCCCGTGGACGTGTCGCTCACGTTGCTCGACGCGCTGCACAAGCGCCTGGACGTGCTGCTGCGCGCCGCCCACGACGACGCCTTCCAGCGCCCGCTCACGCACCCCGACAACGGTGCGATGACGGTGGACGGGTTGCTGAACGTCTACGCATGGCACGGTAGGCATCACACGGCGCATGTGATGGCCCTTCGCGATCGGATGCAGTGGACGTGACGTCGGTGCGACGGATCGTCGTGGGTGCCACGCTCGTCCTCGGCTTGGCCGCGTGCAAGAAGGACGACGCCAGGACTCCCGACACCACCCCTGCCGCAGCCACGCCGGCGACGGTTGTCGCAGCAGTGGGGGGCGCCTGTCCACGAACGGGACATTGGGGCGACTGCCAGCTGCGCGCCAAGCTGGAGGCCGCGGGTCTCGCGCCACAATCCACCACCGAGAAGCCCGGCGACCTGCCGGACATCGGCGTCACGCCAGTGATGCTCTCGATCGGCAATGCGGGCCTGGCTGCGTATTTCTTTCCGGATACGCTCGGTCGACAGTTGGCGGCGGCGGCACTGGACACGCTCAAGTTCATCCCGCAGGGCAAGCTGGTCGGGGTCCTCCGCGAGGGCACGGTGATCCAGAACGACAACGCGCTCGTGTTGCTGTTCAG
>JANOIJ010000385.1:0-7116 GCA_031407575.1 Gemmatimonadaceae bacterium | reverse complement strand
TGTGCAGCTTGATCTGGTCGAACGGCAGGAGCTGCACGAACAACACGGCCGTCAACTGATTCACCGGATCCACCCAGAACAGCGTGCTCGCGGCGCCGTCCCAGAAGAACTCGCCCACCACGCCGTTGTTCTCCGCTGCATTTGCAGGCGGCCGCAAACGCACCGCGAAGTCGATGCCGAACCCCACCTGTCCCTTGCCAGGCAGCCACGACCGCTCCGTCACGCTCTCCGCCAGGTGGCTCGTGGACATCAGCTTCACCGTCTCCGGACGCAGCACGCGCACGCCGTCCAGCTCACCGCCATTCACGAGCATCCGCGCGAAGCGCATGTAGTCGTCCAGCGTCGACGTGAAGCCATACCCGCCGGGCGTGAGCGGCCACCGGTTGGTGTTGAAGCGGCGCGCGGTGCTGTCGGGCAGTCGCGAGAGCACACCGGCCGAGCTCCGTTGGTATGCTGCCGCGAAGCGACCGCGGTCGGACTCGGGAAGGAAGTACCGCGTCTCGCGCATGCGCAGCGGTGCGAGGACCTTCTCCGTGACGTACTGCTCATACGGCTGTCCCGAAATGCGCTCAACGAGGAACGCCTGCACGTCCACCGACGGGCCGTACGCCCACCGCTCGCCCGGGTGAAACAGCAGCGGCACCTTGCCGAGCTTTTCCGCCATCTGCGTGAGCGTGTTGCGTGTGTTCATGGGATCTGCCGCGCGAAGCAGCGGACCGACGCCCGCATCGCCAGGCCCCGTCGCGAAGCCCGCGGTGTGCCGCGTGAGGTCGCGAATGGTCATCGCGCGACGCGGTGCCGCCAGGGAATCCGGGCTGACGTACACGCGAACGTTCGCGAACTCCGGCGCGTACTTCGCCACGGGATCATCGAGCTGGAACTTCCCCTGTTCGTACAGGGTCATCAGCGCCACACCCGTGATGGGCTTCGTCATCGAGAAGATCTGGACGATCGCGTCGCGCGCCATCGGTCGTTTCGCCTCGCGGTCCGCCATGCCGAACGCATTGAAATACGACTCGGCGCCCTTCTCGTACACGAGCGCTGACGCACCCGCGATGGAGCCCGCGTCCACGAAGTGGCGCAGCGTCGAGTCGATGCGCGCCTTGGCGGTTGCAGTGATGACGCGGGACGCAGGCGCCGGCGCGACATTGACACTTGGGGTGCACGCGCCGAACGCGAGTGCTGAGACCAGAACAGCGATGATCTGTCGTTGCATGATTGTCTCCATGTCATCCTGAGCCCTTCGACTTCGCTCAGGGTAAACTGCGCGAAGGATCTGCACGTGCAGTGCGGAGGTGCAGATCCTTCGCTGCACTCAGGATGACAGCAAGGGCGCTCAGGATGAACAAACTTCCCGCGCCGACAACTATACGCCTTCCGCCCGCCCGTGTCCCGATGTCACTTTTTGTTATCACACCCGTCCGGAGCTTCCATGCGCAGTGCGTTCGTCGTCGCCGCCCTCATGACCTTCAGCACTGCGGCAGCCGCCCAACCCGGCGGCCGCGGAGGCACACCCATCAAGGCCGGCGAACAGTGCCCGCCCGGCATGACGGAAATCCGTCCGCGCAACTGCATGGCGCCCGAGTCGCCGGCGCCCAGCATACTCGACTATCGCCCGAAGTCGACGTTGATCGTGCCGGAGCACTTGGTCCCGAAGGCGAAGTATCCCGTCATCGACTTCCATGGCCATCCGCAGGGTCTGCTATCGTCGGCGGAGACGCTCGCCGGCCTCGGCGCCTCGCTCGACGCGCTAAATGTGCGGTTGATGGTGGCGGCGAGCAACATGTCGGGCACTGAGCTCCAGGGCGCCGTGGCGGTGATCAAGTCGTCGCCGGCGATGAAGGATCGGGTGCGCATACTCACCGGCGTCAGATTCCAGAACGTCGGGCCCGGGTGGGCAGAGAAGGCCATCACGCAGCTGGAGGCAGACGTCGCCGCGGGCGCCGTCGGCATTGGCGAGATCGGCAAGCAGTTCGGCTTGTCCACCACGAAGCCTGACGGCTCACGCCTCAAGCTCGATGACCCCGAGCTCAAGCCAGTCTGGGACGCCGCCGCGCGACTCAAGCTGCCCGTGTTCATCCACACCGCCGATCCGCAGGAGTTCTTCCGGCCGCTCGACCTCACCAACGAGCGGTGGCTGGAGCAGTCGCTCTTTCCCGGGCGACGCTATCCGCAGGAGCGCAATCCGAGCTTCGAGACGCTGATGACGGAGCGCGACAACCTCTTCCGCAACAACCCGAAGACGACCTTCGTCACCGCGCACCTTGGGTGGCACGCGAACGACCTCGGCAGGCTGGGCAAGATGTTCGACGCGATGCCGAACCTGCACGCGGAAGTGGGCGCGGTGCTCTACGACATCGGCCGCCAGCCCCGCGCCGCGCATGCCTTCTTCGTGAAGTACCAGGACCGGATCCTCTTCGGCAAGGATTCCTTCCAGCCCGAGGAGTATCCGTACTACTGGCGCGTATTCGAGACGAACGACGACTACTTCGACTACTACCGCGACTACCACGCGTTCTGGAAGCTGTACGGCATCGGGCTGCCCGATGCCGTACTCAAGAAGGTCTACTACCAGAACGCGTTGCGAATCACACCGCTGCTTCCCCAGGCCGGCTGGCCGAAGTAGCGCCTACGGCGCGATCGCGATGCCGCGCAGTTGCGCAGCGCCGCCGATGTTGCCGATCACCGTCGCCGCACCCGTGGCGACGTTGATGCGATAGAGCGTGGAGAACGTCGTGCCTGTGCCGGTGAGCGTCGCGAACGCATCTGCACCGGAGATATCGAAGCCAACCGACGTCGTGGTGTTCACGCCGAGTGCGCCGATGGTGGTGAGCATGCCATCGTTGGGATTGTTGATGATGACGAGCGCATCACGTGTCGCGTCGATGGCGTACAGCGTCGTGGTGGTCGCGCCGGCGACGCTGTTCGTGTAGGCCGTTCCCGCCACTCCAGGTGCGGAGCCTGCGCCGACGTCGCCGGCGATGTAGGCGAGCGAGGCGTCGACAGCGGCAGTCACGCCCGTGGTCGGGACGATGCGAAGATTCTGCGCCGCGTCCGAGTGAATGCGGATGCGGTCGGGCACCGGATTGAAGTCGAAGCCAGCATCTGCGCCGGTGAGTGCGGGCGCGAACGCCGCGCCGATGCCCGTGGCCGCGCCCGACAGCGTGTCGAGCGAATAGATGCGGCTGCTGCTGCCCAGCGCGTAGAGCTTGCCGTCGATGGGACGGAAGTCGATGCCCTCGATTTGCTCGCCCGCCGCGAGTCCCGTCACGGCCACTCGGCGCGATACGAGGTCGGGGCGCCCGCTGGCAAACACGACGAGGAAGTTGCTGACGTCGATGCCGTAGATGGACCGGCCGGCGGCACCCGGCGTGCCCGGTGTTCCGGCAGGGCCTGCGGGTCCGGTGGCGCCCGGCGTTCCCGCCGTGCCAGGGATGCCCTGCGGACCGGCAGGACCGCTTGGGCCCGTGGGGCCGACGTCTCCCGTACAGGCCGACAGTAGTGAGAGCGACGACGCGAGCGCGAGCAAAGATCTCCGCATGACAATCCTCGGTGTGAGTCAGTGAGCTCACGCCGAGGATGCCGCGCGCGTCCACCGCCTGAGCGGGTGGGTTACGTCGCGAAGGCCCGAACTGGATTTACGGAGTCAGCCGTTGAATGCGCTGATGAACGACGACACGGCCGGCGGTCCCGAGCCGATGCCTTCGTCATGCTTGAAGAACACGTATGCGTCCGACCATGGGAGCGCGGAGATCTTCGCGGCCCACTCGGCGAGGGCCGGCGCGTCGTAGTCGAGGCGATGGAGTCGAGCGTAGCCCCATGACGCCGTGGCCACGACGGGCGACGCGAAGTCCGGCTGCTCGGTGATGCACATCGCGATGTCGCGCGCGCGCAGGGCGTCGAACACGTCGTCGCCGAACCAGCTCTCGTGACGGAATTCGATGGTGATCCGCTTGTCGAGCGGCAGCGTGTCGAGGAACACGCGCAGCCGGTCGAAGTCCTTCTGGAGGTTGGGCGGAAGCTGGAAGAGGATGGGCCCGAGCCGGTCGCCCAGCACCGATGTGTTCTTGACGAGAAACTCCACGGCACTCGCGGATTCAGGCTTGAGCCGGGCGTAGTGCGTGATGCGCTGGCTCGCCTTGATGGCGAACGTAAACGAGTCCGGCACCTGCGACGCCCAGCCGAGCAGCACGTTCTCCTTCGGCAGCCGGTAGAACGTGTTGTTGATCTCGACGGATGGAAATTGTCCGGCGTACAGCCCGAGCATCTCGTCGTCTTTGCAAGCCGTCGGATAGAAAGATCCTTTCCATTCCTTAAACGCGTAGCCGCTCGTGCCGGCGAGCAGCTTCATGACGCCTTGCGGCTCTTCTTCGCTGGCTTCGCCTTCTCCTCGTCGGCGTCCGCGGTTGCCGCCAGGCTGGCCTTGAGCGCATCCATGAGGTCGATGATCTTGCCGCCGCCGGTGTCGGGCGCGATGTCGGTGGTGATGTCCTGGCCTTCGATCTTGCGCTGGATGGTCTCGAGGACGCGCTCGCGCACGGTGTCCTTGTACTTCTGCGGCTCGAAGTTCTCGTTGGTCGTCTGCTCGATGAGCTGCTTGGCCAGCGCGAGCTCCATCGGCTTCACTTCACCTGCGGGGACGGTGACTTCGCTGGTCGAGCGCACTTCGTCGGCGTAGTGCAGCTGCTCCATCACGAGCACACCGTTGAGCGGCCGCAGCAAAACGAGATGCTGTTGCCCGCGCGCCGCATACTGCCCGATCGCGGCCTTGCCGGTATCGAGCAGCGCTGCAGCCAGCAGGCGATAGGCGCGGTCCGCACCCTTGTCGGGGCCGAGGTAGTAGACTTTTTCGAGGTACTCGCGATCGACTTTTGCGAGCGGGACGAATTCGAGGACGTCGATCGTCTGCGTCGCCTTCTCCTCGATGGCCTTGAGCTCCTCGGTGGAGAGGATGACGTACTGGTCCTTGGCGAACTCGTATCCCTTGACGGTGTCGTTGCGTTCGACGACTTCGTTGTCGTCCTTGGGGCAGATGTATTGCTGCTTGAGTCGCCCGCCGCATTTCTTGTGGAGCATGTTGAACGACACGCTCGTCTTCGACTCCGAGGATGAGTAGAGATTGACGGGGACCGAGACGAGGCCGAAGGAGATGGTGGCGTTGCCGATCGAGCGGGCTGGCATATGGGCGATACCGGATTGGGGTCTTCTGATATTATGCGGTTGGAGTCGGGCGGGGAACAGCGCCCCGGCGCTACGCATCTGCTCCTACACCAGATGAAAAGCAAGATTAGCGGGTCTGGATGGATGCAACGGAAACGGCCGGATTCCTCTTTGTGTACTTGCTCTCCTGGTCTACCGGCTTTTTCCGATGCATCCGTCCAGATCCGTTTCAAAGGCTTTTCAATGACGTTGATGCCTGCCAGTTGAGCCCCTCGGCGCAGCGACAATCCGCAGAACAAGAAGACTAGATGCCGCCCAACGACGACCTCAGCGCCTATCGCGCGAAGCGCACCCAGGACGCCACGCCGGAGCCCATGGGCGGGCCGGTCCTTGCCGGCGACGGGCGGCTGTTCGTGATGCAGAAGCACGCGGCCAGCAGCCTCCACTACGACCTGCGTCTCGAGATGGACGGCGTCCTCAAGTCGTGGGCCGTGCCGAAGGGTCCGTCGTACGACATGAACGACAAGCGGCTCGCCGTGCACGTCGAGGATCATCCGCTCGAGTACGCCGACTTCGAGGGCGTCATTCCCAAGGGCAACTACGGCGCCGGTGGGATGATCGTGTGGGACCGCGGCGAGTGGATCGCGCTCGAGGATTGGCGCACCGGTCTCGAGAAGGGCAAGCTCCTCTTCGAGCTCAAGGGCATCAAGCTGCACGGCAAGTGGACGCTCGTGAAGCTCAAGAAGGGCGAGCGCGACTGGCTCCTCATCAAGGAGCGCGACGCGTGGGTCAAGTCGCCGGGCGACCAGTTCCCGGAGACATCGGTGCTCTCGGGGCTCACGGTGGAGGAGGTGAAGGAGGGGCGCAGCCCCGCCAAGTCGCTCCGCGCAGAGCTCGAGACACTGGACGTCCCGCGCACTCGCCTCGATCCACACGCCATCGACGTCATGCTCGCCGAGCCGAGCGACGAAGCGTTCACGCGTGACGGGTGGGTGTTCGAGATCAAGATGGACGGCTACCGGTTGCTCGCGAGCAAGGCGCGCGGCGAGGTGCTGCTGCTCACACGCAACGGCAACGACTACACCGCGGTGTTTCCGGAAGTAGCGCGGGCCATCAAGGCGTTGCCGTTCGACGAGTGCATCATCGACGGCGAGGTCGTGTGCCTGGATGCAGAAGGGCGGCCGAGCTTTTCGCGGCTGCAGCGGCGCGGACGGCTGACGTCGCCCATCGATGCGGGGCGCGCGTCCGTCGAGTTCCCCGCGACGTATTACGCGTTCGACTTCATCGGCTTCGAGGACTTCGACCTTCGCCCGCTGCCGCTGGTGGAACGCAAGCGTCTCATGATGGACGCGCTGCCGAAGATGGGCATCGTGCGCACGCTCGACCACATCGCACGCGAGGGCGTGCGCTTCCTCGAGCAGGTGAACGCGCTCGGCCTCGAGGGGATGATCGCCAAGCAGGCGGACTCGCCCTATTGCGGCGGACGGAGCGAGAAGTGGCTCAAGGTGAAGATCGACCAGACGGCCGACTTCGTGATCGTTGGCTTCACGGCGCCTCGGCGAGGCCGCGGGCACTTCGGCGCATTGCAGTTGGGCGACATGGTGGGCGGGACGCTCGTGTACGCGGGGCGCGCGGGCACGGGGTTCAACGACAAGACGCTCGGCGAGTTGAAGTCGATGCTCGATCCGATCATTCGGCCGGACGCGCCGTGCGAAGGGCCGGCCGTCGCGCCAGGCGCTGCTCCGTTGCCACGGAAGTCCATTCCGGAGACGAAGACCACCACGTGGGTGGAGCCGGTGCACGTGTGCGAAGTGCGGTTTCGTGAGTGGACGCCTGATGGGTTACTGCGGCATCCGGCGTTCATGCGACTGCGTCCCGACAAGGCGCCGCGCGAGTGCGATCGGCAGGGGTGGGTTTCGGGCGCAGATGAAGAGCCTGAGGTGCAGATCCTTCGCT
>JANOIJ010000384.1:0-7954 GCA_031407575.1 Gemmatimonadaceae bacterium | reverse complement strand
GGCGCTGCGCGCTGGTGCGGCATTCGATTCACTCGCGAAGAAGCATCACGACTTTCCGAGCGGTGAGGAGACCACGCTACTCACGCCGTTTCCCAAGGCGAAGCTGCCCGAGCAATACCAGGAAGCATTCGTGGGGAAAGTGGCGAAGGACCTCGTCGTGTTCCGCATTCCGGGCAATTCCAACGTCGCGTCGAAGTTCGTCGTCGCGCAGATCGCCGCGGTCGAGGAAGGTGGTGACCTGACGCTGAGCGAAGTGAAAGAGCGTTTCCGCGCGCGTCTCGCGGAAGAAGGGGGGATCAAGCGACTGATGGAGTCGTTGCGCAAGTCGACGTACGTGTCCGTGCGCACAGCGTCGCTGGCCATCGCCCCGCCGCCGGCCGCGCCCGTTCCCTGACCCTCGCGGTCGGTTGACTCGGCCACGCATCCGGCTCGCCGTCACGCTCGGCGATCCGCGCGGCATCGGCCCGGAGATCGTCGACGCTGCGGCGCGTGACGCGCGCGTCGCCGCAGCGGCGGATCTGGTCTTCATCGGACCAGAAGGAGTCCGCCTCGCGGTGCTGGAGAGCGTCGGGACGTGGTCCCGCGGCGGCACGCGCGCCGACGCGGGACGAATCGCGGGACGTGCGGTGGAGCGCGCCATCGAGATGGCACAGCGCGGCGACGTGGACGGCATCGTCACCGCTCCACTCGACAAGCACGCGCTGCTCGAGGGGGGATTCGATTTTCCGGGACACACCGAACTGCTGGCGGCGCGCACCGGGTGTAAGGTGGCGATGATGCTCGCCGCCACACGACCCGCGCCCGGCACGACGAATCCATTGCGCGTCGTGCTCGCAACGACGCACATCGCGCTACGGGACGTTCCGCGCGCGGTCACGCGGGAGGCCATCGCCACCGCCGCACTCGTGACGAAAGACGGACTTCGCACCTGGTTCGGCATCCCCGAGCCGCGCATCGCGCTGTGCGCTTTGAACCCGCACGCCGGTGACGGCGGGCGGTTCGGCAAGGAGGATGACGAGCTGCTCACGCCCGCGGCGCGGGACGCCGGCCTGTTCGGGCCCTATCCGGCGGATACGGTGTTCGTACGGGCCATGCGCGGCGCGTTCGATGCGGTGATCGCGCCGTACCATGACGTGGGCATGACGGCCATCAAGGTCGCGTCATTCGGTTCCGCCGTGAACGTGACGCTGGGCCTGCCGTTTCCGAGGACCTCACCCGATCATGGCACCGCGCTCGACATTGCAGGCCAAGGTCGCGCCGACCCCTCGAGCATGATCGAAGCGGTGCTGCTGTGCGCGTCCATCGTTGCGTCGACCAAACGCTAACGAGTCTTCTCGCGCCGGTCGCCCACGGAGTGCAGGTCCACCGCCAGCGCCTCGATTCTCCGCCCCTGGAGGACGCGCACCGTGAAGATGGCATGCGACGCCGTGACGCGATCGCCTACCACCGGGACGCGGCCCAGCGCGCCGAAGATATAGCCGCCGACGGTCGTGAACTCGTCGTCGGGCACCTCGAGGCCGAACCGCTCGTTCAGCTCACCAATGTTCATGGCGCCCGGAATCTGGACATCCGCATCGGGAAGGTGCGGCGCGGGGAGCTCGGCGTCGTCGTGCTCGTCGAGAATCTCGCCGACGATCTCCTCGAGCAGGTCCTCCATGGTCACGATGCCGGCTGTGCCGCCGTATTCGTCGAGGACCACGGCCATGTGCGCCTTGAGCCGCTTGAAGTCGGCGAGCACTTCCTCCACTTCTCGCGAGCCCGGCACGACGTGCACCGGACGCATGATCTGCTGCAGCGCAAAGTTGGGCGGGGGCGCGACGACGACGGGCAATAGATCCTTTGCCAGCACCAGTCCGACGATATTGTCGATCGACTCTTCGTACACCGGATAGCGCGAACGCTGTGTCTCGATCACGATCGACACCGCCTCATCGAGCCCCGTATCCACATCCAGCGCGTCGATCGCCGTGCGCGGCGTCATCACCTCACGGGCATTCTTCTCCGAAAACTCGAAGACGCCTTCGATGAGCGCGGCGTCCTGCCGCTCCAACGCGCCAACCTCCTGACTCTGTTCCACGAGGATGCGCAGTTCCTCGGCCGAGTGCACGTTCTCCTCCGCGTTCACCGCGGTTTGCCCGAACAGCCGCAGTACGAAGGCTGCGGACTTGTTGAGGAACCATGTGAACGGCGTGACGATCCAGGCGAAGACCAGGAGCGGCGGCACGAGCCATCGCGCCACCTCTTCCGGATGATTGAGCGCTGCGCTGCGCGGCGCCAATTCGCCGAACACCACGTGTCCGTACGTCACGATGGAGAGCGCGCACACCGTGCCCATCGTCGCGCCGGCGCCGAGCCGCAGCAGCAGCGGGACGGACGCGAACGCTTCGGAGAACAGGTGGGAGAGCGTTTCCTCCGCCAGCGCGCCGATGCCGATACTCGCGAGCGTGATCCCGAACTGGCCCGCCGAGAGCAGGATGGCCATGTTGCCGATGGCCTTGAGGACGAGGCGGGCCTTGGCGTCGCCGCCGCGTGCCATGGCCTCGAGCCGCGAGCGCCGCGAGCGGACGACCGAAAACTCCGCCGCAACGAAGAAACCGTTCAGGGCCAGAAGTCCGACGATGGCGAGCACGCGTCCGAGCACGGGCGGAACCTAATCGACCTCGCGCACGCGCCGCCACTGGAACGGGCCGCTTGACCTTACGCCGCCAGTTGTCGACACTCCACGTACATGAGCGAAGACTATCGAATCGAGAAGGTCCGCCACAGGGTCGAGGTGACGCTGCGCAGCGGACAGCACATCAAGGGGGACATCTTCCTCCAGGCCTTCGCGCGCTTCAAGGCAGGCCCTGAATTGCCCGCCGATGTGCTCAATGACGCCGAGGAGTTCCTTCCGGTCGTGCAGGAGGATGGCGACCTGTTGGTCATCCAGAAGTCGCACATCGCGGTGGTTGCGACCGACATCCCGGAGAGCGACGACCCGACAGAAACCGGGCTGATCGGCATGCTGGTCGACGTGACGCTCGTCGACGGGAATACGCGTCACGGGTCGGTGTTCCCGGAGTTGCGCGCAGATCGTCCGCGATTGGTAGACTTCCTCAACGACACACGGTTGCGATTCCTCAGCGTGTTTGCCGCCGATCATCTCCTGCTCGTGAATCGAGCACACATCGCCTTCGCTCGCCCGGTGTCCTGAGACATGGCCCAGCTTGATCGTCTGCTCGCCGTGATGGTGAGCCAGCGCGCCACGTCGCTTCGACTCGACGAGACCGAGGTGGCAAACCTCGAGATCAGTGGCGCCACGCGCCCCGTTACGAAGACGCCACTCAGCAAGACGCAGATCATCGCGCTGCTGCGCGAGATTGCTCCAGCCGACGCATCCATGTCGCTCGACGCAGGAAACATGACTGCGTTTCCGTATGTGTCCGAAGATGGTGCATTCGCCGTGATGGCGTCGCAGGCCGACGAGCGGTTGCGTGTGCGCATCACGATAGATGCCAACGGCGAGCGTGAGCGCAGGAACGGTCACACGCGCGAGCTGGAGGCCAGCCAGGGCAGTGCCGATGCGGCCGAACTACCGATTCGCTCGCGCCAAATGCCCGAAGCGGCGGGCACCGCCGCCACTGCCGGCGACAGTCGCGGCGTCGGTGCCAGCGGAGATGCGATTGGCAGCTTCGACGGCAGTGAGCGCGCGCGCGCCTCGCTCGACCATCTTTTGCGCACGATCGTCGCGAGTGGTGCGTCGGACCTCCACCTCCGCTGCGGCGAGCCGCCCATCGTGCGCCAGCATGGCGAGATGCAGCGCCTCGACCTGCCGGTGCTCGACCCGGAAACGCTGGAGCAGATGCTGCGCTCCATCATGCCCGAGCGAAACCGCCAGGAATTCACGGAGACGAACGACACCGACTACGCCTACGAGATCACGGGCATCGCGCGCTTCCGCGCCAATGCACTCAAGGACCGCAATGGGCCGGCGGCGGTCTTCCGGCAGATTCCCGCGACCGTCGTCACCGTCGAGCAGATGGGCATCTCGCAAGAGGTGCAGCGGCTCTGCCAGCTGAACAAGGGCCTCGTGCTGGTGACGGGACCGACCGGCTCCGGCAAGTCGACGACGCTCTGTTCCCTCATCGACCTCGTGAATCGCTCGCGCAGCGACCACGTCATCACCATCGAGGACCCGATCGAGTTCGTGCACCCCAACAAGCGCTGCATCATCACTCAGCGGCAGGTGGGTGTGCACACGGGATCATTCAAGAGCGCCCTGCGCGCCGCGCTGCGCGAGGATCCCGACATCATCCTGGTCGGCGAGCTGCGTGACCTCGAGACCGTGTCCATCGCCATCGAGACAGCGGAGACGGGGCATCTCGTTTTCGGCACGCTGCACACGACCACGGCGGCCGGCACCATCGATCGTGTGATCGACCAGTTCCCCGCAGACCGTCAGGCGCAGATCCGCGTCATGCTCGCGGAATCGCTCAAGGGCGTCATCTCGCAGACGCTGTGCAAGAAGATCGGCGGCGGGCGCGCCGCTGCGCGCGAGGTGCTCCTGTCAATTCCTGCCGTGACGAACCTGATTCGCGAAGGCAAGACCTTTCAGATTCCGTCCGTGATGCAGACCTCCCGCCGACTCGGCATGGTGACGCTGAACGACGCCTTGCTGGAGCTGGTGGACGCCGGGAAGGTGGAGCCGGCGGAAGCCTACGCGAAGGCCGTGGAGAAGACGGGCTTCGTCGCAGGGCTCAAGTCTCGCGGCGTAGACACCGCGTTCGCTGAGGGCGAGCCGGCCAAGGAGACGCCCAAGCCACCGGCACCTGCAGCGCGGCGCTGACCCACAAAAAACGAGCGGGGCGCGCTGGCGCCCCGCTGAAAGTGGGAGTTGATAGTGCCGATGCCTACGCCGGAAGCGGTTCGCTGATTCCCGCGCTCGAGTCATCACTTCGCGCTGGCCCGGGAGTTTCCTGTCCGAGCTCTCCTCGTGGTAGCGCGTACTCGTCGCGATTCGAATAGCCATAGCCGCCGAGAACTTCGCCGCCGCGCATGTAGTCGTGACCATAGCCACGTCCATGAGGGTACTGCTCACGCGCGGGGTCATTCTGCTGGTGCATCGGACACCTCCTGCCAGGGTATGAGCTTCGAGTGAATCCTGTGGCAAGATCGTGACGCTGGCAAGTGCCTCCATGCTCCAGCTTGTTTGGGCTTTGTTCGGCAGAGTATATTTCTAGGCTATGCAGATTCGTAACATCGCCATTATCGCACACGTCGATCACGGGAAGACCACCCTGGTCGACAAGATGCTTCGGCAGGCCGGCGCCTTCCGGGATAATCAGGTCGTCGCCGAGCGGGTCATGGACTCCAATCCGCTCGAGCGCGAACGCGGGATCACCATTCTCGCCAAGAACACGTCCGTCCGGTGGAAGGACACCAAGATCAACATCGTGGACACGCCCGGCCACGCCGATTTCGGCGGAGAGGTCGAGCGCATCCTGCGCATGGTGGACGGTGTGCTGCTCGTGGTGGACGCGTTCGACGGCCCCATGCCGCAGACACGGTTCGTGTTGCGCAAGGCGCTCGAGCTCGGGCGCACGCCCATCGTGGTCATCAACAAGATCGATCGGCAAGGTGCTGATCCGATGCGTGTGCACGACGAGGTGCTCGACCTGTTCATCGAGCTCGAGGCCACCGAGGTGCAACTCAATGCGCCCGTTGTCTACGCATCGGCGCGCGAAGGCGTCGCGACGCTGGACATGGAGGTGAGGCCGGTGGATCTGGCGCCGCTGTTCGACATGATCCTGTCCGCCGTACCGGAGGCGCCGAGCGACTCGGCGTCACCCTTCCAGATGCTCATCTCCACCATCGATTTTTCTCCGTACCTCGGGCGTCTCGGTATCGGCCGCATCGAGCGCGGCACCGTGAAGGTTGGCGATCAGGTGCTGCTGCTGCCGATGGACGTGACGCAGAAGAACGAGCAGGCCAAGGTCACGAAACTCTATGTCTACGATGGACTCGATCGCACGGAGGTGCAGAGTGCACCGGCGGGCGAGATCGTGTCGCTGGCGGGCCTCGAGGGCGTGGAGATCGGGCTCACCGTCACGGACCTCGAACATCCAGAGCGTCTCGCCGGCATCGCCGTCGAGGAGCCGACGATCAGCGTGGATTTCCTCGTCAACAACTCGCCCTTCGCCGGCAAGGAAGGCAAGTACGTCACCTCTCGGCAGATTCGCGACCGGCTCTACAAGGAGCTGGAGCGCAACGTCGCACTGCGGGTGGAGGATACGGAATCCACCGATACGTGGACGGTGAGCGGTCGCGGCGAGCTGCACCTCTCGATCCTCATCGAGACGATGCGCCGCGAGGGGTATGAGTTTCAGGTCTCGCGTCCGCGCGTGATTCTCAAGTCGGGTTTGAGCGGCGAAAGGCTGGAGCCCTACGAGGAGCTGGCCATCGACGTGCCGGAGGAGTTTCTCGGCGTCGTCATCGAGAAGCTCGGACCGCGGCGCGGCGAGATGATCGAGATGCGGAATCCGGGGCAGGGCCTGGTGCGCGTGCTCTATCGCATTCCAGCGCGCGGCCTCTTTGGCTACCGGTCGGAGTTTCTCACGGATACGCGCGGCACCGGCATCATGCACCATCGCTTCCTCGAGTACGGCGCGTGGGCTGGCGCGCTCGCAACGCGGTCACGCGGAACGTTGGTGTCGATGGAGAATGGCACGATCATCGCGTTCGCCTTGGCCGCGCTGCAGGAGCGCTCCACATTGTTCGTGTCGCCCGGCGAGCCGGTGTATGAGGGCATGATCGTGGGCGAGAATTCGCGGCCCGGCGACATGGATGTGAATCCGACGAAGGAGAAGAAGCTGTCGAACATGCGAACGACCGGGACGGACGAGAACATTCGCCTCGAACCGCCTCGGGAGTTGACGCTGGAAGGCGCGCTTGAGTATATCGAAGACGATGAGCTCATCGAGATCACTCCGAAGTCGATCCGGCTGCGGAAACGATTGTTGAACCAGAGTGATCGGAAGAAGATTTCACGCGAGGCCAAGCGCGAGCGGGCAACGCTGTAGGTTCACGGTGCGTTGAACGTCAACCGCCCCATCCACTACCCTCCTTACCGGAGCGCTCTACAATGCCGGACCTGTTCGAGATCTCGGAGCCGATCGGCCTGTACGCTGCTGCAGCCGGTTCGTTCTCGCTGTCGCCGAGTGACGACGACGATGATCTCGAGGACGAGGACCTCGAGGAAGACGAGGACCTCGACGACGAGGATGATGATCTCGACCTCGACGACGACCTCGACGATGATGACGACGAAGACGATGATGATGACGACGAGGAGGATGATGACGAGGATGACGAGGACGACGATGATGATGAGGACGACGACCTCGTAGATCTCGACGACGACCTGGACGGGGACGACGACGATGAGGATGATCGTCCGGGTCGGCCGTTCGACGAGAAATAGCGGCATCGGGCCCTGGGTATGGGGGCCGGCGCTGGAGGACGAGGCGCTTTCGGGGCACACCGGATTCGTGTCGGTGTGCCTTTGTCGTGAGGGAATGTTTGGGTGGAATGTCGCGTGAATTTTCCGTCGATGTCCCCCTTGAAATCCGATGATGCAGGACTAGATTGCCCCTTCCCCGGAACACCGGGGGACGCGGTGCATGCTGATTGACAATCGAGTGATGTGATGTTGTGCGATGGCTCTCATTTGAGCTGCGGCGATCGTGTGCTGCGGCGAGAGATCAATTCACGATGTTTGTTGATTCCGGACGTGATCTACGGATACGTCTGAAGGTCGCGTTCGGTGGAGTCTGATATCAAAATCTCTTGGAGAGTTTGATCCTGGCTCAGGACGAACGCTGGCGGCGTGCTTAACACATGCAAGTCACGGGGGTCCCGCAAGGGATAACCGGCGAACGGGTGCGTAACACGTGAGCAACCTGCCTTTGTGTGGGGG
>JANOIJ010000346.1:0-2823 GCA_031407575.1 Gemmatimonadaceae bacterium | reverse complement strand
TGCATTCGCAACCGCGGGAGCGCAGGACTCAACGCGAGCGGTCGGCGGCACTCGCATCGACTTCCAGGATGCCGAGCTTCGCGCGGTGATTACGGCGATCGCCGAGGCGGGCGGGTTGATCGTGACGTATGGCGAGATTCCGAGCCGGCGCATCACGCTGCACCTGCCGCAGTCGCTCTCTCGCGCGTCCACGACCTCGATGCGCAGCAGGCTGCCATCTGCTACCACGCGAAGCCCGTTCGCTGTCGCGATGCTCCGCAGCAACGGCAGCATGTCCGCGCGCGAGAGCGACTGCGGGAGGTGCAGCGTGATACGCCGGCTCGGAATCTCGCCATACGTCACGTTCAACCCGCCCGCCTCGGCGATCGCTGTAATCACCACACGAAGCTCAGCATCCTGGAAGTCGATGCGAGTGCCGCCGACCGCTCGCGTTGAGTCCTGCGCTCCCGCGGTTGCGAATGCAAAGAGGAGGGCGAGGATGATTTGTCGTCCTGAGCGCAACGAAGGACCTGCACCTGCTGCTGCTACTGCGGGGCGTGCAGATCCTTCCCTTCGACTACGCTCAGGGCAGGCGCTGCGCTCAGGATGACAACTTGATTGCTTTTGTCTCATGGCCGTGAGTCCGGTGGCGAGGTCCTGAGTGTAATTCGCGCGTCGCGCGGGTCATCGAAGACAGCCATCCCTGCCGACACCGATCGCAGGCGCAGGTCGCCCACTCGATCGCCGATTCGCACAACCTGCACGCGTCCATCGGAAAGCTCCACGACGACGAATCCGCCGCCGCTCTCGACCACCGTTCCGATCAACCGCGGCCGCACCACCGGCACCGTACTCTGCGTGAGAAGCGCGGCAGGCGCCAGCACGTCCACCACAGGCGTTCCGCCGAACGGCGAGCGCTCGGCGGCTTCGCGTACGAGCTCCGCATGTTCGAGCGGCCGCACGGCAATGCGCGTGACGGGACGGATCGTGAGCGGCAGCACCGCGTCGGCACGCCGCGGACGAACCAGCAGCGCCACATCGATGAGCAGCGCCACGACGAGCGCGCCGCCGGCAAGACGGGTCGCTAGCGACCAGTCGCGCACATCGGCGAGTCTCATCGCGCACCCCGCGCATAGCCACCGAGCGTCGCGGACATCGAGATGAGATCGCCGCCGAGTGGGCCGCCGCGGGCGCCGCGCTCGAGGCGGATGTTGTCGACGGTGACCAGCTGTCCCGACACCTCGAGCAGCCGGACGAACGCGAGCAGTTGCCGCCAACTGCCATCGCCGCGGACGTCAACGGAGAGACGCGTTACGCCGCGCTCCGTGGCCGGCGTACGCGCCTCGATGGTCGTGAGGTGCACACCGGCCGCCGTCGCCACGCGTGACGCGTACGACGTGAGCTCGGCGCTCGCGGCCACCGAGTCGCCGGCGAAGAGCCTGCTCCGCTCGCGGGCAAGGACGCTTTCGGCATCGGTGCGCAGGCGTGGCAGCATTGGTGCCGCGGCGACGAGCGCACGTTCGCGCGCGAGCAGTGCGCCCTGTTCGGCGAGCGTGCGTCGCTCGGCGGACAGGCGCGCGAGCCCTGGCTTGAGCGCGCGCGAGTAGCCGAGCATGAGCACGAGCGCGATGACGCCGATCGTGAGCGCACGCCTGTCCTGCGGGCGCAAGATTGCTGTGGTGCGCGTTGAGGTCGCGGTCACTGCGAACCCGCCGGTGGCGCGGCGGTGCGGCGCAGGCGCGCGCTGAAGGCGAAGTGCTCCACCACCACGTCGCCGGTCTGGCGCTCCTGGCGCAGCGGCGCGGCGAGCGCGACACGCTCGAGCAGCGCCACGCCACGCAGTGAGTCGTAGACGGCCGCGCTGCGAGCGCTCTCACCTTCCACCATCACGCTGTCGCCGGATATGCGGAGTGCGGTGAGCGTGGTCCCTTCCGGAAGTGCGAGCGCCACCGCGGCCATCGCGCCACTCACGCGCGACGCGGCCGCTTCGCGCTCGGCCAACATGCCGGTGATTTCCGCAGCGGCCTCCACGTCGGAGCGCAGCGCCATCGCATTGCGCACCGGCGCCGCGATCTCGGCGCGCGCCTGTTGCACGGCGGCGAGGTCGCGCTGTACCTGCCACCGTTCAATGCCGAGTCCGGCCAGCAGCGCGGCGGCGGTGGCGGCGACGAGCCACCACGTGGTCGCGCGCATGCCGCGGGCGCGTGTCAACTGCGCACGCGGCGCCACGAGGTGCAGCGCAGGTGCGCTCATTGCTCGTGCGACGGCGAACAGCTCGACACTTGATGCATCCGGGGGCAGCCCCGGATCGACCGCGCGCGCCCTCGCGCCATCCGCGCCAAGTGTGCGCGCGAGACCGGCCGTATGCGTGCCGTGCCCGATGAGCACCAGATGTGCGCGCGACACCGCGCTGACCACGGACGCGCGCGCGAACGTCGCGACGTCGGCGGCCATGGCGCCGGCGAGAAAGCGCCGGCCGACCCACGGCACGCCGCCGCGCACGTGCACGGCGTGCGTCGCACCGGTTGCGTCGCACAGCACGATGGTGCATTCGCCGCCGCGTACGTCGTCTGGCGCGAGCATCCGCGCCGCGCCGGCAAGCGCGTCATCGGCGGTCGAGACGTCGACTGTCTTCCATCCCTGCGCGTCCGCTGCGTCGGCGAGACTCTCCAGCACATCGGATGGCGCGAACGCGGCGAGCCATTGATCGCCGTCGAGTGGATGCACTGCCGCCACATGCGCCACGGCGCGCTGCCCCACGATGTGTCGCGACCAGTCCCGCGCGAGCAGCGTCTCGAGCGTGGCGCGCGCCATGCGCGGGAAGCGCAGCGTCCGCATCTGTGC
>JANOIJ010000305.1:0-2074 GCA_031407575.1 Gemmatimonadaceae bacterium | reverse complement strand
CCGAAGGGTTCAAGGGCGAGGCCGTCGTCCAGCTCGCAGGCGTCATGATGCGCAAGGGCGATGCGCTCCAGGGCACGCCGCTTCCTGGCGCGGCGGCGGCAATCATCGAGAATCAGTTCATCTTCGCGCCGAGCGGGCCAGCACCGAGCGGCACGACGCTGGGCACCAGCGCGTGGTTGGACTTCGCGCTCGTCTTCAAGACCGGGCAGCGCGCGCTGCTTGCGCTCGAGATCGACGAGGCAGCGCAGGCGACGCTGGCCGAGATGGCCCTCTAGCCAAGGGCTGGCCGTAGGTCTTGCCCTCTGTGCAATGGGCGCGCTAGGTCGGGCGCATGACCGCGCTCTCCGTTAATCTCAATGCCGTCGCCCAGCTCCGGAACCGGCGCAACCTGCCGTGGCCGAGCGTCGTCGGCATCGCACGGCTCGTGCTCGAGGCGGGCGCGGACGGGATAACCGTCCATCCGCGGCCGGACGAACGGCACACGCGACGGACGGATGTGTTCGAGCTGGCCCGTCTGCTGCGCGAGCATTTCCCCAAGGCCGAGTTCAACATCGAAGGGTTCCCGACCGAGGACTTCATCGCTCTCGTGGAGGCCGCGGCCCCGGACCAGGTGACCCTGGTGCCGGACGATCCCGTGCAGGCGACGTCCGACCACGGATGGGACTTCGCGGGGCAGGGGAATTTCCTCCGCTCGGTGGTCCAGCGCCTGCAGACGCCGGAGCGGCGTGTGTCCTTGTTCTGCGACCCGGACGCAGGCCCGGCGGGCATCGCCGCGGCGAAGGCAACCGGTGCGCGGCGGATCGAGCTTTACACTGGTCCCTATGGCGGCGCGTTCGAGCCGGCCGAGGCCGACCGCCAGCTCGGGGACCTGGGCAGGACAGCCGATGCGGCGCGCGATGCCGGGCTCGCGGTCAATGCCGGCCATGACCTGACGCTCGAGAACCTGCCGCCCCTCGTGGCCGCCATTCCCGATCTCGCCGAGGTATCGATCGGCCAGGGCATCACCGCGGATGCGCTGATCATGGGGTTCTCCGAAGCGGTGCGACGGTACCTCGCGGCGGTCGGCCGGTAATACCGGTCATTGTTCGCGAACGCTGCGTTCAATTCTGTCGACGGCTTTGCCCCACCGGCATCGGGGGCGGCTGACGCCTAGCTGGACCTTCGCTTACACCCGTGTGCCCAAGGGACGCTGCGCGTAACAGCACAACAAACCTGTGCCTGCCTTACAAATCCGTGCCTCCTTGTGACTCGGTCGTGTGCGCGCCTATCTCCCGGTTACTGTTTGTTCCCTAGCCCCTCTCTGTGACCGGAAGCCAGAAAATGACCAAGCCCAAGATTGCCGTGATCCTCGGCAGCATTCGTCCCAACCGCAACGGCGACAAGCCTGCCCAGTGGATCCTCAAGCTCGCCAAGGAGCGCGGGGAGTTCGACGTCGAACTCGTCGACCTCAAGGACTACCCGCTGCCGCTGTTCGATGCGCCGGCCTCCGACATGTGGATGCCGACTCCGAACGCGGTCGCGGCCAAGTGGCAGGCAAAGCTCAATGAGTTTGACGGCTACAT
Source organism: Gemmatimonadaceae bacterium (assembly GCA_031407575.1). Lineage (GTDB taxonomy): Bacteria > Gemmatimonadota > Gemmatimonadetes > Gemmatimonadales > Gemmatimonadaceae > AG11. Next base: position 512 of record JANOIJ010000305.1, on the reverse strand, counting down.
CATCGTCACCGCCGAGTACAACCGCTCCGTCCCCGGCGCGCTGAAGAACGCGATCGACTGGGCCTACGTGCCGTTCATCAAGAAGGCCGTCGCCTATGTGGGCTACGGCTCGGTGGGTGGCGCGCGTGCGGTCGAGCACCTTCGGACCATCATGACCGAACTTCAGGCTGTGTCGGTTCGCCACGGGGTCCATATCGGCGGCTCGGAGTTCGCCGGCGTGTTCATGGGTCAGAAGACCTGGGACGAGGTCCTGCCGACCTTTGCGCCGTTCACGAAGGACCTGCTCGACAACCTCGCGTGGTGGACCAACGCCACCAAGGCGGCCCGCGACGCGGACGCGCAGCAGGTAGAGAAGACCGCAGCAGCGGCCTGACCGTCTTTTCGTCCGGGCATTTCTCCTTTGACCCGGACCCAGCGGGCAGCGCCACCCCCCCGCGCTGGCCGCGTCTTTAACCATGCACCCCGCAGACAAGGGCGTGTGTCAACCGGTTGAGTGCGACTATAACCCGGTG
>JANOIJ010000303.1:0-9197 GCA_031407575.1 Gemmatimonadaceae bacterium | reverse complement strand
GGCTGAAAGAAGGTGGCGACTACTCGAGCCTGACAGGTGGGCTTCTACCCTTTCCGCGGACCGGATGCGTCCTCTACGCGACGACAATCCTATCGCACTACGCCGAGATGCGCCAAGTCCGGCCGCTCCGCTCCCACGCGGTCACCGCCAACGCCACGATCGCCAGCACAACGACCAGCGCGGGTCCACTCGCGGCGACGCGTTCGACCCACACTCCAATGGGGTTCGCGAGCCCGAACGCGCGCTCGCCGATCCACCCGAGCGCCGCAACGCCGGCGACAGCGGCGCCAACAACCCGCAGAGACTCATAGGCCCGCGTCCGCGCGATGGTCAGCAGCCACGGCACCGTCGCGATCACCACGACGAGCTGCATCACCTCGATCCCGAGGTTGAAGCCGAACACCGTGCGCGCCGAGTGCCATGCGTCGCCACCGCTTCCGGAGATCATCGTGGCGAACGCAAGTCCGTGCACGAGGCCAAAGCCCGCGGCAATGATTGCCTCGCGTCCCGGAAAGAGCGGCCGAACCGCATGCGCCGCGGACACCAGGATCGACAGCGCGATCAACACCTCCACCGGCCCGCTCGGCGCATGCACCCAGCCGGTGGCCGCCGCGGCAAGCGTGAGCGAGTGGCCCACGGTAAACGCCGTCACGATGCGGAGCAGTTGTCCCGCGCCATGCCGCACGCCGCCGTAACGCGCCCACCGTCCGCCATCGGCGATCATCGGTGCGGGAAGAAGCAGCACGAGCAGGAACAGGAGGTGATCCGTGCCCTCCGCAATGTGCCGCATGCCGAGTTGAAAGACGCTCGTGAATCCGCTCCAGCTGCCCGACGCGAAGGAGCGCCCGGATAAATCGCCGCCTTGCGCATAGGTCAACTGGTACGACGCCTGCTCGACGCTCCGGTGCTGGCTCGTGATGCGAACGTCCGGGTCGCGCGGCACCAACGCGTTCACGAGGTAGACGGAGATCCCTCGCTGGTGACGATTCTCGAACGTCAACCGCCGAGCGACATTGCCGCTCGGCACGACGGCATCGAACTCGATCTGGATCTCGCCGCGACCTTCCTTCATCTCATCGACACTCGCGAACGTCGACGAGACGAACCGCAACGGCAGGGACGTCCCGTCAACCGCGAGCGAAAGATCGCCAACCACTCGCGCCGCGTACGCGCGCTCCTCCGCACCCGAGACAACGCCGTCGACGTCCGTGTCGATGCCGGCGATCAACCGCGGAAACACGGCGACGCCAGGCGTCAGCTGGATCTGCACGTGCACGCGATCCTTGCCCAGCGTTATCATCGTCGCCTGGAGGTACTCGTCCAGCCGGTGCGAGTACGCTGGCGTCGCGACCAGGAGCAGCATCGCGGCGCCGACAGCAAGCCCCCTCGTCATTTCGCCGTGTTCTTCCGGCCGTAGTCGTTGGTCGGATCGCGATAGATGGTGTGGACGTGCATCGTGGCATCGCCACCCATTTGCTGCGGGGCATACTCGATGACGAGCGTCGGTCCCTGGATCCGATAGTAGGACGTGCCGTTGCGTCCTGGCTCGACGGACGTCGGGCCGCTCCACGCGAACCACGTCGCATCGAGGCCAGCCGTGATCTCTGCCAGCCGCGCCGCGGCCGCACTCTCGTGCACGATGCCGCTCCACTCGCTGATGACGTCGAGCAGCATGTTGCGCTGCTTTGCGTTCATCGCCGACACCTTCAGCCCCTCGGGTTCAATCGTCTTGCCGTCCTTGCCCGGTCCGAGGACGAGATCGGCGACGCGATAGCTCAACACCGCCTGTGCGCGCTGTGATGCATCGAGTGCATTGAGCAACGCGAACGCCTTGTCGTTCTCCTGTCCAAGCGGACGGACGGTCTTCCCGTTGAGCGTGTACATCGCGGGCTGCGCAGCGGTGAGGCTCGGTGTCAGTACGCCGCGTGCGCCGATGATGGTGATGTTGAGCGCGAGATGATGTCCGCCGTATTGCAGCATCCAGGGCGCAGTCTCCGATGGAGTGCCGAGAATGGAGATGTAGTAGAGGTCCTTGCCGAACATGGGGTTGTTGCGCCCGCTCGTCTTGAGGACCTCGTCCGCCTCTACCATCTCCTCGACCTTCTCAAATCCCCGCTTGCTGAGCGCAGACGACAGCAGCGCCATCGCCGCCGAACGCTGCGTCGCGTTCAGCTCTCCGAGGCCGATGCCCGCACGCTTGACCATCGATGTCGGGAAGTTGGACCAGCGAACGCGCTGCTGTTCGTCGTCGAAGGCGAACAGGACGCGCGCGCGTTGCGCCTCGTCGAGCGACGACAGGAAGCCTTTCGCGGCGGTCACGATGCGCGACGTCGGCGTCTGTGCAGGCGCGCTGTGCAGTGCCGCGCAGATGAGGGCGAGTGCCCCCACGACGCGAAATCCCTTCATCGATGTTCCCATGTGTCTCCTGCGAAGGTGGCGTCCTTGCCGTGTACGAGCTCGCCGCCGCTGATCGCATGCACTGGCGTTGTTCTCCCGGTGTCTCGCTGCGAGCCGATGGCGAACCCTCCACCAAGCTATTCACGTCCAACGCCGTGTCTGTTGGCGGGGCACTGAGTGCCGTCCCGCCGGCTGACGACTGCTCGCAGGAATGGCCGCGGCAATCACGAGAAGCACAGCGGTCGGAACGTACGCGAGGCCGATGCTGAATCCCCCGAGAACGCAGAACACCGTCACGAGCGTCCCCGCGATGCCACAGGCGCGTCGCCGAACGGACGGGGGTGTCACGACTGGAAGGCTCGCGAGGACTACGGGTACGAGCAACGGCAGTAGAAGCTTTGGCCCGGAGACGTCGAACAGGGACCGTCCGTCCGTATAGATCGGCCACACGAGGAAGAAGACGGACGCCGCAAGCGCCGTCGCGATCGAGACGCCGAGCACTGACGAGGAAAGACGGCCCACGCGCTGGTTGGCTATCGAGGACGTGATCGTGAGGGCAAGGGCAATCGCTGCGAGAACGATCAGGGGATAGAGCATGGCTCACTCAGTGGGCACCGCCGAGCCGGCGCTCAGCGGATCGCGATGTCATGTCATCTGCTCCGAGCGTTGCCAGGCGCGCACGCGCTCAGCGGCGGCGCGGCCCCACACCGCATACATCGTTGGGCCAGGATGGAAGCCGTCCGCCGCCAACTCGGTTTTATCGAAGGGCCAGTCGGTCGTCAACACCTCGCATCCGGGTTGGCCGGCCACCCACGCGAGGAGCGCTGCGTCGAGCGCCCGCGCCTTGCGGCCCATGTACCAGCGCAGCGGCTGCGGCAGCGCCGGGATGCGGCCAATCGGCGGCATGCCCGACAGCACCACGTGCCGCACGCCCCAGCTCTGCTGCAGCGTGTTGACGATCGCGTGCAGGTCCGCGAGCACCGCGTCGGTCCCACGGCCCGCCATGATGTCGTTCGTGCCAATCGAGACGACGGCGACGTCGCACTGCTCTGCCGGCTTCGCAGCCAGGTGACGACGCGTGCCAGCGGCCGTTGCTCCCGTGCGCGCCACCAGGCGCCACGCGATCGGTCCCGCCGGAGCAAGCGCGCTCACGAGTTGGCCGAGTAGCGCTGCGTCCTGCGATGGCGCGCCGACGCCCGCGGCCGCCGAGTCGCCGAGTACCAAGAGCCGCAGCGCTCGCTCTTGTGAGTCGGCGCTCTCATCCCATCGTCCGCCCACCCGGTCGCCAGGCGGCTCCGGAAGGAGTGGAGTAGCGCGCTGCGCGCGACGGCCCTGGACGTAGAGCAGCGGAAGGAGCGGCGCTGCCGAGACGCGATACCCCATGTCAGGACTTGCCTCGTGTTGGGCGACGACCGGGCTTCTTGCCGCGGCGCGCTGATGATGCTGGCTTGGCCAGCGACGGCTGTTGCGCTTCCGTGCCCTCTGGAGCGAGTCCGCGGACGGCGATCTCGAGCCACGCACGAATGAACCGTTCGTCGTCGATCGGAATCGCGCGTTCTCCCCACAGCGCCTCGAAGACGCGGTACATCACCACGCTGCCCAGGAGCACCGCGGCCACGGCGTCGCTGTCGTGCGGCCGGAGCGTGCCGGCTTCGGCGTGTGCGTGCAGCCATGCCGCCACGTCCCGATAGCTGGACTGCATCACCGCCGAGCGCACATGTGCGAGCAGGTCGGGGAACTGCTCGAGCTCTCGCCACGCGACGCGGATCTCGTTGCGCTCGCTTGCGAGCAGCGCGAGCGCCTGGCGCACGAGCACGTCGAAGGCGAGGAGCGGAGGCGCGTCGGTGTTGTGCAAGCCGCTGCGCGCGTCGCTGCTGGCGCGCGCGAACTGCTCCATCCCTTCGCGGAGCACGGCGTCCTTCGACGGATAGTGCTTGTACATCGCACCCGAGCCGGCGGCGAGGCCCGCGGCCGCCTGAATGTCCGGCACCGACGTGCGCTCGTAGCCACGCTCGGCGAAGAGTCGCATGGCCTCGCGCAGGATCCGCTCGGCGGCGTCGGAACGTCGCGGTGTCACGGTGCTTCCCCGCGGAGGACGCTGGTGCGACGGATGTCGGTCATGCGGAGAAACGTGGTCCTCGGCGCAACCGAAGTCGACGTCGGTCGCGCGCCGATGTCCGACGCCGACGGTTGCGCACAATGCGAATTGCGCGGCGCTGCCGAGCGACACTGCCGACGGCGTGTCGCTGCAGGTGCACGCTGCGCGCGAGCAGGGTGACCGTCGCGAGGCCAAGGGAGAGCTTGCGTCATCGTAGGGGAATGAATATTCTCTCTCTAACCCTGTCAATGCCTCCCGACGAGAGATGCGAATCCTGCTCACCGGCGCGTCAGGCGCCATCGGACGACGCGTGGTGCCGCTGCTGCTCACGCGTGGACACGAGGTTACCGTCGCCAGCCGGCCAGGCTCGAGACGCCCGCCGCCAGCAGCCCGACTGGGCGTTACGATCGCGCCGCTGGACATCTTCGACAGCCACGCTGCGATCCGCGTGATGCGCGGACACGATGTCGCGATCAACCTGGCCACGAGGGTGCCGAGCGGAGTCGTGCGGCCGTTCCTGCCAGGCGCGTGGGCGGAGATGGACCACATCCGTCGCGACGCGTCGCGCGCGCTCACACTCGCCGCGCGCGATGCCGGCGTTTCGCGCTTCGTGCAGGAGTCGTTCGCGCCGATCTACGCAGATGCCGGCGCGCAGTGGATCGATGAGACGGCGGCCGTCCGGCCCGTCGCCTACAACCGCACGGTGCTGGACGCTGAGCACGCCGCGGCGGAATTCGGTGGCGGCGCGGAGTCGGTCGGCGTGGTGCTCCGCTTTGCGCTCTTCTACGGCGACGACGACGCGTTCACGCGCACCATGCTCGACACGGTGCGCCGAGGCTGGCTCCCGTTCCTGGGCCGGCTCGACGCGTACGTGGCAATGGTGCACCACGAGGACGCCGCTGCCGCAGTCGTCGCCGCGCTCACGGCGCCTGGCGGGATCTACAACGTCGTCGACGACGAGCCGCTCACCCACCGCGACGTCGGCGAGGCGATCGCCTCGTTGCTCGGCGTGAGAGCTCCACGCGCGCTGCCGGCGTGGGTGGCGAAGCTTGGAGGTTCGCTCGGTGAGACGATCGCGCGTTCGCTGCGCATCTCGAACCGGAAGCTGCGAGAAACGGACTGGGTGCCGCGCTACCCGAGTGTGCGCGAGGGACTAGGACGAGCATTGAGCTGTCAGTAACTACGAGCCAGAGCCAGAGCCGGAGCCAGAGCCAGAGCTCCCGCTCTAGCTCCAACTCTGGCTCTAGCTCTGGCTCCAGCTCTAGCTTGCGGTTACTGACAGCTCAATGCTCGTCGTTGGTCGCGATGACGAGCGACGGCGTGCGCTACGGCGAGCCGGCAACCGAGCCGGCGTACACGTCGGCGGCAAAGCGTAACTGACCATCGCTGCCGCGGGTCAGCAGGCCGATGAAATCCGTCGCCATCATGCGCCCACTCGAGCTCTTGAGACGCGAGCGTCCCACCACCCACGGCCGCTCGGCGTCGCCGCCGACGTCGACCACCTCCAGCTCCCAACCTTGCAGGCCCTTGGTCCCCGCCCAGTACTGGTCCACCTGCTGTCGGCCAGCAGCGCGCATGCTGCCGCCGATGATGTGCGCGTCGTCCGTGTAGAAGCGCGTGACGCTCGCGGGGTCGCGCTCGAACGCCTGGACCATTGCCGTCATCAGCGCCGCGATCGTGTCGCGCGACACCGGTCGCACCTGCGCCGTGGCGGCTGGTTGCATCGACATCCGCAGCGAGGCGAGCCGCCACCCAAGCGGACCACCGCGAACGTAGGACGCGACGTAGCCACGACGCACCGTCCGGGTTTGGCCACCCTGCTCGAACGCCCACTCCGCGTCGCCCGCCACCACGCCGAGGTTGCCAACGCCGCCCGTCCTGAGGTTGCGCGTGCTGAAGTGCTGCATGCGGAGGCCAGCAATCGGACGCACCTCCGCCAGCTCACCCGCCTTGTCCTTCGTCGTCCCGATGGCCGAGAAGACGACGAGGTTGTCGGCGAAGAGCTGCTGCGCCGTGACGGTGTCGTTCTTCGCGTAGCTGCGCACCCAGAGCGAGTCCATGCGTATGAGCGCGCTGTCGCGCGCGGCGCTGGTCGACGCGGGCGTCGTCTGCGCCGAGACAGGGGCGGCGGCCGCAAACAGGAGTCCCGCAACGAGACGACGCAGCATGTGTGTACCTCGAGACGCCATGACCAGATTTAAAGGCGAGAACATTCGTTCGTCACCGACGGCGGTCACACTGTTGCTTCGATCAACCCTGCGACGCACGTCATGATAGCCACGCGGCGTGATGAGGATACTGCGAAGCTCGGCGGCGGTGGTCAAAGTCACGTCGCGCAACTTGCGCGCTGTCTCGATGTACAAGGGGTGCACCCACCCCTAGCTTCGGGCGAGATGACACCTTCCGACCTCTCCGGGGACGATCTCCTCGACCGCCTCCGTGCCGCGCTCGGCGCGCAGTACGCCGTCGAGCACCAACTCGGAAAGGGCGGTATGGGCGCAGTGTTCCTCGCCCGCGACCTCACGCTCGAGCGGCTCGTCGCTATCAAGGTCATCAGTCCGGACGTTGCCGACAGCACCGCGCTTCGCGAGCGATTCCTCCTCGAGGCACGATCGGTGGCGAGGCTGCGCCACCCGAACATCGTGTCCGTGTACACGGCGGGCGAGTCCAGCGGGCTCGCGTACTTCGTGATGGAGTACGTCCCCGGCGAGTCGCTGCGCGACCTCATGCAGCGCGAGGGCAGCTTTACGGGTGAACGTGCCGAGCGCATCGTGCGGGAGATCGCGCTGGCGCTCGACTATGCGCACCAACAGGGCCTCATTCACCGCGACGTGAAGCCCGAGAATATCCTGCTCGACACCGAGTCCGGCCGCGCGATGCTCACCGACTTCGGCATCGCGCGCGCGTTCGAGACGGACGCCGGGGTCACGCAGGCCGGCATGATCGTCGGCTCTCCACGCTACATGGCGCCGGAGCAAGCCTCGGGCGACCGCGCGATCGACGGCCGCTCCGACCTGTACACGCTCTCCCTCGTCGCCTACGAGCTGTTCACCGGAGCGCCGGTTGTTCGCGACGGCTCCGTCGCGTCGATGCTCGTGAAGCACGTGACGGAAACTCCGCCGCCGCTCGCCGTGCAGGTGAAGGGGCTCGCGGCACACGTCGCGAACGCGGTGGATCGCGGATTGGAAAAGGATCCGGACCGTCGGTGGCAGACGGGCCGCGAGTTCGCCGATGCCCTGGCAGGTGCTCCCCTCGTCGCGACGGGCCAGCACGGCAGTCCGACGTCGCGCTCGCGCACACCGCGTGCGTTCAAGATCGCAGGCACCGCCATTCTCCTCACAATTGCCGCGATGGCGTCGTGGTACGTGCGAAGGATGGGCGCACCCACCGCCACGGCGTACCTGGTCACGCCGTTCGAGGTGCAGAGCGGCGACCCCAGCGTGCGCTGGCTTCGCGAGGGCAGCGTCAACATGCTGACGCTCACGCTCGGGCAATGGGCCGACCTGAACGTCATCAACTACGAGCGCACCCTGAGCCTGCTGGACGCCGCCGGCCTCGGCACAAAGGAGCGGGTGTCGCTCGACGACGCGCTCAAGGTCGCTCGCGAAGCGGGCGCCAGCACGGTGGTCATGGGACAGGTGCAGGCCACGCGCGACTCGCTCATCGTGAGCGCCAAGCTCTTCGACGTTCGCTCCGGGAAGGCCCTGCAGCAGGCGCAACGGGGCGGGGTCATCGGTGATGATCCGCGCCCACTTTATGACCGGCTCGCGCAGGACCTGCTGGCCATCGCGGGCGGTCCCGCGTCCGGCGTCCAGCTCTCCCAGGCCACGACGACATCGCTCGAGGCGTACCGGGCGTATCTCGAGGGCGTGAAGCTCCTCAACAACTGGCGCCTCGTGGAAGCGGATACGGCCTTCCTGCGCGCGATCACCATCGACTCCACGTTTGCACTCGCACATCACAAGCGGTCCCTCGGCTTGGGATGGAGCGAGGCCGGCGGAACGCAGTACGCCAAGTCCGCGGCGACGGCGGCGTCGCTGGCGAGCCGGTTGCCGCCGCGCGAGGCGGCTCTGGTGCAAGGTCACTACCATCTCTCGCGCGGCATGAGCTCCTCGCTCAATCCGAATGGATCGCGCGACCGCAAGGAGTATGACGCAGCCATCGCGGTGTATCGGGGTCTCCTCGCGCGCGATTCCCTGGTGGCCGAGGCGTGGTACGGAATCGCCGACGCCTATTTCCATGGCCAACAGCTTTTCAACGACGTCGATTCGTCGGCCGTCTACGCGACCGGTGCCCTGAACGGGTTTCACAAGACGCTCGCGATCGACTCGACCTTCCACCTGGCGTACTCGCACCTCGTGCAGCTGTACAACTTCGCAGCCATCGGCGTGAACGTGTCGATGGTCGGTGACTCCGTCTTCATCCCGATCGGCAAGGCGGGCGATGCGACGGCGGCGCTGAAGGAAGCAGCGCGTGCACGCGGCGTCGAGATCGCCCGCGCCTGGGCGCGCGCGGATCCCCGCTCAGCGCAGCCGATCCTCCAGTTGGCGCAGAGCTTCGCGGCGGCCGGCCAGTCAGACTCCGCGCTCGTCGCCCTGCGCGCCGCACTCGCCAATCCGCTCACGGCGCAACCGGTGATTCGGCTGACGCTGCTCTCAACACAGCTCGGCGTTCGTGACACGGGAACGGCGGCCACGTTGCG
>JANOIJ010000259.1:0-18392 GCA_031407575.1 Gemmatimonadaceae bacterium | reverse complement strand
GCCTTCCTGCTGCACAACCTTGCCGACACTCCATCAGGCGCCGCGCTGGAGACGCTGGAATCGCTGATCTCCATTCAGGACCTGCTTCGCGCCGAGCGCCTGGCGCAGCACGCGCTGGATGGGTCGCTGTTCCATGCGCCGCTGGCCAAGGCCATCACAAAACCGCAGTGTCCGGCGCTGCTCGTGGGCGGCGTTAGCGGGTTGTTGCATTCGGACGGACGTCTCCTCGATGCGGAGTTGCTCAAGCTGCTGAGCGGATACCTCAGCGCCGTGACGTCGGTGCCAGGAGACCAGACGGAGTTTCTCACCGGGCTGCTGCGTGCCTCGCGGGATCTTGCATGGCGAGAGCCGGCGCTCGTTACAGCAGTAGATACGCTGCTGGCGCATTGGAGCGACGACGAGTTCATCGCGCGAATCCCGCACCTCCGCATGGCGTTCGCCGAGCTTACGCCGCGCGAGACGGATCAGGTAGCGACCGTGGTCGCGGGGTTGCATCAGGGCGCGGTGTTGGGCGCGCTCCATCGCGCCGACGTCAGCGAGGCCGAGATGATCGCTGCGTCGCGGCTGAACGCAGCGGTGCGTCGTGCGCTCCTGGATGACGGATTGTCCGCATGGACGAGCGCGTGACCACACTCGCACGATGGCGACTCGTGCTCGGCAGATTCGCCGAGCCGCGCCTGCCGGCGGCGCTCTCCGCGCGCGAGGCGCGGATGGAGGCGGCGCTCGACTATCTCTACTCGCGCGAATACGAGGGACGCGGCGTGCGAGAGCGACAGGACGGTGGCGGCGCGTCGCTCGATCCGTCGCAGTTGAACGTGCCGACGTGGCTCTCCGAAGTGCGCGAGCTGTTCCCGCGCGACGTCGTGGAGGTGATCGAGAAGCACGCGCTGGACCGTTATGGCCTCACCGAGCTGGTCACGGATGCCGAGACGTTGGAGAAGCTCGAACCCAGCATCGATCTCCTCAAGACGCTGTTGACCTTTCGCGGACACCTGCACGGTGAGGTGCTGCGCATGGCGCGACAGATCATCCGTCGCGTGGTCGATGAGCTCGCGCGTAAACTGGAGCCGGAGATCCGCCGCGCGTTGACCGGTCGGCTGAACCGGTTCCGGCATGGCACGCGGCAGTCGGCACGCGACTTCGACTGGCGCGGCACCATTCGTCACAACCTGGAGCACTACGACCCCGCCACCAAGCGCATCGTGCTCGAGGACCCGCGCTTCTTCGCGCGCAACACGCGGATGCTGCCGTGGGAGATCATCCTGTGCGTGGACCAGAGCGGCAGCATGGCCGACTCCGTGATCCACAGCGCGGTGATGGCCGGCATCCTGGCTGGTCTGCCGTTGCTGCGCGTGAAGCTCGTGTTGTTCGACACGTCGATCGTGGACCTGAGCGAGCACGCACACGATCCGGTCGAAGTGCTGATGAGCGTACAGCTCGGCGGCGGAACGAACATCGGGCTGGCGCTGAGCTACTGCGAGACGCTCATCGAGAAGCCGCATCGCACGGTGGTCGCGCTGATCAGCGACTTCGTCGAGGGCGGTTTGCCCACCGTGATGCTCGACGTATGTCGCCGTCTCCGCGAGAGCGGCGTAAAGCTGCTCGGCCTTGCGTCGCTGGATCAATCGGCGACTCCGGTCTACGACCATCGGATGGCCGCGCAGCTCGCAGACACGGGCATGGAGATCGCTGCGCTCACACCCAAGCACTTTGCGGAGTGGCTGGCGAGAATCGTGAGCTCGAAGTGAGCGACGCCGTGTCGGCGCTCACGCGCATGGTTGCCTCGCTCACCGAGCCGGCGCTCGAAGCGCTCGGGAGCAAGGGCCTGCTGCGCCGCGCACGGAAGGACATCGAGCGCGGCGAGGAGGTTTACGTCGCCGGCTCGACGGAATCATCCGTCTCCGTGCGCGTTGGCGTCTTCCACGTCACCTTCCCCAACGCTGGTCCTGCGGCGGCGTCGTGTTCGTGCCCGGCGGCAGAGACGTGCCAGCACATTCTCGCCGCGGTGCTCTATCTCCAGGGCCGCGCCCTGACATCAGCACGCGCCGATGATGCGAGCGCTGAAAAGCAGGTCCCTCGCCGGGGGCTCCCTTCGACTTCGCTCAGGGCAGGCGGGACGACCAACGAGAGCATCACGATGGAGCAGTTGGAGCAATGGGCGGGCAAGAAGCACTTCGCCGATGGCGTGAAGCAAGCAAGCCAAACCGCCGCCGATATCACGAAGCAGCCCATCGTGCGCATCGGATTCCCCACGCTCAACTCGGAAGTGTTCGTCGTGCCCGGAGCGGGGCTGGACGGCATGATCGTCTCGGGGGGCAAGCGCGACGCGCGTCGCACGGTCGTCGCAGCGGTCATCGCATTTCAGGCAGCTGAGGGCAACGCAGGCGCTCCCGTTCCGTTGACCAGCGCCCTCACCGAATCAGCCGGCGCGCCGCGAACACGCGCCGAGATCATCGACGCCTGCGATACGTTGCTCGTGCAGACGCTCGACACGGGACTGTCGCGACTGTCTGCCGCCAATCAACAGCGCTGGGTCACACTCGCCGTCTCAGCGCTCGGCGCCCACCTCCCTCGGCTCGCATTGGCCGTGCGCGGATTGGGCGACGAGGTAGGCCTGGCACTCGCGCGCGACGCGCGGTCAAATCTCGCGCGCCTGTTCGCACGCATGGCCGACGCGCATGCGCTCGTCTCCGCGCTTCGCGCCGGTGGCGACACTCCTCGTGCCGATCTCGTTGGCGTCCATCGCACCGAGTACGTGGAGATTGGCAACGTCGATCTCGTCGGAGCGGCGGCATGGCCGTGGCGAACGGCGTCGGGCTACGAAGGCCTGACGGTGTTGTTCTGGGAGCCGTCCACGAAGCGCTGGAGCTCGTGGACGGAATCGCGGCCCAGTCAACGGCTCGGCGAGTTTACCGCGGTAGGCCGGTACGCGCAGGAAGGACCATGGGCCGGCGCCGAGTCGCCGAGGCAGCTGACGCGAAGCGCGTTCCGCTTGATGAATGCGCGGAGGAATTCGGGGCATCGACTGTCAGGATCGTCGAAGAGTCGCGTGCTCGTCACGGGGCTCGCGCTGCCGAGCCAACGCGGCCTGGAGCCGATCACCGACTGGGCGGAGCTATCGACACGAGCGAGCGCCGCAATACCCGTCGGTCTAAAGGAAGCGAACGCGCTGGATGCCATCGTCGCAGTACGGCCGGCAACGTGGGCCGAGCGCGCGTATGACGCCGTTGTGCAGCTGTTCACGTGGACGGTGACTGATGTCAGGCAACTGCGGCTGCTCCTGACACTCCCGTTCGACGCGCAGACGCAATCAGCCATCGCGTATCTGGAGAGCGTACCTGCTGCGTCCGTCGCCGACGCCATCGTGATTGGTCGCGTGCAGCAGACGTCGCTAGGCCTCTCCGTTCACCCGTATGCCATCCATCACGGCGACGGCAACGTGACCCAACTGCTGCTCGACACGGCGAGCGCATCCTTGGCGTCATCAGACGACAAGGACGTTGAGGACGACGCATTCGAACGCGACGAGGACGTCGAGATCGAGACGCACTCGATCCCTGTGGTCTCGCGACTGCTCGACGAGGCCGACGATGCCCTGCTCGCCCTCGCGGAAGCGGGGCTCGCATCGCCGAGCGCGCTTCGTGCAGAACGGCTACGCGTGATGGCTGCGCGCGCCGACCGCCTTGGGCTGACCGAGCTGACGGGTGTGTTGCGCTATATCAGCGCAGAACTGAATGCCAAGGGTGTGCTGCGCGGAAGCTACCTCGTGGGACTGCACCGCCGAGCAGCCTCAAGCGAGCCGACATGACCACATTGCTCGACGTCCTCGACACGGTCGCGAAGAGCGCCAAGTATCCCAAGGCGTGGCGCAAGCCGGTCTGGGCGCAATACGTCCGTACAGGCGACGACGCGCTGCTCATGCAGTTGCCGACCATCCCGAACACCGACAGGATTCCGCGCGAACTGCTCGCGGTGCTGCTGCTGCCGAGCGCGATGAACGTGAGCGCGGAGCGGTTCCTGCGCGCGTGCATCGAGTCGACGCATAGCTCCGCGCTTGGCGAATGGCTCAAGCAATGCGGAGACGAGTTTCGCGAAGGGTGCAAACTGCTCCTGCGTCTGGACTGTCCGCCCACGTGGCTGGCGACGCAAATCATCGAGGAAGTGGAGCCGCTCGTGTTGCCCGATGGCGCGCCGTCGGCGGCGGGGAAGTACCTGCTCACGCTCACCGACACCCAGGTGCAGCACGTCGTCAGTGAATTCGCGAGCGACGAACGCCGCATCGACGCGATCACCACACTATTCGCGCGACACGGCGTGAAGCGATGGAAGGCACTGCTCGAGGCGTTCACGGAGCCGGACGGATGGACACACCTGCCGGCGAACACGTGGGCGACGTCGCTGGCCGCGGCACCAAAGGACTTCCTGAAGTCCGCGGCGCGTGCGTTCGACACGATCGAGGAGTGGGACACGCGCTTCACGATCGGCAAGACGTTGTCGGCGCACGACCCAAGGCGATTCAACAGCGTGATGGAGCGCCTCGCCGCTGAGGCGATCGGGAAGGTCGCGGTGGAGGGCGATCACAACGTCTACGAGCACATCAACGCCGTGGAGGGCGCCGAATGGCTGCTCACGCGTCGCGGCACATCGGCCATTCCGCTCGTCACGCGCTATCTCGCCACCTGGCACGACTCGGACCGATGGCGCGCGCCGTCGATGAGCGCCCGCAAGATCTTCATCCTCGACCTCGCCGTCGAGACGCTTGGGCGTGATGCGATGCCGTTGCTCGACGCGACGTTCACGTCAGCGCAGCCGGCATTGCAGCTCCGAGCCGTGAGGCACTGGATCACCTTCAAGCATCGCGATGACGCGGAGCGGATCGTGACCGGCCTTGGTCGCGTCATGTCGGCCAGGGACGGGCCGACGGCGGCAGAGGCGGTCCGTCTCGCCGGTGAGCTAGGCATCGTCAGCGTCGAAGAGCACATCTGGGCGCAGCTCGGCCACACGTCGCGCCAGGTACGCGATGCTGCCGCGACGACGCTCGCGACGCTCGGCGACTCGCGTCTCCCGAAGGGCGCGGCGCTATGGACGTCGATGCGTCCTGAGGCGCGCGTCGCCATGGTCGCCTGGCTGCGCGCACTCGGTACGAAGGGCGCCATCGCAGCGCTGAACGCGCGGCTCGACGTCGAGGACAACGACGACGTCCGTGATGCGGTTCTCGTAGCGCTGGAGTCAGGCAAAGCTGGCGCGCGAGAGATCCCGGTCGCCGAGCTGCGCGAACGTATAGCGCGGACGCTGCCGAAGATTGAGAGCTCGCTGGCGTCGTGGCTCAACGTGAAAAAGTTGCCACTCCCCACGCTGGACGATGGGTCCAGGCTGTCCGTGGACTGGTTGCGGTACCTGCTGTATCGCCAATCGCGCGTGAAGGAGATGCGAGCGGACACCGAGGGACGCGCACTCATCGCGAAGCTCGATCGCGACACAACGGGCGACCTCGCCCTGGCCGTAGTGAAATCCTACTTCGATTCGGAGGCAAGCGCTGACGACCGCTGGGCGATGGCGTTGGCGGCACTCGTGGGCGACGACAGGATCATTCCGGTGTTCGTGCGTCAAGTAAAGACGTGGGCGGACGCCGGCCGCGGCAAGCTCGCCGAGCACGCGGCGCAGGCGCTGGCGCTGCTCGGCACCGATGCCGCGCTCGTGGCGCTTGACGCCATGACCGCCCGCTACGCCTCGAAGCACAGGAACATCGGCAGGGCGGCAAGCGATGCCCTCGCGATCGCCGCCGAGGCGCGTGGCGTCACCATCGAGGAGCTCGGCGACCTCATCGTGCCGTGGCTCGGCTTCACGTCCGGCGCGGCCCGCGCCGTGAAAGTGGGCAAGTCGCAGATCGAAGTGCGCATTACCAGTGACTTCACGCTTGCGTTCCGAGACGTCGCCACCAACAAGGAAACCGTCAAGCTTCCTCCGGGTGCCAGCGCGGCAGTGCAAGCGGAGATCAAGGAGCTGAACGCGTCGCTCAAGGAAGCCGCGAAGTCACAGCGACAGCGCATGGAGACGCTCGCCATGCGCCAGTTCCGCTGGCCGCGAGCTCGGTGGGCGGAGCTGTTCCTCGAGAATCCGCTGTTGCGGCCATTCACGCGGCGGCTCGTGTGGGGCGCGTACGACAAGGCGGCCACGCTGCTCGGCACCTTTCGCGCGCTGGACGACGGGTCACTCACACACGTCGACGACGACGTCTACACGCTGCCACGCGCGGCGACACTCGGCATCGTGCATCCGCTCGAGCTCACCGCTGCACAGCGGACGCAGTGGCTCGCGCACTTCGCGGAATACGACGTGGAGCCCATGTTCTCGCAGCTCGACCGCGCGATGGCGACGGTCCGCGACGACCAGCGCGACGTGAAGATCAGCCACCACGTCGCCGAGACGGCGCTACACGCGATGACGTTCAAGGGGCGCGCGGAGCAGCTGGGATGGGTGCGCGGATCGGTATGCGATGGCGGCGTGGTGAGCTACTACCGCAAGACGTTTCCCGGCGCGGACGTGGACGCCTTCGTGGAGACGCAGGCGCTGTACGTCAATGCGGATCCGTACGACGACATCACATTGGGCAAGACGTTCTTCGTGACGCACGGGTCGGTGCAGATCGGCAGCTACCTCTACGACGAGCCGAGCGACGAACGAGATTCACGGCTCATCGCGTACGGTGATGTGCCGCCCATCGCGTTTTCGGAGGCCATGAGCGACCTCGTGAAGATCGCAGGCGGAATAGCGGACGAGGACGGTGCATGATGGCACGGACAGGCGACGAATCACTCTCCAGGAATTTGCCAAGATGAGCTCGATTCTCGAAGCGATCATCGCCGCGCCGCCGGGCAGCCAGTGGGCAACCGATCCGTCGTGGCGCGAGTTCGTCGCCACTGGCGACGAGTCGTGGCTCGCCAGGCTGGCGGCGGTGACTGAGTTCAGCTGGGCGGTGGGATCAATAGTCGAGGCGATCCCAGACCCGCAGGAGATGGACGTGCACGGCGAACGGTTCCTGCGCGCGGCCATTGCGGCAGCGCATCCGTCCGTACTCGGGCCGTGGGTGAACGCCAGTGTCATGCGCACCAGCGGCGACTACGACGATCGTTTCACCCAGTGTTTCGAGCTGCTCGAGCGGCTTGGTTGTTCGATGCCGTGGCTCGCGGCGCAAATGGCGGAGGGCGTGACCGGCTTCACTGCGGTCGACGGCGGGGCGACACCGCTGTCGAGGCTGCTGCTGCGCATGGACGACGCGCCGCTTCGCAATCTCGTCATCAAGGTCACGACGCCCGCGGAGTACTGGGTGGTGAATGCCGGTGAAGTGCGCACAACTGCACTTGCACGGCTGTTCGCCATCAACGCACCGGACCAATGGCGGCGCGTGCTTGATTCGTTCGTCGCACCGGGTGGATGGCAGCAACATCTCCGGGCGAGCGTGTGGGTGGCATCGCTGGAAAGCGCACCGCGGGAATTTCTCGAGCCTTCCGCGGCCGCCTTCGAGTTGCTGACCGATCTCGAGCACCGCCTTGCGCTTGGTGCGAAGCTCTTCGAGATCGAACCCGCGCGGTTTGGGCAAGGGATGGAGTCGGTGTCACGCGAGGCAATCGAGTCGCTCGATCCGGGCGCGCTCGCGGCAGCGTGGCGGCAGGCGCGGGAATCGGCCAACTGGCTCCTCACGCATCGCGGCGTTGCGGCGCTTCCAGTGGTCGCCAAATACATCGCGATGGGGCCCAGCCGCGACAACTGGCGAAACAAGGGCATGGGCGACTTCAAGATCCCCGTGCTCGACCACGCCATCGAGACACTGGGCCGCGACGCCATTCCATTGCTCGACGCGGCATTCGAGACGGAGCAGCCGCACGTTCAGCGTCGAGCGCTGGAGCACTGGATCGCTATCCGCACGCCGGCCGACACCGAGATCATTGCCGCGAGGATACGACATCTCCTCAGCGTGAGTGATTCGGCCACGGTCACAAGGACGATGCGGATCGCGGTAGCGAGCGGTGTCGAAGAGGTGGAAGAGGATCTCTGGGCCTTGCTCGCGCACAAGACGCGCAGCGTACGCGAGGCGGCTGCCAACGCCATGGCGACGCTCGGCGACTCACGGCTCCGCAAGACGGCCGAGCTGTGGAAGGCCCGCCGCGCCGACACGCGCAACGCGGCGGTGACATGGCTCAGGGCGCTCGGCACTCCGGGTGCGATCGCCGCGCTCGAGGCGCGTCTGGATGTGGAAGCAGCTGACAACGTTCGAGACGCGATTCTCCTCGCGTTGGAATCCAGCGGCGGCGCGCGGAAGGCCGATCCGGTGGCGTTGCGCGCACGCATCGACAAGACGCTCGCCAAGGTCGACGGTCCTCCGGTCCCGTGGCTCGATCACACAAAACTTCCCGTCGCCAAGCTGACGGATGGATCCGTGCTCGACGCCAATACGCTGCTCTACCTGCTGTACCGGCAGTCGCGGGTGAAGGAGATGCGGGCGGACATCGAGGCGCGACCGCTGTTCGCGCAGATCGATCGGCGCACGTCGGGTGACCTCGGCCTCGCGCTGTTGCACGCGTACCTCGCGTCCGAGATGGACGCCGATGACCGATGGGTCATGACATTCTCGGCACTCGTCGGCGACGATCGCATCGCGCCAATTATCGTGCGGCAGGTGAAGACGTGGGCCGATTCCAGCCGCGGCAAGCTTGCCGAGTACGCGGTGCAGGCGCTCGTATTGCTCGGCACCGATGTCGCGCTCGTTGCGGTGGATTCGATCGCCATCCGCTATCAGTTGAAATACAAGAACATCGGCAAGGTGGCCGGCGACGCGTTCGCCCACGCCGCCGCGGCGCGCGGTGTCACCGTCGAAGAGCTGGGCGACATCGTGGTGCCATGGCTCGGCTTCGAGCCCGGCCAGCCACGCATCGTGGACACCGGCAAGTCGCAGCTGCAAGCGCGGATCGATAGCGACTTCAAGTTGACGTTCTACGACGTCGCCACGAAGAAGAAGGTCGCAAAGCTTCCGAGTGGCACATCACCTCAGGTGCAGGCGGAGTTCAAGGACGTCGCCACGGCCTTGAAGGACGCCGCCAAGGCGCAGCTGCTTCGTATGGAAGCGTTGCTCGTCAGGCAGTTTCGCTGGCCGGCAGCACGATGGAAGGAGCTGTTCCTCCAGCATCCACTGCTCGCGCCGTTCGCGCAGCGACTCGTGTGGGGCGCGTACGACGCGAGCGGTGCGCTGCTCGCGACCTTTCGCGCGCTGGAAGATCGGTCGCTGACCGACATGGACGACGAATCGTACGCGATACCGGCCGACGCATCGCTCGGCATCGTGCATCCGCTCGAGCTCTCGCCCGATGCTCGGCAGCGGTGGGTAACGCACTTCGCCGACTACGACGTCGTTCCGCCCTTTGCGCAGCTCGAGCGCCCTGTCGTGCTCGTAGCCGACAATCAGCGCGCGACGACCATGGGCAGCAACTTCGCAGGCACCATCCTCAACGCGATGACATTCAAGGGGCGCGCCGAGCGACTCGGCTGGACGCGTTGGTGGCCGGGTGATGCTGGCTCCATCAGCCACTATCAAAAGTCGTTTCCCACCGCAGGGGTGGATGCGTTCGTGGAGACGCACGACATGTTCGTCACCGTTGCCATGACTGCGGAGATGGCGCTCGGCAACTGCCTCTTCGTGCGACTTGCCACGGTGCGCACGGACGCAGAGAACTCCGACGAGCCTGGCGGTGCGGGCGATCGGCGGGTGATGGCGTTTGGCGACGTTCCGGCAGTGGTGTTCTCGGAGGCAATGGGCGATCTGGCGACGATCGCCGGCACGTTGACGATCTAACCCCACATTGACGGCCAGCGCCGTCAGAGCTCGTCGTTAGAGCTCGTCGTTAGAGCACGTTGTTAGAGCACGTCGTTAGAGCACGCCGTCAGAGCACGTCGTCAGAGCACGCCGTCAGAGCACGCCGTCAGAGCACGTCGTTAGAGCACGTCCCGCGTTCCTGCGGGCGCACGGTGCCACGTTCGCCCCGCGCTACCTCCACGCGTGGCCAACGGGCGCGCTCACGCTGGCGATGGCGCCGCTTCGCATCGAAATCGGGACGTCGTGGACGTTGCCGTTCGTGGCGGTGCGAGATGCATCGGGGCGCGTCATCACGCAGGGGGAGGCGATGACTGACCTTGCCGTCTTTCGCTGCTCGCGGCGTTCACTCGAACGTCGCCGAGGACCGGGTTCCATGTCGAAGGATTGGTCAAGTACATATTACTCAACTATACTTGTTCAAATGTTACTGCTCTAGCAATGCATTTACGATGGTCAATTACACTTAAGTAAGCTATACTTGATTGAAGTCGACTCCGTGAGGCCGATGGCAATAGAAACAACTCCCGACATGGTCGGCCGCAGCACAGAATGGGAACGCCTTGCTGACTTCGCCACCAGCGGCGTGGATACCGCCACCCTGGGAATCGTCTGGGGACGACGTCGGGTCGGGAAGTCCTTCATGCTCGATGCGCTCGCAGCGCAAACCGGTGGCTTCTACTACCAGGCGATTCGCGGATCCAGCGCGGAAGCACTGCGCGACCTTGGTGAGTACCTCGGCAGGTTCCAAGGAGCCGTCGCTCCCCTCGCTCTCCCGACGTGGGAAGCCGCAATCGATGCCCTCATGGCGCTCGGCCGAGACCGAGAAGTGCTCGTCGTCCTCGACGAGTTTCCCTACCTCCTCGAGCACACGCCGTCCCTCGACTCGATGCTGCAACGCGCGTACGGACCCAGAGCCGAGACGCGCCTTAATACGCGGACTCGGCTGGTACTGTGCGGGTCTGCGATCAGCATCATGGGCAAGCTCCTGAGTGGCACCGCGCCAATCCGTGGTCGAGCAAGCCTCGACCTCCGCGTCGCACCCTTCGACTTCCGGGCCGCTCGATACCTGCACGGATTGGAGGACCTCGCAACCGCCGTGCAGGTGTATGCGGTGATCGGCGGGGTAGCGGCATATGCCCGCGAGATGAGCGAACACGACCTACCTGCAAATGCTGACGACTTTACTCGGTGGATCTGCCGCCGCGTGATCTCACCAGCGGCTCCGCTCTTCGGCGAGGTAGAGCTGCTGTTCAGTGAAGATCCAGAACTCGCAAAAGCACGCAAGGTCAACCTGTATCACGCGACGCTGGCTGGAGTCGCTCTCGGAAACCACGCTTGGGCAAAGCTGACGAACTATGTGAATATTCGAGGGGGCTCGCTCCAGCCCATTGTGGATGCCCTCGTGGCTGCCGAACTCATTACACGGGTCGCTGATCCGGTACGCGACAATCGGCCAACGTATCGTCCAGCCGATCCGCTTCTCCGCTTCCACTATGCCGTCATTCGGCGCCATCAGGCTCGACTCGCGCGACACGGGGCCGACACCGACGCCATTTGGCAAACGCTGATCCCGACCTTTCGATCCCTGGTCCTCGGGCCATGCTTCGAGGCGATGGCCCGCTACTGGACCACGCACTTCGCGGCGGAGCACACGCTTGGCGGTTCGCCCGATCACGTGGGCTCAACGACACTGACGGTCATCAATACCGAGAGCGGCGACGAGGAATCACGCGAGCTCGACGTGGTGGTTTCAATGGACGACGCGACGGAGCCGAGCAATCGGTCAGTGATCGCCCTGGGCGAAGCGAAGGTCGGCGAGACAATCACACTGCGCCATGTCTCCCGCCTCGAGGACGCGCGCACGGCTCTGGGCTCGCGTGCAGGCGCCGCCAAGCTCCTCATCTTCGGTTCAACATTCGACGATGCGGTGCTCCACGCCGCCGCATCGCGCAGTGAGCTCGAGCTCGTCGACCTCCACCGTCTCTACAATGGTTCGTAACCAACTCGCTCGGAGACCGATACAGCCGTGATCGGCAGCACGGAGACGCGCGACCCTGACGCCCCGGCGCCGTCGCATCCCAACTAGCCCATGGATGGTGCCAATCAGGGCCTGCGTCTGGGTAGATCCGCTCAATGACGGCGAAGCTGAAGTTTTTAGGCGACAGGCTACTGCACGAAATCGGTGCCTACGAAAGGGAGGTGGATCGCCACAGAACGGAGGCGGAAGTGACTGGTAGCGATGCAAGTTCTCGTGCGAGTAGCGTCATGGCAACCGGAGTGATGAGTGACGAGCAATAGCGAAGACGATGTCCGAAACCCTTTCGGCCAGGATGTCGCAGTATCACGCGTTGACGTTTCAGTTGAGACGAGCCGATGGTCGGATGAAATCAGACTCATGGCCGAGTACCATTTGCGCGCGACGGATTCCAATCCGTCAGGAATTCTCATGTACGACCCAGGGGAGCTCGCGATCGACCACGTCGGGTGCAGCGTTGCGACGGCCATTCGTCGCGGGCGTCAGCACGGCGTCAACCCTATCGAAATCCTGCGGAAAA
This sequence comes from Gemmatimonadaceae bacterium, assembly GCA_031407575.1. GTDB lineage: Bacteria > Gemmatimonadota > Gemmatimonadetes > Gemmatimonadales > Gemmatimonadaceae > AG11. Next base: position 5,969 of record JANOIJ010000259.1, on the reverse strand, counting down.
CGAGCGCGAGCTTCGACGGTGCGACCATCCAGGTCGGGGCTCGCTGGAACCGTCGGACGGTTCGCCTGCTCAAGGGTTCACCCATTTGCATGTTACCATGGCAGCTACCGCACCTGAGTTCTCGGCACGGCTTCTACTATCCAGTTGACGCGTTCACCGAGCCCACGAATGGTGTGGAACTCCAACGTCTTGCCTTCCGAGAACCGTTGCAGGCTGAGGCGGGAGTCGTTCTCGATGAACACGGACAGCTGCTGTCGGCCGCAGTGCCCTTCGGAGAACGATTTCGGGAACACATCTTCCACGCCGATGATGTCCTTGTCCTCGGGGGAAAGGCATTGTCCTCGCTGTCGTTCGTGCATCGCACCATGATCAGAGATCGCCTCCTCGACATCCATCGCTTTGTTGCTGATGAACTCGGTCGGGGAGATCGCGTGCGAGTACTGGTGGTATGCGATGAGAAGGCGTTCGACTTCGAACACGGCCTCGGACAGTATGCCGCCCTTGACGACAGCCACCTGCTCCAGTTGGAGTCTGGCCGCTTCGTGAGTGAACGGATCGTGACACGCAATATTGCTGGCATGTGGTGGAGTTACGGTGCTCGGCCGGCAGGACTGCTGGGCCCAACACTCGCAATGGCGCTTTCCCTGTACTGTGTGATGCGGTGGTTCGAGTCGACGGGCGTGCAGGAAGGAATCGACAACGAGATAAACTTCTTGCAAAAACTGCGACGCCAGCGCGACGCGACCGCAGTGCACGGTTTGGCTCACCCGAGCGGAAGTGCAGAGCTCGCACTCATGCTGTGGGAAGCAGGCAAGAATGGTCCAGGCCTACGAAACGAACTTCGACGCTTGTGCACTGAGGAGTGGGGCCGCACCATGCCGGTGCGAACCGTTCTTGAGCGCCTCAAGGCGGTTGGCGTTCATTGGCCTTCGGAGCGCGCGATGGAGTCTCCACAACACACGCAGATGCGAATGGGGATGGGCTCGCCGAGAGCGAATCCACCCTGTTGGCGCTGGGCCTGGTACTCGGGCCATGCTTCGAGGCGATGGCCCGCTACTGGACCACGGTCCTCAATACCGAGAGCGGCGACGAGGAATCACGCGAGCTCGACGTGGTGGTTTCAATGGACGACGCGACGGAGCCGAGCAACCGGTCAGTGATCGCCCTGGGCGAAGCGAAGGTCGGCGAGACAATCACACTGCGCCATGTCTCCCGCCTCGAGGACGCGCGCACGGCTCTGGGCTCGCGTGCAAACGCCGCCAAGCTCCTCATCTTCGGTTCAACATTCGACGACGCGGTGCTCCACGCCGCCGCATCGCGCAGTGAGCTCGAGCTCGTCGACCTCCACCGTCTCTACAATGGTCGTAACGAACTGGCTCGGAGTCCGATACAGCCGTGATCGGCAGCACGGAGACGCGACACCTGACGCCCCGCCGCAAACCGCCATACCATTAGATATGCGCCCGACCCGCTCGCCCGCTGCCCCCCGCCGCCCGGCCTTCACGCTCATCGAAGTCCTGGTCGTCGTGGTCATCATCGCCGTCCTGGCCTCGCTCGTCGCGCCCAACGTCTTCCGGCACGTCGACACCGCCAAGAACGTCACCGCCCAGGCCCAGATCTCCACACTCGGCGCCGCGCTCGACGCCTACCGGCTCGACAACGGACGCTACCCCACCAGCGAACAGGGCCTCGCCTCACTCTGGCTGACGCCAGCCACCGATCCGCGCCCGTCCAACTGGCGCGGGCCGTACCTCCGCCAACCGCCGCCGGCCGACCCCTGGGGCGCGCCGTACGTCTATCGCAATCCGGGCGATCACACCCGCAACGGATTCGACCTCTCCTCCATGGGCGCAGACGGGCAGCCCGGCGGCACTGGCGAAGCGGCCGACGTCACGAGCTGGAAGCCGTAGCGTCGCGTGCCGCTCCATCGCTATCGAGCGCTCACGCGAACCGGGGCGAGCGAAGCTGGGATCATGGACGCACCCACCGCCGACGCGGCGATGGCAAAGCTCCGCGCTCGCAACCTCATCGTCCTCGACGTCAGCACCGCGGACGCGCCCGCCTCGTTCTTCGGCACGCGCATCCGCAGCGGCGACCTCGCCGAGTTCACCCGCGCCCTCGCCGCACTCCTTCCCGCCGGCCTGCCGCTCGCCCGCGCACTCGGCGTCGCCCGCGATATCGCGCCAGCATCACTTCGCACCGCACTGGCCGACGTCCAGGAACGCGTCGAGCGGGGCACGACATTCGCCGACGCACTGGCCGCACACCCGAATGCGTTTCCCGCATCCTATGTAGGGCTCGTGCGCGCAGGAGAGCGCGCCGGAAGCCTCCCGCAATCGGTGGGGCGGCTGGCCGACGCCATCGAAGGGGAGCAGCAGTTCCGCGCCAAGCTGCTCACCGCGGCCATCTATCCCACGTTGCTGGCCTTTGTCGGCGGAGCGGCCATCCTCGTGCTGCTCATGGTGGTGCTGCCGCGCTTCGGTGCGCTGTTCACCGCATCGGGAAGCGCGCTGCCTCCGTTCACGGCCATCGTCCTCTCCCTCTCCACGACGATGCGCACCTATGCGCTGCCGATCGTCGTGGTGCTTGTCGCACTTGGCGCCTTCACCCTCTGGGCTGCCTCCACACGCGAGGCCGCAGGGTTCCGCTCGCGCCTCTTTCTCGGCACGCCGCTCGTGTCGCACTTCTATAGAGAGGTGCTCGCCGCACGCACCGCACGCGTGATCTCCATTCTCCTCGGCGGCGGCGCACCGTTCATCACGGCGCTCGACGACGCGGCCAAGTCGCTCGACGACCCATCCGCGCAGCGCGAAGTGCTTCGCATCCGCGCGCGCGTGCGCGAGGGATCCAGCCCCTCCGCCGCCGTGGCCGAGGGGACGCTGTTTCCGCCGGTGTTCGCCCGACTCGTCGCCGCAGGCGAGGAATCGAGCCAGCTCGAGGTCTTCTTCACCAAGGCGGCCGATCTCTTCGAGGAGCGCGCGAAGCGCTCGGCAGCACGATTCGTCGCCCTGGCGGAGCCGGCGCTCATCGTGGCGTTCGGGGTCGTGGTTGGCCTGATCGCGCTGGCTCTGGTGCAGGCGATCTACGGCATCAACCTGGCCCCGATGCGGGGGGGGAGATGATGCGGCGAACGGCGAGCGTGTTTGGATTCACCCTGCTCGAAGTACTCGTGGTCCTCGTGCTGTTCGCGATCACCGCGGCGGCGGCGGTACCGGCCTTTCTCGGTGACGCGCTCTCCACGCCGGAACAACGCGTCGCGACGCAATTGGTCGCCGTACTGGTGCAGGCACGAGACGCCACGCGCGAGTCCGGCCGCGCGACGACAGTTGTCCTCTCGCCGAGCGACGCGCGCTACTGGATCTCACGCGGCGACTCGACGACGGTGGGGGTCATCCCGCTCGAAGGGGCCGTCACGCTCGTTGCCACGAGCGCGGAGCGGGTGGAATGCGCGTTCCATCCCGCGGGCACGGCCAAGCCGTGTGTCGTCGCTGTGCACGGCGCGACGGACATCGTCGTGCGCGTAAACGGCTGGAACGGGGAGATCGCTCTCGGTGAAAACCGTGCGCGTTAGCAGCGCGCGCTCGAGGAGACGAGCGGGCTTCACGATGCTCGAAGCGGTCGTCGCACTCGCGATCGTGGGCCTCGTCTGCGTCGCGGTGCTGGCGTCCTTCGGTGGCGCGCTGCGCGCCGACGTGATCGCCGTCGAGCGGCTCCCGCTGGCCGCCTTGGCGGAAGAGCGCATCTCGGCGGTCGACCTCTCGCCTGGGTCGCTGGGACGGCTGCCCGATTCACTCGCGCGGGGCACGTTCGCAGCACCCTATGCGACCGCGACGTGGGACACCGAGACGCGACGCGTAGAGCAGACGGACGGACTGTTCGACGTCGTCGTACGCGTGCGCGACGGCGGCGACGTGTTCACGTTGCGCACACGTCGATATCGCGCGGTGTCACGGTGACGATCGCTGTCATCCTGAGCGCAGCGCCTGCCCTGAGCGTAGTCGAAGGGAAGGATCTGCACTTCACCTGCAGGTGCAGATCCTTCGCTGCGCTCAGGATGACAAAGCGGCGTGGAATGACGCTGCTCGAGGTGATCGTCGCACTCACGGTTGCGGGCGCGGCACTCGTGGCCGGCGCCGCCGTCCTCGGCTTTCTCACCGACCAGCAGAGCCGGAGTGGAACGCAAGCCGTCGCGTCCGCACATGCGGTGCGCACGACACTGCGCGAGTGGACAGCAGCGGCGCGCCTTACCACCGAAGGCGACGCAGAGTTCCGCGGTGTGCCAGCGCCATCGAGTCGCGACAGCTCCACGGACGAGCTCACCTTCCTCACGAGCGCGACCACACAGATCGCACCGGCTGGCACCCAGGTCTACCTCCATTTGAAGGCGCCGGGCGTGGACACGTCGCAGCCGCATGGCCTCGTGGCCGAGCTCACACCGTGGCGAACCGCCGGGACGCCGGTGGTCGTGTCGCTCGCGCCGGATGCCACCGGCTTCCGCGTACGATACCTCGGAAGTGTCTTCGGACGGCGTGCCTGGCAGACGAGCTGGATCTCGACGTCCGTGCTTCCCGTGGCCGTCGAGCTGCGCGTGCTGTTCGACACGGGCGCCACGGGAGCAGACCGAGCGGCGCATGCGCTGCTCGCGCTCCCGATGACCATTCCCCTCGCGGGGCGCCGATGAACGGACGTCGCAACCGGCGAGGCTTCGCGCTCATGGCCGCGCTCTGGCTCGTGGTGCTTGTCGGTGTGACGGGCTACGAGCTCTCCGTTCAGTCGCGCACGCGCCGCCTCGCGGTGGCAAATGCGCTGGAAGCGACGCAGGCCAGGGCCGCCGCCGATGCGGCACTCGAGACCGCGCGCGCCGCACTCGAGAACCGGCTCGCCCATCCGCTCGACGCGCGCAGCCGCCTCGTGGCCGACGCGACGCGCGACCCCTGGAGCGACCTCGCCTTCCTCCGCGCGGATACGATCAGGCTCGGCGACGAGCGCGCGGTGCTGCACGCCTACGACGCGGGTACGCGCCTCCAGATCAACCACGCCACCGAGGCGGACGTGCGGCGTCTCTTCATTGCACTGCGCATCGACGCCGGCGACGCCGACCGCCTTGCGCAGCGCATCCTCGACTGGCGCGATCGCGACACCTTTCGCCGCGCGCGCGGAGCCGAACGTGCGGACTACCTGCGCACGGGCGCGCGCATGCTGCCAAGGGATGCCGAGCTCGCGAGCGTCGACGAGGTGCGCAACGTGGAGGGGATGACCCCGCGCGTCTACGCACTCGTCTCGCGACACCTCACGGTGTTCGGCACGGGCCAGGTCAACCTGAACGCGGCGCCGGCCGAGGTGCTGTCGTCGCTTCCGGGCATGGGAGGCGAAGCCATCGCCGTGATCCTGCGCGCGCAGGAGAGCGCACGGCCGATCCGCTCCATCGAGGAGCTGACACAGCGCTTGTCACCGGGCGCGCGCAGCGCCATCGTCGATGTCATGAGCGAGCTCACGCAGCGCATCACCTTCGACACGCGCGAAGTCGTGGTGGAGTCCGAGGGCTGGGTGGACGGCAGCCCGATGCGCGCGCGCGGTGAAGCGCACTATGTCCGCGGCGGCGACGCCCTGTTTACCGTATGGCGCCGAGTGGGCTCGTGAACGGCGAGGGAACGCTCGGCGTCGCCTTCGACGACGCACAGATTGCGATCGCGTGGCGCGACGCGCGCTGGCATGCCGTGTCCATGGCCTGCGATGGATCGCCCGCTGCCGTGGCTGCGGCAATCGTCGCACTCGCGCCGGACGCGCCCACGGGAAGCGTCGTGCGCGTCGCGCTGCTCCGCCCTGTTGCACAGATGCGGACGCTGCGCTTCCCGCGCATGGCGCGCGCCACGCTCGAGACGCTGCTCGCGCGGGACTGGTCGCGACACATCGTGGGGCAGCGCGCCGTGGCGCATGTGGCGGCAGTGCATCCACTCGACGGCGATCAA
>JANOIJ010000222.1:0-4042 GCA_031407575.1 Gemmatimonadaceae bacterium | reverse complement strand
CCGGGGTTGTGCCCCAGGTCGATGAAGACACCCGCCTCGTGCACGTCGTCCAGCGTGGCGGTGCCCTTCCCGATGCCGATCGATTCCGTGAGAGCCGTGCCGCTCGACTCGTGGCACATGTTGGAGCAGTCGGGCAGGTTGTTCGTTCCGAACTGGCGGACGAAGAGCTGGTAGAGAAACGCCGTTTCGTTCGCGGTGCGCCCCGAGGTGTAGAATGCGGCCTCGTTCGGGTCGCTCAGCGCGTTGAGCTTTTGCGCTAAGAGCTCGAACGCGGCGTCCCAGGAAATCGGCTCGTAGTGCGTCGCACCAGACCGCAGCACCATCGGCTCCGTGATTCGCCCCTGCTGCGCGAGCCAGTAGTCGCTGCGCTGCGAGAGCTCGGCCACACTGTGTGCGCGGAAGAACTCCGCGCCGATCGTCGTGCGCGTGTTCTCCTCGCTGGCCGCCTTCGCGCCGTTCTCGCAGTACTCGGCACGCGTGCGCTCTCCGGCAACGGGGTCCGGCCAGGCGCACCCCGGACAGTCGAAGCCGTCCGTCTGGTTGAGCTGACTGAGCATTCGCGCACCCTTCACCGCGCCCAGGTTTCGGTACGCGAACTTCATTGCCGCGACGATGGCCGGTATTCCGGCGGCGTACTTCGCACGCTCGCCAAGGACGAGGGTCTCGCCGCTAAACTCCGCCGGCGCCACGGCGAGCACGTCTTCTCCATGTGTCGCTTCGTCAGCAGACGACGCCGGCGGCTCTCCAGTCTCGGCTTCCATCTCGCGCCTGATGCGCTGCTCGCTCGAGAGGTCCACCTTGGCGATCTCCCACGAGTTCATCTGCTCGTGGGAGTGCGTGCCGTGGACCGCGCCGTGTTCAGGATCGATAGGGTTGCTACCCTCGCCGCGCATCATCCGTGTTGAATGCGATCGACGCGCGCGTCCTGCCCTGCTGCCAATCCACCTCGAGCGTGAGCTCGTGGCGACCCGCGCGCGGCGCATCCATCCAGAGCTCGCGGCCGCGCCCCACGACGTTTCCATCCAGCACCCACACCAGCCGATCCGCGGGCAACGGGAAGCCGGCGCTGTCGGTTGCATTGCCCGCAACCTGGATCGGGTATCCCGACCGCAGTGTCTGACCCGCGCTTGGATTGAGAATCGCCACGTCGGGTGCGCGTTCAGGCAGCTCCACCTGCAACACCTTCGACTCCGTCGTGAAGAAGCCGTCGTGCGCGAGCAGACGGATGCCAACCGGGCCCGCGGGCAATCCCGTGAGCGGTAAGACCGCCTCGCCCGCCAGCAGGCCGACGGCCAGGCCGTGCCAATGTTGTCCTTGATCGTTCGTCCACTGCGCCCACACGGACACTTCGCTTTCCGCCTCCACGTTCCACGTGAGGCTGAGCTGTTGATTCGAGTTCACGCTCGCCTTGGCCCGCCCAATGCGCGGCGGACGGCTTGGTGCGGAGCGGCTCCACGTCTGTTCGTCGGGGCCAACGACGCGCAGCTCGGCACCACTCGCAACGTTCGGCACGTGCGCCTTGAAGCTGAACGGCGGTCGATCGGAATGTTCATCGTTCCCACCGCAACCACAGCCACAACCGCCGTGATGCTGAATGCGCATGAGCGGTGCGCGCGCGAGCGTATTGCCGCCCTCGTCCACGAGTTGCGCGACCCAGCTCGTTTGCCAGCCCTGCGGCTCGCCCGCGACATGCACGCGCGCCACCGACTGCACGTCAACGACGCCATTCTCCTGGACGCGACCGACAATCGAAATCACGGGCTTCATCCTCACCCCCAGAACTTCTTCCGGCAGCCAGGGCGGATCCGGCCACCACAGGTGTTCCCTGTCGAACGGGCGCTGATGTGGATAGTCATCGAAGATCGAGCGCTCCCGCAGCCACCTGGGCACGAGCCGCGGATGCTGGAGCAGGCGTTCGTGCTGATACAGCGACATCCACTGCGGATTGCAGTAGCTCATGAAATCGCGCGCGGTGTTGGGATCGAATGTCGCACCGCTGCGGATGTCGAGACCGAATTCGCCGATTGACGCTGCGGCGTACGGCTCGTACGTCGGATAGTTCGGGTCGGTCGCGCCCGCAGCTCCACAGGGCGTGTGCATGAAGCCGTAGCCGTGCCCGATCTCGTGGAGCAGCGTTTGTTGATCGCTGACTGTGCCGGCGCCGAGTCCGTTCTCGCCGCAGCCCGGAACACCGAGGGGAATGGCCGCGGGCAGGAGCCCGTAGTACACGACGTCGGCACGGTTGCCGTCGTTGTCCTGGAGCAGCGCGAGCCAGTTGAGCAGCGTGTCCCAGTTGGCTGAACATGCGCCAGCGGACGTTCGCGGGTCGTCCAGCGGTGTGGCCCAGTTGAGCGTCCCGCAGCTGGCGAATGAGCCCGTGCCCTGCACCGGCATCGCCGCGAGCGCCATCGACGCGGTGGTCTGCAGGTTCGCCAACGTCGGAGCGGCGAGGACGACCGTTGTGATGGGAGGCTGGCCGGGACCGGGAGCCATCGCGGAGCTCGGTCCGTTGTACGCCACCATGATGGCTCGCACGCGCAGCGTCTGCACGAGATTGGCGCGCACGACTGCACTGCCTTCCACCCCTGCGTGTCCGGTGAGCCGCGCGGTGACGCGAAGCGTCCCCCAGAAATCTTCCGCGGGTATGATGAAGTTGAGCGTGCGGTTGAGGTTGTTCCGCTCGGTGTTGTAGTTGACGGTCCCCTCGGCGGTTACTGTGCCGATGCCCCGCGGCATGAGCGTGCGCACGACGTCGTACCCGAACGCGTGATTGCGGCGCGCCACCTCCAGGGTCGCCGTCACACCAGGCACCGCGCTCAGCAGCCCCGAGCGCACGTACACGCGTACGTAGGCCGACTTGTACGCGACGAGCTGCACCGAGTTGTCCATTCCGCGGTCCGCCGAGTCGGTCAGGTGCTCGTCGGAGCGGTAGTGCTGAATGGACTGCGTCACTTCGATGCCGTGCACATTCAGGTGCCACAGGCGGTAGCGATCGACCACCGCCTCTTTCCAGAAGCGCGAGATTCCGACGACGATCTGATCGAGAATGTCTGGTTCCACGAGAGCCCCTGTCGCTGCGCAAAGAGCGCGGCTTGCTGGTGAGGCGCTCCGGCGACGAAGGCCTTGCGGCGTCGCGAAGGCTGGAATCCGTGTGCCGCAGGGCGAATATGTGATGACACCTTTCGCTGCGGAATGCCGCGATGCGAATTGGCGGAAACTGCCCAACATGACAAGCAGATCAGTCAGGCCGACGATTTGCTTTATCGTGCTCGCGATCGGTCGCTTTGGGCGTCCGAGCTGATGTATGGGGGGATAGAGGTGTTGTAAGCGGCTTTCTCCGCAGCGCGGCCGCGACATGTGTTGCAACGACGCAACGCAAACATTCTCTGGACCCCAACGCAAGCATCGTCTGGACGCAGTGATGCCTCTTGACGAACTCATCAGGCAGAGCGACACTGCCATCGGCCCCATCCTCGCCGTTGCTGGCCCTCTTCACGTCGAACGTTTCCCACACCCGGATCTTCCATGCAGACCTCCCGATTGCGCTCAACCGCCAGGGGCGCCATGACGATTGCCGTTCTCGTCGCTGCGTCGGTATCAAGCGTTCACGCCCAGACAGCGCAGTTGTCCGGCCCCGCCAGCAGCGTTATCTCCGTGTCCGACACGGTGGTTGGTGGCCAGAACAATGCGCGTTACATCGCTGATCGCACAGCCGGCTCGAACTACAGCGGCATCGTGAATCTCTGGTTCCGTGATGGCGTTGGAACAGTGCTCCATGGTTGCAGCGGATCGTACCTCGGCAATGGCAAGATTCTCACTGCGGCGCACTGCATGAGCAACGGGACGACGCAAACGTCGGCGAGCTTCACCGCGCGCTTCTTCCAGACGGGTATCGGTTGGGTGGACGTGCATGGCGCTGGGTACGCCGTGAAGACGGGATACTCAGGCGGTGTGATCGAGGAGAATGACGTCGGCGTACTGACACTGGCCACCGCAGCTCCCTCGTTTGCGCGGACGTACTCGCTGGCGACGGGCAACGTGC
>JANOIJ010000178.1:0-15513 GCA_031407575.1 Gemmatimonadaceae bacterium | reverse complement strand
CGCCGCCGCCGTGGTGAACTCCGAGATGCCCGTGAGCACGGGCACTCGGCCGCCTACGGTCTTCACCGTCGCTCGCAGCAGCTCACGCTTCTCCTCGGGCAGCAGCGAGTTGTTCTCGCCAATCGTCCCCATCATGACGAGGCCATGTACCCCGGCGTCGAGCATCTGGGTGACATGGCGCATCGTCGCCGGGACGTCCATCGAATAGTCGCCGTGCATTTGCGTGGGCAGCGCGGGAAAGACGCCGTGCCAGTCGCGAGCCTTGTCCACTCTCGTATCCATGCGGTCTCCGTAGTCGATCACCAGGGGAGGCGCGCGCGACCAGTGTAGATGTTTCCCGTTGCCCGGTGCGCCGGCATGACCTGCCTTACGAGCTCGTAGAGCTGCGGATCGGTCTCGCGCAGCGTCTCGCGCGCCTTTTCGTCGTGGTATGTGTAGTACTCCACGCCGCCGGCCCAGTACTCGTTGAAGTTGTTGCCATTGTAGCCCCGCGCCGATTTCAATCCGTTGGCTTTGGCCGACGTGTACGCCGCCTCTACGGCCTTCCTGTACTCGGGAGCCACGGTGTAGATCGCGCCACGCATGATCCCGTGCGAGAACTCGTGCATCAGCAACGGTGAGCCGAAATACGGCGTGTTCGGGTAGCCCAGCAAGTTCTCTTCCCCAATCGACGTTGTGTTCTCACCGTCAGGTTCACCACCAAAGCCTCGGCCGCGTGAATTCCAGTATTGCTCGCCTGTCAGCGAGGCGAGGCCGTCGGGCTTGTTATAGTTCTCGCGCTGCTGCGGCGTCAGTCGCTCGTCGTCGATCTTGGGCAGCAGCCGGTACTTACGGTGCTCGGGGATGTCGTAGGTGACTTCGGTCTGCGCCATGATCGCCACCTTCCACTTCTTGCGCATCAGCTCTTTGCGCAAGTCCGGCCGCTCGGAGAGCATGAAGGTGACAATGTCACGCGCCATCAGCAGCGCCGCGTCCGGAACTTTCGCGGAGCTGACGACGGGAATCCCCTGCGCGTTCGCGTACTTCTTGTAAAAGGGATCGAGTGCCAGCTCGGCGGGAGGTGCGGTGACGCTGAACGCCGTGTAGTCCTTTAGCAACGGCGGTTGCGGCTCGCCACGCGCAGCGCCCGTCAACGGCGGTGGGACGCGCTGCGCGCCGAGCGTCACTGGGGCGAGCAGTGCGAGACACAGTGCGGACGTGAGGACGCTGACGCGCATGAGAATCTCCACCAGTCTAATATCCGCCGAGCTTGAGCGATGGGCCGGTGAACGTGAGCTGCATGAGGTCTTCGCCCCAGATCACGTTGCCCTTGAACTCCTCCTGCACCTCGTGAACCATCTTCTCGCGTATCCTCGGCTGATCGATTGACGGTGGCGGGTGCACGAGCACGAGTGTTTTCACGCCCGCTCGCGTGGCGACCCGCGCGTTCGCTCTATGATTGCCCACCGCATCGCGGAACGCTGGTGTCGGCGCGGTGCCGGTGAAGGAGTGGTTCATGTGGATCAGTACGTCGCACCCCTTCGCCAGCTCGACGATGGAATCGGCCTCGGCGCTGTCACCGGAGTAGCAGAGCGAGCCATCTTCCGCGTCGATGCGGAAGGCGAGGCACTCCAGGTACGGCTGCACGTGCTGGGCGTGACCGACCGTCAGTTTCCATGACTTGCCCTGGATCACGTCCCCGGTGTGGATTTCCCGCACGAGGGGCGTGGGCCATTTCCGCGGCGGCACGCCGCCCCGCTCCGCGAACGTGTCGATGCTGCTCTGATGCTCGATGCGTGCTTGAATATCTGGTCCATACACTCCTTCGCGCCCGAAGAGCTGGTCCGTCATCCGACGGATCGGCGTGGGTCCGTACACCGCGAGGTCTGGAATCTTGTCCGCCCCCTGATCCCATCGCTGGAGCACGAGACGCCCGTAATCAAGGCAGTGGTCGTAGTGCAGGTGCGTGAAGAACATGTGCGTCACGTCCACGGCGCGATGCCCGCTCTCCAGCAAGCGGTGGTGCGACCCCGTGCCGTGGTCTAACAGGATGACGTCGCCACCCGTTTCGACGAGGTAACTCGAACCCTGCCGCTCGAGTGACGGCGCAGGCGTCCCCGTTCCCAGCAACGTGATCTTCGTGGGCACGACGGTCTGCGGCGGCGGGGACGCATCTCGCGCAAGCGCCGATGCCTCCTCAAGGAGGGGCGCGGTCGCCGTGGCGGCCAGCGCGGCAAGGAATGGCCGACGTTGCATTCGGATAATTTATCCTATATCCACTTCCCTGCAAGGCGCGATTGTCCGATCGTATAGGACCTGCATCTCCGTGCCGCTCGCGGCATGTACCAAGAAACCGGAAGAGGCACATGAGATACTCCAGCCGAGAACTGCTTCTGGGAGCGGTGGTGGCCACGCTCGTCATTGGCGTGATGCCGCGGCTCGGCGTTGCGCAAGCGACGCCACGACGTCGGCCGAACATCGTCCTCATGTTCCCCGACAACCTTGGCTGGGGCGAGGTGGGCGTGTACGGGAGCGTGCGAGGCGTGTCGACGCCGCGCATCGACAGGATCGGCAACGAGGGAATGCGGCTCAACAACTTCAACGTCGAATATTCCTGCACGGTGTCTCGCGCCGCGCTGCTCACCGGTCGCTACGCCGTACGCACGGGCGCGAATCAGAATGGCGGTATCACGCTCTGGGAGCACACGCTGCCGGAGGCCCTGAAGCCGCTCGGTTACGCCACGGGGCACTTCGGAAAGTGGCACATCGGTGGCACGAACTGGCTCGGTCGCCGCGCGCCCACCGATCAGGGATTCGATGAATGGTTCGGCATCCCGATGACGAGCAACGAGGCACAGACGACGACCCTGCCGAGCTTCGTCCCGGGAACGACCGAGATCCCGCACATCTGGCAGGGCAAGGCAGGCGAGACGTCGACGAAAGTCAAGCCGTTCAATCTTGAGACGCGGCGCACGGTGGACCGCGAGGCAGCAGAGCGCAGCGTTGCCTTCATGCAGCAAAACGCCCGCGCAAACCGGCCGTTCTTCGTGTACTACCCGATGACGCAGCTCCACTTTCCCACGCTCGCGCACCCGGATTTTGCCGGGAAGACCGGCGCCGGCGACATGGGCGATGCCATGGCCGACGTGGATCACAACGTCGGCCTCATCATGGACGCGCTCAAGCGCCTCAACATCGACGACAACACCATCGTGCTCTGGTGCACGGACAACGGCGCCGAAATCCGCCGGCCGTGGCGAGGCACGTCAGGACCGTGGAGTGGCTTCTACAACTCGGTAATGGAGGGCGGCGTCCGCACGCCATGCGTCATCCGCTGGCCCGGACGCATTCCTGCGGGGCAGGTGTCGAACGAGATCGTGCACCAGACGGATCTCTTTCCCACCCTGGTTGCCGCCGCTGGGGGCACGATGCCAACGGACCGCGCAATCGATGGCGTGAATCAACTGCCTTTCCTCGAAGGCAAGCAGAAGCACTCCAACCGCGAGAGCGTCCTGTTTCACACGGGCGGAACAACGGTAGCGGCCGTGAAGTGGAAGGACTGGAAGTTCCACTACAACTTCCAGCCCGAGCCGGGCCAGACCGTTCCGCCGTCGATGCGACTCGTGAACCTGCGGTCGGATCCGAAGGAAGAGTCCGACGTGAAGGACACGAACCCGTGGGCGATCGGTGTGATGGACAAGCTCGTCGCGGATTTCCGCGCGACAATCGTGAAATATCCGCACGTGCCGCCCGCTGCGCCGGACCCGTACACCCCGCCGAAACCGGGAGGCTGAGGCCAACCGGTCAGTGCGTCGAGGGCGCTACAGCTTGCGGTAGACGGTGCGCGTCGTCGACGCGGTGCCTCCCAGAACTCCCGGGCGCATCGTCTCGACCACGAGCGACGTCGGCGATTCCACTGACAGCAGCTGTTTGATCTCGGTTGTGAATGGCGCGCCTGTGCCGGCGGGGTTCGGGATCGTGGATGTCGTGGTGATCGCGAGCTTCTCGCCTTCCCACACTGCGCGCGACGTCTGCACCTGAATGTCGCGGCCCATCATCACCGAATTCTTCGCGGGCGATCCGTCGAGGGCGAAGGTGAACTTGAGCGGCGCCTGCATGTCGCCGCGCCCGAAGAACGCGTACTCCACGACGAGCGTCGCGGCATCGTGAGCGATGGTGATAGTCGAGCCCCAGCCACTCCCCATGGTGGGCGGGGGCCCTCCCCCTCGGCCCGCCGGTCCGCCCGCACGGCCGGCCTGCGGCGCGGCGGCAGGTTCGGGATCGCTCGTCCATCGTCCCGCGAAATTCGGTGTTGCCTGCGCGGCGGAAGTCGACGCGAACACGGCCAGCGCGGCCACAACGTTCAGTGCGTTCATCACCTCGTCTCCGGTGGAGTGCGGGCGTGCCATTGGGCAACGGACATGACGGTGCGAAAGCCGATGTGCGACGCTCCCGACTCGGGATCGGCCGGACTCCGCGCGCTGATCCGATAGCCTCGACAGTATGAGTCGCTGCAGAGATACGAGCCGCCTCGCAACACGCGATCCGGTTGGCGATCGGAGGGCGCCGTCTGGACAGTGGGCCCGGCAGGGTTGTGGACGACGCCGCGCGCAGAATCGCGCGCGTAAGTATCCGGCGCATAGACGTCGAGCGTCCACTGCCAGACGTTGCCGGACATGTCGCGCAGCCCGTACGCGTTCGCCGCGTACGAGCCCACCGGCTTGAGACCGGCTGGATGTAGCGGGAAGGTGCCCTTGTAGATGTTGGCCTGCGGGTGCCGAGTGTCGTGTGGAGCATCGCCCCAGATGTGCTCGATATTCTCGCGACCGCCGCGCGCGGCCATCTCCCATTCGGCTTCGGCCGGAAGTCGCTTTCCCGCCCACGTCGCATAGGCGACCGCGTCGGCCCAACCCACGTGCACCACCGGATAGTCGTCCTTGCCGTCGATGGAGCTGCCAGGGCCGTCGGGATGGCGCCAGTTGGCGCCGGGCACCCACCGCCACCATTGTGACGCGTCGCGCAGGTCGATTACGTGATCCGTGGGCGTGAACACGACCGAGCCCGGCACGAGCAACTCTGCGGGTGGCGGCGCGGCGCCCTCGGGCGCCTGGCGGAGGATCTCTTCCGCCGTGGGCACACGCTCCGCGAGGGTAACATGGCCGGTGGCTTTCACGAATGCTGCGAAATCGGCGTTCGTGACGTCATTGACGTCCATGAAGAATCCGTCGACGGCGACGGGGTGCAGCGGTCGCTCCTCAGGTCCCGCAAACGGCCCCGCCCCGCCCATGTGGAACTGTCCGCCGGGAATCCAAACCATGCCGGCGGGAGCGGGGCCGGGAGCGTTGCGAACGACAGTTGGCGCGGCTGGTACATGCTCGGTCGGCGCGCAGGCGAGCGTGCCCGCCAGCAGCCAGAGGGCGTTTGAGCGCATGGGCGCGAATATACGATTCCGTACCACTCGCTCGTCTGCATCAACCACGGATGAACACCACGTCGAGCACGCGCGCGGGCGTGGTGATCCTGGACACCACCGCACCCGTGCGCGAATCAACGATCGTGATACTCGCGCCATTTAACACCGCCAATAGTCCAGCGTCGTTTGACGCGACGATTCGATCGCCGCAGATCGCGCGGCTCAAGTATCTGAAGGCTGGAACCAGGGAAGTCGAGTCAGCCAGTGATATTCGTGATAACACATCGCCGGAATGACAGGGAGCAATCGCATACGCGACTTGACTCCTGAAGTCACTCACGAACTCCATGAAATGGACGCGCGGACCCAAACCCGTGTCGAAACGGCGGGTCATGTTTCCGCCGCTATCGACCAGCATCAGAGCCTGACCGGTTGCGGCCGCGAAACCGCGTCCGTAGGCCTCGATCCGGCCATGAGCAGACACGCAGCCGACCCGTACGATCCGCTGGATGAAGTCGTTGCACGCCACAAAGGACGCTCCGCGAAGCTCCATCCAGTCACCGCCTGTAGCGGCGCCGTGGTAACTGACAAATACGCGCCTCTCGTCGGGGGAAATTCCAAACCACGTCACCTGACGATAGAGAGCGGTATCACGCTGGGCAGAGTATCGCGACACGGTCGATGCACGCGCTGGGGCTACCACCGCAATGCGAAAACCAATGCCCGAGGCGATGAACAGACGGCCCGATCGCGGACCCACGGCGAGCCACGGGTAGGGGATGGAGTCCGAAATGACGGACGTCTGTTGCACAACATAGTCTGCCAGGTCCATGCGAACGATTGCCGTTGCGTCCCGCGAGCGGGCAACGAGTGTTGCGAACACGTGGTCACCTGTCGGACTCACACCCAGGGAAGATCCGTCGTTCCACAACGAGCTGTCGCCAAGGGAGCGGTCGGCGAGCGCTGCGCCTCCGGCTGTCTGGAAGACAGCGATGCGCCGGCCTTCGAGAAGCGCAGCGATGCGGAGCGCTCCTCGCGTTGCGACCGTGTCACCAGCAGTAGGGTGCTGACCTGTGACGGCCGGGATGGGCGGCTTGCTCAGCGTTCCGCCGGCCCGACTCGACAGGAGCGACCCCAGGGCGAGAATGAACAGCAACGCAGGCTTCACTAGAGGCGCTCGCATCCTCGGCGACGGCACGACGGTGTCACGCCCCTCACGGAGTTCCCGGCCAGGCCAACGTGTGCACTCGTGTCGGCGTAAGTTGCATAAAGTATCCAATGCCGGCTAGGGCTGCCTCCGTGCCGGCTATACGTGCTCCCGAGCGTCTCGGCGTGTGCAGTGACGTGTGCCGTTCTGATGCTCATGACGTTGAGTCATCCCCTCTGTCTCGCCACCGGCTACGGGACGTACATCGACGTGCTCGAGCGCGGGTGTACAACAGTGCGGAAGACACCACCCCGGTCCTGAACAATCGTCTCTAATCGCTGGTCTGATGTTGGCTCATCGCTGCTCCAGCGGCACCACCTCCAGACGCTGCGGCGCACCGATGTTCGTGAGTGTTGTTCCCGTCCGTCGGGCGAGTTGCACCGTGTAGGTCCCCGGCGGCACGATTGGACCGAGCGGAGGAGGTCCAGCGAACGGCGGCGCCCCCCCGCGTCCTGCACCGGCTTGTGGCGCGCCGCCTTCGGGCGCATTTGCGGGCGTCGCCGCACCGCGTCCCCCTGCTCCGGCCGCGGCGCCCGGTGGAGGCGCACCCCGCCCACCGGCGGCAAGCACCGTGGCACTGTCCGCGCGGCGTCGAAGATTCCAGATGGTCCTGTTGAGCCCAACCCCTCCGGGGCCCGCGACTTCGTTGACCTCCTTCCCGGCCGCGTCCTTGATCACCAGAACGGTCTGCGACCCCGCCGGTGAGGCGTCGCCAAGCGCGTACGTCAACAGCGCTCCGTATGGCGGGTTGTCTCCGGTGAAGAGACCGTTCCCCATTCCCGCGCGCTGAAATGGCGTCTCGCTGTACACGCGCGCAGCGCGGGGCGGCACGAGTACTCCCCCAGCGCCTGCCACCAGTGATGTGGCGAGCGCGCGCAGCGATGAGTAGTCATCCATGACGTAGAGCCCGCGACCGAACGTGCCGAGCACCAGGTCGTGCTCCCGTCGTTGAATGGCGATGTCGCGCACGGCCACCGGGGGAAGCCCCGCACGCAGCGGTTGCCACGATTGCCCGCCGTTCAGGGTCACGAACGCGCCGTGCTCCGTGCCGGCAAAGAGCAGGTTTCGATTCACGTGATCTTCTGCCAACGCCCACACGTGCTCCCCGTCCGGCAGGTTGCCCTTGACGGATGTCCACGTGCGACCGCGGTCGGTGCTCTTCAGCACGTACGGTTTGAAGTCTCCGCGCAGCATGTTGTTGAACGCCGCATAGACCACGTTCGGGTCGTGGCGCGAGGCGACCAGCCGGGAGACGAACGTGAATTCCGGCACCCCGGGGAACGAGCCCACCGACTGCCAGCTCTTGCCGCCGTTCTCGGTGATCTGAATCAATCCATCATCGGTTCCCGCGTACAACAAGCCTTCGCGCAGCGGCGACTCTTCGATCGCGGTGCCCACGCTCAGGTCGTTGGTATAGAGATGCTTGTTGACGGCGTCGGCGCCCCATTTGCGCCCCATCACGGTGAACGTGTCGCGGTCGAGCTGGCGCGTGAGATCGCCGCTCACCGGCGTGTAGGCATCGCCGCGGGTGTCACTCTTGAAGAGCACATTCGCGAAGACGTACAGCCGGTTGTGATTGTGCGGGCTGATGATGTACGGCATCTCGAACGCGGTGCGGATTCTCTGGCCCGTTCCCCACGTCCTCGGCGGCGCAATCGACTTGGACGCGCCGGTCCGCTTGTCGAGGCGCTGGATCGAGCCGTTCTGCGACGAGACGTAGAGAATGGAGTTGTCGACGAGGTCCGCGCGCGCCTGAAACCCGTCTCCTCCCCCAACGGTCATTCCTTCGCTCGCCCGGATGCCGTTCGGGTGCGCGGAGCGCGAGGGTGTCCCGATGGAGCCGTTGTCCTGCGTGCCGCCATAGATATTGTAGAACGGCAGCGCGTTGTCGACGGTGATGGCGTAGAACTGGGCAACGGGGATCTGGAAGTGCCGCCACGTCGCGCCGCCGTCATGCGACTCATACAGTCCGCCGTCGTTGCCCGACCACAGGTGCAATGAATCCGCCGCGTCGAAGCCGATGTGATGGTGGTCCACGTGCACGGACCAGTTGAGTGGCGTGAACGTCTTGCCGCCGTCACTCGTGCACATGTTGGTCACCGCAAGCGCGCACACACGGTCGAAACGGAAGGGATCGGGGAAGATCTCGCCGTAGTACTGCGGATCATTCGTGTTCCAGTTGCTCTGCTTCACCCAGGTCTCGCCAGCGTCAGCTGAACGAAAGAACCCGGATTCCGTCCCCTGTGCGGTCACCGATGCATAGACGACGTCCGGGTTCTGCGGCGAGAGCGCAAGCGCAATCCGCCCCATGTCCACTGAGGGCAGTCCCGTGGTGAGCCTCCGGAACGTCGTGCCTCCGTCAGTGGACTTGTGGATCGCGCCTTCCGGCCCACCGCCGATGAGAATTCCTGTCGTGCGGCGTCGCTGATATGTCGCCGCAAACACCACGTCGGGATTGCGCGGATCCAGCACGATATCGGCGACACCGGTGTTCTCGCTCACCTTCAGCACGGCCTTCCAGCTCTGGCCACCGTCGGTGGTCTTGTACAACCCGCGCTCTCCGCCCGCCGACCAGAGCGGACCTTGCGCGGCAACCCACACGACGTCCGAGTTGCGCGGATCAATGATCATGCGACCGATCTTCTCGGAGCGCTCGAGCCCCACCCGCTTCCATGTCGCGCCGGCATCGGTGCTCTTGAACACACCCTCCCCAGACATCGCGCTCCGCAGGTTCGTGTTCTCCCCCGTCGCCAGCCAGATCACGCGCGAATCCTTCGGATCCACGAGGACGCAGCACATCGAGTAGCTGCCGTACGCGTCGAAGATGGGCGTGAACGTCAGTCCGCTGTTGGTGGTCTTCCACAGACCGCCGCCGGCCATCGCCACATACCAGACGTGCCGGTTCCTTGGATCCACGGCCATGTCTGCATGGCGTCCCGACGTGAACGCAGGCCCGACGGAACGGAAACGCAGCGCGGCCAGCGGGTCGCTTGCCGTTGCGGTGAGCGTAGGCAGCGCGCTGGCCCCACCGCGCCCGCCGCGCTGTGCAGAGAGCTCGGGGCTCACCAAAAGCGCGGCGGCCAGGCAGCTCCACACGAACGCTATCACTCGGGAACGCGCGAGACTGACGGGACCGATCATTCGACCTCCAAGTACCGTGGAAGGGAGCGGGGAACACCTGGGCAGGGCGCGAGTGGCCTCAGATCGTCGCGCGGCAGTTCGGGATATTGTATCCGATATGCACGCGGTCCGCATCACCCTCCTTTCGATGTGCGCTGCCGCTGAAGCCTGCGCGACTCCGTCACCTCACATCACATTGTGCGACCTGCTCTCACGCTCGCTGCGTGCGGTCCTGGCACCGGCGCGCTTCAGCGTTGCCCTGGACGCCAACGGAGAGCGACTCCCGAAGCCTGCGGACGTTCGCGCGGGGATACGGTCGTCCGCCTCCCGTGGGACATCGCCAGGGCTTGCCTCTTGTGCGGCGGCCAATATTGGATACAGTATCCGACGAGTGACGGATATTGTATCCGCAGGGTGAAGGGTCATATCCGACGCTGTTCCCCACCCGCCCATCCCACTGCCTCGGGCGTCCTGCCGTTCCAGGATACCCGCCCCCACCGAGGAGCCGTTCATGCTGATGAAACGCGTCGCGCTGATGCTCGCGCTCGTGGTAGCGCAACTCATGCCGGTATCCGCGGCAAGCGCCCAGGACACCACAACGCAACGCGGCGGCAGGGCGCGCCTGTCCGGCCGCGTGGTCGACGTACGGTCCGGCGCGTCCATCCCCAGCGCAACGGTGACCATCGTCGGTACAAACCTCGGCTCGCAGACGACGGCGGAGGGGCGCTTCCTCATCACCAATGCCCCGCCGGGAGTGTTCGCGGTCGAGGCACGACGCCTTGGATTCGGACTGCAGCGTCTTCAGAACGTGCGGCTGCGCGGCGACAGCGTCACCACGCTCGAGTTCAAGCTCACCGACGTTCCCGCACGGCTCGACCAGGTGGTCACCTCCGCCACGATCGATGCGACCACCATCGCCAAGTCCACGGTGGCGGTCGATCGCCTGACCGCGGAGGACTTTCCCGTACCGACCAGCGGCGCCGCCTCGACGCTGATCGCCGGCAAGGTTGCCGGCGCGAATGTGATTCGCCCGAGCGGCAGGCCCGGTGAAGGAGCGAACATCGTGTTGCGCAGCCCGATCGCCGGCTTTGACTTCCAGCAGGACGCGCCGGGCCCGCTCTTCGTGGTAGACGGCGTGATCCTCAATCAGACGATGGACCGCACCACCCAGGACCTCGAGACGCTGGACATCGCGAGCATCGAGGTTCTGAAAGGCGCCGCCGCTGCGGCCCTCTACGGTTCACGTGCGGCCGCGGGCGTCATCTCCGTGACGACCAACCGCGGCAAGGGCATGAACGTGGGCACCATGGAGTACTCGGTGCGCTATGAGCAGGGCCAGGACAAGTTCGTCTCGAAGCTGGAGAAAAACCAGCACCACAACTTCCGGCAGAACTCGCAGGGCCAGTGGCTCGACGCGAACAACGCAGTGGTGGCCCGCGCGCAGCGCGCGACCACGGCGCTGAACATCATGGACCAGGCATATCAGAATACGCCGCTGTACGATGCGGCGAACCAATTGTTCAAGGCAGGTGGCTACAACACGGTGACGACGTCGGTCCAGGGGAACAGCGCCGCCGTCAACTTCTTCGCCGCGTACTCCCGGAACGAGAACCCCGGGATCCTGCCGTTCAACGACGGCTATCAGCGGCAGACGTTCCGGCTGAACCTCGACGCGCAGGTGCGAGAAAACTTCTCGCTCGGCTTCTCGATCAATCACACGCGCGCGAAGGACGACAATCCGATCACGAGCTTCGACAGCTTATATCGGTTCGACCCTGACGTGAATCTGCTTTCGGTCGATCCCCGCCCGCTCATCCCGGGATTCAACTACAACATCGTTCCCGATTCGGTCACCAACGCGACGAATCCGCTGTTCGCGGAATTCGTCCAGGACAACATCTCGCGGCGCGCGCGCACCAACATGTCGAGCCGCCTGTCGTGGCAGCCGCTGGAATGGATCTCGTTTGTATCGGATCTCAGCTACGATCGCGGTGACATCCGCGGAGAAAGCTTTACGCCACTCAACACGCCAACCAATTCCGGCGGTTCGATCAGCCGTTCAACTGGTCGAATCAATACGTCGAACGCCACCACCGACGGCATCACGTTCACGGCCGGTCCGACGTTCACGAAGCAACTCTTCGGCGTGACGACCCGAACCACCGTCCGTGGCGAGTTGCAGCGTGAGACAAGTCCGAGCTTTTCGGTGACCGGAACGGACTTGAGGGTCGAAGGAGTGCGGAACGTCTCGACCGCAAGGACCATTACGTCCACTCAGTCCTATGAGGACCGGCGTACCAAGGCACTCGTGACGAACCTCGGTCTGAGCTTTCGCGAGCGGTACATCGGTGACTTCCTAATCCGTCGCGACGGCAGTTCGCTGTTCGGCGCCGCGAACCGCTGGAACACGTTCTACCGGGCGTCCGGAGCGTGGCTGATGGCCGACGAGTCCTGGTTCCCCTTCAAAGACCAGTTCTCGATCTTCAAGCTGCGCTACAGCATCGGCACCGCAGGTAACCGCCCCGCGTTTGCCAACCAGTATGAGGCGCTCATCATCGACAATTCCGGCGCGTTGATCCGGAATACGCTCGGCAATGTCAACCTTGGCCCAACGGTGTCGCACGAGCAGGAGGTGGGTCTCGACTTGACCTTCAAACAGCGCTACAGCGCCTCCATCACGTACGCGAGAAACAGGACCGATGACTTCTTCGTCTCCATCCCGGCCGTGGCCCTCTCGGGCTACAGCAACCAGCTGGCAAACGCGGGTGGGCTCAAGGGAAACACCATCGAGGCGACCATTCAAGCGCAACTCCTCTCGAACGCGAAAGGACTGAGCTGGACGACGTCATTCGTGGCTGACCGCTCCCGCAATCTGGTGACGGACTACAAGCGAAGCTGCTTCGTGGATGCGAACGACGGTCCCCACTTCCGCTGCTCCGGCGTCACGTTTGGCACGATGTGGGGCCAGGTCTTCGCGCATGACAAGACGCATCTTCGCACCATCCATCGCAACTCGCACGATCAGTTCGACGTCAACGACGACGGATACGTGGTGCCGGTGGGTGCGGGCAACACTGCGCGCGACGGCGTTGCGAAGAGCCTGTGGGGCACCAGCGTCACCATCGATGGACGTTCCTACCCGTGGGGCCGTCCGATCGTCCAGGTCGATTCCATCACTGGCGGTAACCTGCGAGAGCAGATCGGCGACGGAAACCCGAAGTTCCACTTCGGCTGGGGCCACAATCTCCGCTACAAGAACTTTCGTGTGTTCGTCCAGACTGCCGGCCAGTTGGGCGGCGACGAATACGCCAAGGGCATGCAGACCTACTGGGGAACAGGCGACTCGAAGGACGTCGACCAGTTCGGAAAGCCGGACGAGCTCAAAAAGCCGGTCTCGTACTACTCGAGCGTCGCCAACGCCAGCTCGTACAACGAGGCGTTCGTGTTCAGCGGGAGCTATCTCAACCTTCAGGAAGCACTGATCGGGTACACCCTGAACGTGAAGGGCAAGCGCGCATTGGAGCAGATCGGTGTAGACCGCATTCAGCTGGACCTGATCGGGCGCAACCTGGGCACCTGGAGCAAGTATCCCGGGCTCAACGTGATGGCCGGCGCTCCCACGAGGCGCGAGGACCGCGCCACCTACCCAATGACGCGCAACTTCACCGGCGCCGTCACCCTCACCTTCTAGTCGAGACCGCAGACCATGACTTCTACCCATTGGGCGCGTCTCTCCTCCGCGACGCGATACGTGTTCGCCGGCACGGTGCTCGTCGCCGCCTCCAGCTGCTTTGACCTCGATGTGACGAATCCGAACACCCTGGACATCACTCGCGCGTACGTCAGTGCAGTCAGCGCCGAGGCGTCCATCGTGGGCGCGTGGAAGACCGGCGCGGGATCGATGGAGGGGCGCGTTGGCTCGCATTGTCCCACCATTCCACTCGGGATCTGGGCCAATGAGCTCACCGGCACGGCATCGTCGCTCAACAACGGCCTCGACCCGGCGGTCTATGCGTCGGAGCCTCGCGTGGCGATCGACAACACCAACGTGCAGAGCTGCGCGACGCGATTCGGATGGTACGATCCCTACAGCTCCATCGCCGGCGCACGCGAATCGTTTCAGGCGATCTTGGCTCACAATCACAAGTACGGCGACACGACCGTGGTGAAGACGGGCGCGGATACGCCGCGTCTCAAGATCTTCGCGAAGTTCATCATTGCGATGCATACCATCCGCGTCGGCTTGCTGTACGACCAGGCATTCATCACCGACACGACCACGAGCCCGCAAACGCCGCCGCCGTTGAGTCCGTACACGGAGGTCGTCGCCGCCGGCGTAGCGCAGATGCGCAACGTGATCACCGAGGCCAGAGCCGCAACCAACTTTACCACCTCGGCCACATGGATCAATCAGAATCCCATCACCCGTGATGAGCTGATTCGGGTCGCGCAGTCGTGGATCCAGCGTGCGGACGTGTACACGCCTCGCTCCCCTACCGAGCGCGCAGCGGTCAACTGGGCGGCAGTCCTGGCACGCCACGATTCCACGATCAGCCGCGACTTTGTCGAGAAGGCAGACCCGGCCATCGCCGGCACGTGGGGCGCCTATCTGGATCTGTCATTCTCGAACAACACCGTGCGAGTCAACACCAGACTGCTGGGACCGGCCGATACGTCGGGTGAGTTCCAGAAGTGGCTCGCCGCGTCCACCTCTACGCGCACCGCCGCCGTGATCAGTACGCCGGACCGGCGCATCCACGCGGCCGGTGACCCGAACAAGGCGGGAACGAAGTTCGCCAAGCAGACCAGCACCATGGGGAACCTCTCGACCGTCGGCAGCTACCTCGGCTCCTGGTATCGCGGCATCAAATATCTGAACGCGTCCGCGGACTCGGGCACCAGGGCCATCGTGCCCTACATGACCGTGGACGAGATGAAGTTCATCAAGGCCGAGGCACTCTTTCGGCTCGGGAACAAGGCGGAGGCAGCGGTGCTCATCAATCCGTCGCGCACCGCAGCCGGGCTCAAATCGGTGGACGCCAATGGCCCGCCCAACGATGGCAGCTGCGTTCCGCGGAAGCGCGACGGCAAGTGCGGCGACCTGCTCGACGCCATCATGTACGAGAAGCGGATCGAGCTGTACCCGCTGCTGGCCGAGGTCGCGTTCTTTGATACGCGAGGCTGGGGCGAACTACTCCCAGGCACGCCGATCCATTTGCCGGTGTCCGGTCGCGATCTCGCTTCCCTGGGGCTGCCGATCTACACGTTCGGTGGCGGCGGGCCTGGCAGCGCTCCCTGAATTCAGCGCGCGCCGGATCGATTGTTCCGGCGCGCGACGGCTCCTCGCCGCACTCAGCTCTCTTCGCTGATGTTCGCGCAGCCGTAGGCGGCGGCATCGGTCACGGCTTCTTTCTGCGGGTCGCTGATTCGGAGATAGTATTGTTTGCCGGAGGTCAGCCGCGTGATCCGCGCGCTGATCTCCGCCGAACCGTCCAGCCGCGTGGTAACGGTCGGGAAGGCCGCGACCGGCATGATCGCTTCGGCGTTCATGAAACAGCGGCCTTCCGCAATGGCCCAGGCGATTTGCTTTTCAAAGGGCGCACCCTGGATGGCCACCTTCGCGCGCGACTGTTTGTCGTTTTCCGGCGTGATGGTCAGTCGTACGGCGCCGCGGATGGTCGTCAGGTTCTGGATGGTCGCGACAAACTTGCCGCTCTGTGCCGACGCGGGACTGTGAGCGCAGGCCAACAGCACGAGGGCGACGGCGGCGTTCGTGTATCGGGTGCTCGAGTTC
>JANOIJ010000177.1:0-7391 GCA_031407575.1 Gemmatimonadaceae bacterium | reverse complement strand
GGACCTGGTGGTCTCCCCCGAACGCTGGTCCCTCGCTGCGCTCGGGACGACAGACTACCGCGAGAGCTGCACCTCGACCGGCCGTCCTGTAAACGTCACGGATTTCATGACATTGGTGCCCGCGACCCTCACGGTGAATCGCCGTTCAGCCGGCGGGCGCATACGCGAGTTCGGTGTCAGGCGCAGCGTGAGCCGCCGCGCGCGGTCCTGCCATCGTAGCGCAATGCGCATCCAATCGCCGCGTCGGTGTGCGAAGCTGAGGCCGTCGTCCTCGTACAACATCGACGTGCCGTCAACGCCAGGATACACAATGAGTGTCGTGGGCTCGTCGCTTGGCTCGTCAGCGTACTGCTTGACGGGGCCCATCGGCAGCACCGCACCCGCGCGCGCGTAGAGCGGCATCGTCTCGAGATCCACGGGCCGGTCGATCTCGCGACCGCCCTGCACACGCGCCTCGGTCCAGAAGTCGTACCACGCGCCCTCTGGCAGGTAGACGCGGCGGCTGGTCGCACCCTTCTCGACAACCGGCGCGACGAGCAGGTCTCGGCCCCAGAGGTACTCGTCGCCGCGCGCGACGGCAGTCGGATCATCCGGATAGTGCAGCCACAGCGCCCGCATGATGGGCAGACCCGTCTCGTGCGTCTCGCGCACCGCCGTGTACAGGTATGGCATCAAGCGGTACCGAAGCTCGAGATACTTTCTAAGAATCACCTCGATGTTCGGATTCTGCAGCTCGGCGGCACCCGCGCGCCAGGTGCCCGCCTCGAACGGGCCGCCGTCGCCTCCGTTCCAGCCCCACGGAAGCTTGAGATGCCAGTTGCGGCCGTGCGCGCGAAACGACGGACAGAACGCGCCGAACTGAAACCAGCGCGTGTGCAGCTCACCAGTGTACTCGACAGTCGGATTGAAGCCGCCGATGTCGCTGCCCCAGTACGGAAACCCGGACAGGCCGGTGTTGATCGCCACGGGAACGTGGGTCGCCAGCGTTTCCCATCGACTGCGTGGATCGCCCGACCAGATGAATCCGCCGAAGCGCTGCACGCCGGGCGACGCGTTGCGGTGCAACGCAAAGGGGCGCTCGTTGGGCCGGAGCTGCTGCGTGCCTTCCCAGTACATGCGATGGCGATTGAGCCGCGACGGCCCGTCGAGACCGTCGCCCTGGTCGGGCCACCAGCCGTCAACGCCCGCGTCCATCGTGCCTTTGTGATGCGGCCAGTAGCACGCCACCTGGCGGTCTGGTGGCCAGCGGTTATCGGCAGTGCGGCCGGACGGGAGTGGCTCCGCCGAACAGGGATCGTTCACCGTTCCCGTGAGCGTGCGGCCCTCGATGACGACGTGCACCACGACCCGGAGGTGCTGCGCGTGAATCTGGTCGATCATGGCCTTGGGGTCCGGAAAGTTCCCGGTGTGCCACGTGAACTCGCCGTTGCGCGTGTTCCAGCCCGACGGCGCGAACTCCGTTCCCAGGTAAATGAGTGCGTCGCATGGCAGCTTCTTCTCGCGAAACGTGCGAGCAATGCCGAGGATTTCCTCCGGCCCAGCCAGCGTGCGCGATGACTGCTGGTAGCCGAACGTCCAGCGCGCGGGCAGTTCCGGAAGCCCCGTGATGCGTGCGTACTCGCGCAGGATGACCTTCGGGTCGCGCGAGCTCACGACGAACACATCGAGTGGGAGCGTGGCCCCAGGGCGCGGCGTGAAGACACCACGCGCACCAGTGAGATCGAAAGCGCCGTACGGCTGGTGGATGAACATCGCCCACCGGTTCTTCGTGCCGATCAGCCACTGTACCGGCGCCCGGGTGCCGTGCGTGTCGAGCAGGAACGGGCGGGGGCCCGTGCTGCGAGCGCCCTGGCCACTCCGCATGTCGTCGATCGCTCCGCGACGATCGAACTGCGCACCGCCTTCGCCGAAGCCCAGCAACGGGCCGTCGCCGAGATTGAACGACATGCCGGGGTTCGCCGCGTCGAGCGTCAACTGCTGCACCAGGTCGCCGGCGGCCGTGCGCACCTGGATCGTGGGAGGTCCGTCCGTGTAACTGACCACGACGTTGCCGGCGCGCACGCGCGACGCCGCAGCCGTGTCGCGTGCGCGGGCGAGCGCGCGCCCGAAATCCTCCTGCACGAGGGCGCCGGTTGGAGGCACCGGGCTTCCATCCGTCAGGGCACGGACCGTGACGCGCACGGTCGCCGGACTCACCGACCACACCGCGATCTCCACGGGCTGGCCAGCGACGATGATGTCGGCAGCGCGGCCACGAATGGCGCCGGCGAACATCAGTCCCGCACCGGAGGTCGCGAGCTGCTTCAGTGCATCGCGGCGTGAGATGTTGTCAGGCATCTGGTGAAAATCTGAGTTTTGACACAACGTTCCGATAGTATACTTTATACAAAACGCAGTACTGGAGGGAACCGCTGCAATGAAACGACGAACGTTCCTCGGCGCCCTCGCGACGATGACCCACGGCTCACAGCACAGCAGGCGGCGTACAACAGTCCGGGCTGCGCGGGCACGATGACCGGCGCGCAATACTGGAATGCACGCGGCTGTGGCTTCGGGGTGAACCGGACGGCGAACACCGCGTCCATCGCCGAGGAAAACCTGCTGGGCTATCCGGGCACGCGGTATTTCGGAGGACCGCTGCTGGTGCACGAGTTCTCGCACGGCATCATGCGGGGGGCGATCTACACCGTCGACCCGGCGTATCGAAAGGCCGTCGAGGAGGCCTATGCTTCCGCGAAGAGCACAGGCCTGCGCTCCGCGCAGGGCTACAACGGCAACAACTTCAACGAATACTGGGCTGGCGGCGTCGAGTACTACACCCACGCCGACCCCGCCTCGCGGAAAAAACTCCTCGACACTGACCCCAAGTTGCACGAGTTGGTCAGGCAGGTGATCCCGTCGCACGCATTGGCCGGCAACGTCTACACCGGGCGCGCGCGATTGCCCTGGTAAAGCAGTGAACGCGCGCACCAGCAGCAGCTTCGGCGTCAACAACACGTTTTCAGCAGCATTCGGACGGCACACACCAGGAGAAGAAACAATGACGCAGCGACGAGCTTCCACCGTGCGGGTCGCCTCCAACGTCGTCCGATGGACCGGCGCGCTGTCCGGCCTGTGTCTCGTGCCTTGCGTCATCCACGCGCAGGGGACGCTCGACGACTACCGGCGTGCGGCCACCGTCAACCAGCGATTCGCCAACCTCACGGTGGGTCTCGTGCAAGGTGGCGTGACCTGGATCCCAAACACGAACCGGTTCACCTACCGCGTGTCGACCACCGGTGGAAACCAGTTCGTCACGGTAGATGCCGACGCCTGGATCAAGCAGCCGGCATTCGACCACGAGCGGATGGCGCGTGCTGTTTCGGGCGCTGCCGGCAGCCAGTACACGGCGATGACCCTGCCATTCACCGCGATCACGTCGGTGAATGACGGCCAGGCCGTTGAAGGCGACGCCAACAACGCACGCTGGCGGTGCGTGTTCAGCGACTACACCTGCACGCGCATCGGTGACGCGAATGCGGGTGGCGACGTCGTCGGCTTCGGGCGCGGCGGCGGTCCTCCCGGCGCGGGTGGGCGAGGTGGCGGGCCGGATACCACGTCCTGGCGAGCCTCACCGGACAAGCGCTTCGAGGCGTTCATCCAGAACTACAACATTGCCATTCGGCCTGCCCGTGCAACCGCGCCGGGTGCCGGCCGCGGCGCGGGCGGTGGACGCGCTGGTGGCGGCGGCGGCGCTCCAGCTCCAATCGCGCACACCATGCTCAGCTCCGACGGCTCCGAGGGCGACGCCTATCAGCTCCTCTCTATCGAGTGGTCCCCG
This sequence comes from Gemmatimonadaceae bacterium, assembly GCA_031407575.1. Taxonomy (GTDB): domain Bacteria; phylum Gemmatimonadota; class Gemmatimonadetes; order Gemmatimonadales; family Gemmatimonadaceae; genus AG11. The sequence continues at coordinate 3,571 of JANOIJ010000177.1, read as the reverse complement.
GATTCGAAGAAGCTGGTCGCGTACCGAAGGAAGCCGGGGTACAACCGGCAGGTCCACTTCGTCAGGTCCTCACCGACAGACCAGGTGCAACCGAAGTACGAAACGTCGGCGACGCTCGCAGCCAATCCGAATGTGATGTATCAGAAGCCAGGCGACCTGCTGGCGTTCAATCAACCAGTGCTGTTCGACGTGGACTCGCGCACGAAGACGGTGATCGATGACGCGCTCTTCCCCAATCCGTACCAGATATCTCGGCCGGTTTGGCGGAAGGACAGCCACGCGTACACGTTCGAGTACAATCAGCGCGGCCATCAGGCGTATCGCGTCCTCGAGGTCAACGCGAACACCGGCGCCGTGCGCACCGTCATCGACGAGCAGACCAAGACGTTCTTTGGTTACCGGCCGGCGGTTGCCGGGCTGACGGACGGCGGCCACAACTGGCGCTTCGACATCGATGACGGCCGCGAGGTGCTCTGGATGTCGGAGCGCGACGGCTGGAACCACATCTATATGTACGATGGCGCGACCAGTCGCGTGAAGCAGCAGGTCACCAAGGGGCAATGGGTGGTGAAGTCGGTGGACAGCGTGGATGTGGCCAAGCGGCAGATCTACTTTCGCGCGCTCGGTGTGAACAAGAACCAGGACCCGTACTTCACGCACTTCTATCGCATCAACTTCGACGGCACGGGCCTGGTCGCGTACACGGAAGGGGATGGCACGCACACCATCGTGTGGTCACCGGACCGGACGTACTACGTCGACACGTACTCGCGCGTCGACATGCCACCGGTGATGGAGCTGCGGCGCGCCAGCGACCGGCGGATGCTGCCGCTCGAGAAGGGCGACATGTCCGCCGCCCTCGCGACCGGATGGCGGCCGCCCGAAGTCTTCGTGGCCAAGGGCCGCGACGGTACGACCGACATCTGGGGCATCGTCGTGCGGCCGCTCACGTTCGATGCGAACAAGAAGTATCCGGTCATCGAGCAGATCTACGCGGGCCCGCAGGGCTCCTTCGTGCCCAAGGCGTGGGGCGGCGGCCAGAACCTGATCAACACCGCCGAGTTGGGCTTCGTGATGGTGCAGATCGATGGCATGGGCACCAACAACCGCTCCAAGGCGTTCCAAGACGTGGCCTGGAAGAACCTGGCGGACGCCGGCTTCCCTGATCGCATTCTCTGGCACAAGGCCGTGAATGCGAAGTACGCGTGGTACGACGTCTCACGCGTCGGCGTGTACGGTGGCTCCGCGGGCGGACAGAACGCGGCGGGCGCGGTGTTCTTCCACGGAGACTTCTACGACGCGGCCTTCGCCAGCTCCGGCTGCCACGACAACCGCATGGACAAGATCTGGTGGAACGAACACTGGATGGGCGAGATGGGCCCGCACTACGAATCCAACTCCAATGTCACGGCGGCGCACCGGCTGACGGGCCATCTCTTCCTTGCCGTCGGAGAGATGGACACGAACGTCGATCCCGCGTCGACGATGCAGGTGGTGGACGCGCTCATCCGCGCGGGCAAGGACTTCGACCTGCTGGTGGTGCCGAACGGTGGTCACGGCGCCACCGGTCCGGATGGCACACGCAGGCGCAATGACTTCTTCGTGCGAACGCTGTACGGCGTGACACCGCCAAGCTGGAACGCGGGCGTCACGCTCAGCGCCGCGGCCAGCAACGGCGGTGATGCCAACGACTCCGGGGATGAAAGGCCGTATGGATTCTTCGAGAACGCTGCGGATGACACGCCGCCGTTCTGGTGGTGGTAAGCGGCGACTGCCATGCGCCCAACCGGAGATGGCAGCGCATTCATTTACCGCAGAGGGCTCAGAGGAGCAGAGGTCCGCAGAGAACGGCACAACCAAATGACATGAAGTGAGGAATCATCAATGACCGCTGCGGTGAACGGCTGCTGAAGCTGAACAGATCAGGATTCTCTGTTGCCGTTCCTCGTGGTTGTTGCGGTTCCTCTGCGGACCTCTGCTCCTCTGCGGTGAACGCGCCGCGGCGTGTCGCGCGAGTGACAGCGCGCCGCGCGCAGGTCTCTGGCGTCATTGGATATTTTATGCAATATTCGAGCGGTGCGCTTGCCGCTGGGTTCAGCCGCCGCGAGCAGCCCGTGGGCCAGCGGCGCGCTCGGCACCGCCGTCCACGACGCGTATCTTTGGGCGGCCACCGGCGACGCGTGGGCGATCTGCGATGCGGACCTGATGCGGATGGCGTGTGCCGGTGTATAGCATATCGATGGTAAAGAAAGCTGCAACGGACCACGGACCAGCTACCGGGCGACACTGGAGGAGGCGATCCTGCCACATACTGATACTGGAGAGCGATGAAGGTCATTGAAGCCACGGACGTCCACCGTGTCCTGACGTTTCCGGAATTGGTGGAGACGATCCGTACGACGTTCGGCAAGCCAGCCGGAACGCCGCGTCGCACACTCTATCACTTGCAGGAGGACGATCCCTACAAGGACGCCTTTGCCGTACTGCCGGCCTGGAGCGCCGAGGTGATCGGCGTCAAGGCGTTCACGTACATGCCGAGCAACGCGCCAAAGGGCCGGCCCATCCTGCACTCCAAGATCCTGCTGTTCGACCGCGAGACCGGCGCGCCGCTTGCGCTCGTGGACGGCACGAGCGTGACATACTGGCGGACGGCAGCGGTGGCGGCGCTCGCCGCGGACTATCTGGCTCGCACGGACGCGAAGAGGCTGCTCATCTGCGGCACGGGCAACCTCTCGCCGTACATGACACTGGCGCATGCGTCGGTGCGTTCGTACGACGATATTGCGATCTGGGGCCGGAATGCGGCGAACGCGGCGAAGGCTGTGGACGCCGTCAAGGCAAAGCGTCCGGAGCTGCCGGTTCGGGTGGCGACCGACCTGGAGGCGGCGGTGCGCGCCGCCGATGTGATCAGCTGTGCGACCGCGTCGAAGCAGCCGGTCATTCTGGGTGCTTGGGTACAACCCGGGACGCACACCGATTTCATTGGCAACCACGAACGAACGCACCGAGAAACAGATACGGAGATGGTGGTGAAGTCGCGCGTGTATGTGGACAGTCGCGCGAACACGATGAACGAGGCCGGTGAAATCCTGCTGCCGATCGAGGAAGGGCGGATCACGGAAGAGCACGTCATCGGTGAGCTCGCGGACCTGTGCTCGGGCCGGGTTGGTGGCCGCCAGCACGCCGATGAGATCACGTTGTTCAAGTCGGTCGGGACCGCGCTGAGCGACCTGGCCGCAGCAGGCCTCGTTACGCAACGCCAGTAAATCAGACCCAACACGGAGACCGCATGGATACGAGAGTGGAAAAGGCCAGAGACTGGCATGGCGTGTTCCCAGCCCTTCCCACGCAGATGCATGCCGACTATTCGATCGACTTCCATGCAACGATGCGGCACGTGAACCAGATGCTCGATGCTGGCGTACACGGACTCGTCATGATGGGGACGATTGGCGAGAACAACTCGCTGCTGCCCGAGGAGAAGCGTGAGCTGCTGCGAGCGACGGTGAAGACCGTAGGCGGCCGAGTGCCCGTGCTCACGGGCATCTCGGAGTTCACCACGGCGGCGGCG
>JANOIJ010000157.1:0-1740 GCA_031407575.1 Gemmatimonadaceae bacterium | reverse complement strand
CCATCCCGGCCGATCCCGAGGAGCTGCAGGTCCATTCCTCCGGCCGAGCGGATGTCGCGCTCGAACTTCTCGCATGCACTGGCCAGGTCGTCACCATACGTGGGCGGGAGGTGCACGCGCCGGCGGTCGACGTTCACGCGGCCCAGGAAATGCGTGTCCATGAACGCATGGAAGGAGGCGGGATGCGATGGCTCCAGGCCCACGTATTCGTCCAGATTGAAGGTGGTGACCCGTGAGAAATCCAGCGCGTGATCGTGGTGGGCACGCACGAGCTCTGCGTACACGCGCTCCACGGAGGCCCCGGTGGCGAGACCCAGCACTGCCTGCGGCTTTACTGCCACGAGCCGCGAAATAATGTCCGCCGTGCGGATCGCGACGTCCTGCGCCGCCGGGACAATGATTACTTCCATGCCGCGAGCCGCGCTTCCACGTCCCTGGCGAAGCGTTCCACGAATTGAAGGGTCCAGCGGGTGACATCCAGCGTCGGATCCTTCACGAGCGGGGTGAGATCCATCGCGTATTCGAGGGCCGTGGCCCGGTCGAGGGCGTGGGAGTCGAGAAAGGTGGCATTGGCGCGTTTGCGGCCGGCCGCCGCCAGGTCGTAGCGCTTGCCGCCGGCGATCTGGGAGCCGAACGCTCCGATCAACGGCATGATCCGGTCCTCCACGCTGCTGACGTCGAGCGTCACCTTGTCCTCCGCCTGCAGCCAGTCCAGCGCGCGCCACACCTCACAGCCGAGGACGCGCTCCACGGAGGACGGGTTCGCGCGCAGTGCCCGCAAGGTGTGCAGGGCAACGGCAACGTGGGTGTCATGCTTGTCGGCGGGATTGTGGGTGTAGACCAGGCGCGCTCGAACCGCGGACAGAATTTCGCCCAGGTCGGACGCCAGTTCGGGATATGCCGCCTGCTTCACATCCGCGCTTGCGTGGTCCAGCCAGATGACCATTGCGTAATCGCCCTGGGCCGCAGCACTCTTCTGTTCCAGCAGGCGGGTGTCGCGAAGCTCGTCTCCGCCGGTGACGATGACGGCGCAGAGCCCGCCGGCCTCAACAATCGCATGCCAGGCCATGAGCTCGACATCGTCGGCGTGAGCGGCCACTACGAGGTGGGTTACGCGCGCGGCAGCCGCTTCCCAGGAACTGCCGTCGGGAATGAAGACCTCCGAGGCGGGGCGGCTCAGCTTAAGCATGCAACGAGGTTAGACTGCCGTCAGTGGCAGCGGTTCAGCTCTTATGATGCGGTCCCAACAACGGGAGAGTGCGAGTGACCATCAAGTCTGACAAGTGGATTCGCCGCATGGCGGCGCAGGGCATGATCGACCCGTTCGAGCCGGGCCAGGTCAAGGAGGTCAACGGCAAGCGCATCGTTTCCTACGGCACTTCGAGCTACGGCTACGACATCCGCTGCTCGGGCGAATTCAAGGTTTTCACCAACATCAACGCCACCATCGTCGACCCCAAGAAGTTCGACGAGAAATCGTTCGTCGACATCCGCGGGGACGAGTGCATCATCCCGCCGAACTCGTTTGCACTGGCGCGCACCGTCGAGTATTTCCGCATCCCGCGAAGCGTGCTGACCATCTGCCTGGGCAAGTCCACTTACGCGCGCTGCGGCATCATCGTCAACGTGACGCCGCTCGAGCCGGAGTGGGAAGGCCACGTGACGCTGGAATTCTCCAACACCACGCCGCTGCCGGCGCGCATCTACGCCAACGAGGGCGTGGCGCAGGTGATCTTCATC
>JANOIJ010000154.1:0-4935 GCA_031407575.1 Gemmatimonadaceae bacterium | reverse complement strand
ACACAGGCGCGGACGCGGTACGAATACGATGTCGATGGCGTCAGGCCGCCGTGGTGATACGTGATGGTGTTGGCGGACGACGTCGCCAGCGATGTCCATGTCGCCGAGGCCGTTGGCCGGCTTTCTATTTCGAAGCCGGTCTCGGCGGTGCTGTTGTCCTGCCAGTCGAGGTTGATCTGGCTCGCGGACGCCGCGGTGGCGATCAAACCCGACGGCGCGGCCGGCGCCACCGGGGGCGGCGCGGTCACCGTGACCTGCGCCTGGCCCGACATGCCCTCGGACGTCGCCGTTATCGCGACCCGTCCCGGCGCAACACCGTGCACCTGCCCCGACGCGCTGACCGTCACAATCGCCGCATTCGCGCTCTGGAACGTCACCGCGCGCCCGGTGAGCACCGCACCGGCGGCGTCGCGCGTCGTGGCCACCAGCGTGGTCACCTCGCCAACAGCGACCGACGATGCACTCGGCGACAGCGTGACCGATGCGACGGGCTGCACTACCACCGTCGCCGTAACGGTGAAGGTCACTACGGTCCCTGCGACGCTGGCACTAACGCGATTGTCGCCCGCGGCGCCGATCGTCCACATCGCCCGGGCTTGGCCGAGTGCGTCACTAAGCGACGCGGCTGGCGTCACGGCTCCCCCGCCCGCTACCGAGAGCCATGTCACCGAGGCGCCCGCGACGGGATTGCCAAAGCGGTCTGCCACGACGACCATCAGCGGCACCTGGCTGCCGGTGGGAGTCGGTGTGGGGTCGCCGCCGGGCTTGGCCACCTGGCTGGGCGCGGCGGCAGTGCCCGTGGCCCTGACGATGAGCGGCGCAACGGCGACGCCGCCTGCACGGATCTCGAGGGTTTGCTCGCCGGCAGCGGGACCGAGCGTCCACATGGTGCGTGCGAGGCCGCTCGCGCCGGTGGTGGCCGTGGCCGGCGACACCGTTCCTCCGGCCACGACGAATTGGACGGGTACGCCCGCCACGCCGTGACCGGCCAGGTCCACCGCCCGAATGATGACGCTATCGGGCAGCGGCCCTCCGACGGGCGCCATCGCATTGGCACCGGAGACGGCCGCAATCGACGCGACCGGACCGCCAGCTGGGCCGGTCGGACCTAGACCTGATTCGCCGCAGGCGAGCAACAGCACTGCGGCTCCGATTGTCGATCGACCCACGGCCCCAAGCTTCGAATTCAAAACGTCCCGACCGGCGTCCGAGGGTACCGCGCATCGCGCACTGGGGAACTCAGCAGTTCGCACAGTATAGTAGACGCACAGCCTGCTTCATGGGCCACGCCGCCCATTCGGCGCGGCGCTCACGCGAGAAGTACCGTCGGGTCTGCCGCAGCGCCTCCTGCTGGGCTCGGCGGCGACGAAATCAGGCGTCACAGCCGCGGACGGACGATGTCCACCAGCTGTGGCATGCGCTGCTCGTACGTGTGGTCGCGCAGCGTTCTCCGCTGTCCGGCCGACGCGATGACGGCACGTTCATCCTCGTGCTCGGCATAGTAGCGGAGGATATCCGTGCACTCTGCCGCACTTTCGTAGGTCATCACTTCCGTGCCGGCCACGAACAGCTCGCCCAGGTTGCGCTTGGCGTCCGTCAGCAGCATCGCCGCCATGCCAGTGGCCTCGAACAGCCGCATGTTGTTGGCGTAACCCTCGGCGGCATCGATGTGGTGGTTGAGCGCGACGCGCGCGTCGCCAAGGACCTCGAACATCGCGCGACCCCAAGCCTGACCGCGATGGCAGCGCCGCACCGCCGAGGCCGGGGGCAACAAGTCGGCGGAGGCTCCCCAGACGGCGAGCCCCGCCTGATCGCAGAGATGCTCGAGGAGCTGGAGTCGTTCAGTGTGGTCCGCCGAGAGGCTGCCCACGAACGCTGCCGGGATGGGCCGCGTGCCGGATGGCGCGACGGAGGCGAGCACGCGGGGTTCGAAGCACAACGGCATGTACTCGGCCGTCATGCCCGCGGCGCGAAAGCGATCCACGAAGTGGGGCAGGGACGACACCACCATGTCGTGTTCGGTGAGCGACGCGCTGCCGCGCGGCGGCAGGGGCGACGCGATCTGCGCGATGAGGAGCCGCGTGCTGGAGCGGAGTTCCGCGAGGAAGTCGGGCGCGAAGGCGGCGGGATCGTGGTTCACAATGACGTCGGGCGCATGGTGCTTCACCTGCGCAAGCAGCACGTCGTGCAGCCAGCTGCGGCGCAGTGCATAGAGCCGAGCGAGTGGGCGGAGCAGCGGTTTCAGCGCGCGAAATGGCAGGCGGTTGCCGGCGGCGCGGATGCGCTGCATGGACGACGGCGTGGTGATGGTGCTCGACGCGGCGACGTCCAGGCCATGCTCGAGCGCCCATGCACGCTGGAGTGGCTCGTTGTTGAAATGGACGTCGCACGCCTCGTGCCCAAACCGCGTGAGGCTGGACGAGAAAAAATCAGCCGTGCCGAACAGCGACTCGTTGCGTGCGCGCATTTGCGCGTCGTACGTCGCCGCGGCGAGTCCGGAATTGCTCGCATACAATGAGTCCAGGAAGTGTTGATAGTCCGTATTCAGGATGAGCCACTTCACGACGCGCACCGCGGACGCACGGAGCGGTCCGGACCAATCGAGTCGATCATTCGTCCATGGGAGGGGCGGCGGGTGCGCGCATGCGGGGAGTTCGTGCATGGCGCCGGACCAGGAAGCAAAATGCGCGTCGCGGAACTGATGATAGCACGGCGGTGGCGTTCGCCGTGAGGGTCCGCTGTCCGTGGGTTTCCGCGGTGCGGGGCGGACGACTGAAAGCGACGTTCCCATCTCTGCGCCCGCTGAGTAAGCTTCCCTTATGCTCGACTGGAGCCAGTGCCCCGCCGTTGAACGCATCCCCGGCAAGGTGAGCGGCGAGTGGTTGTTCCGATCCACCCGTGTCCCGGTGCGTGCGCTCTTCGAGAATCTCGAGGGCGGCGCGTCGGTCCTCGAGTTCATCCAGTGGTTTCCTGGCGTGACACGCGAGCAGGTCGATGCTGTTCTCGAACACGCGAGTCGGAGCTTGGCCGTTTCGGCCTGAGGGCATTTGAGAATCCTGTTTGATCAAGGGACACCAGTTCCCTTGCGCCGCGCCTTCGGCGACGAAGACATCGTCGAGACGGCGTTCGAGCGCGGATGGGCTCAGCTCGAGAACGGAGCGCTCATTCAAGCAGCCGAAGTGTCCGGGTTCGACCTCTGTGTCACTACCGACAAGAATCTACGGTACCAGCAGAACCTGACCGGACGCAGGATCGCGATAGCAGTGCTGTGGACCACGAGTTGGCCTCTGATCAGACCTCATGCCGCCGCGGTGGTCTCCGCTGTCCTCTCCTTGCAGCCGGGCGAGTTCCGCGAGCTCCACACCCCTGGGTGAGCGTCGCGTGCCGCGTTGAAATTAGGCATTGAACGTCGACGACCTCAGGCCACAACACAGGTCTTCATGCGATTGCTACCCACAGTGGGCTTGCTGACCACACTCGCCGCGACGCTTGCGACAGCGGGATGCGACACGTTTCGGAAGGAGCCGTCGGCGTCGTTCGACGTCACCGAGAAGCTGCCACACGATTCGACCGCCTATACCCAAGGCCTCCTCTGGGCTGATGGTGTGCTATTCGAGAGCACCGGCCAGTATCAACGTTCCGAAATCCGACGCGTCGATCTTCGGTCCGGCCGAGTCCTGGCGTCGCGGGCGCTTCCGGCAGACCGGTTTGGCGAAGGGCTCGCCTTGTTGAAAGGCCGATTGTACCAGCTCACCTGGAAGTCCGGCGTTGCCTATACGTACGACGCCAACACGCTTGCTCCTCTCGATTCATTTCAATATCCTGGCGAAGGGTGGGGGCTCACGACGGATGGAACGTCGTTGATCATGAGCGACGGTTCCGACTCCCTTCGCATCCTGTCGCCGACCTTTCGAGTCGAGAAGGTCATCCACGTTCGTTACCGTGGTGCGCCGCTCTACAAGTTGAACGAACTGGAATACGTCAACGGCGACATACTCGCCAACGTCTACGAGACCAACTGGTTGGTGCGGATCGATCCGACCGCAGGCAACGTGCGCGAAGTGCTCGATTTCGCCGATCTGTATGTCGACCGTCAGGCCTCGGCGGAGGTCATGAACGGAGTCGCCCTCGCGCCAGATGGACAGCAGCTCCTGCTGACCGGCAAGCATTGGCCGGTCGTGTTTCAAGTCCGCCTTCGGCCGCCTCGAGCGGATCCCTGACAACGTGCAACATCAAACTCCAAACGGCTTCCGCATCCTGGTTACCGGATCGCGTGGAATGCTCGGCGCCACACTCGTGCCGCACTTGAGCGCTTGCGGGCACGACGTGATCGAGGCACCGAGCCGCACGCGATCGCCGCTGTCCGCGGATCTCACGTCAGCTGGCAACGTGCGCCAGATGCTGGACGAGTCGCGCCCTGATGTCGTGGTGAACCTCGCTGCGCTCGCCGACGTGGACTACTGCGAGGCGCATCCCGACGAAGCCTACGCCACGAACGTCGAGCTGGTGCGGCATCTGGCGCAGTGGATCGCGTCGTCGCCGGCGCCGGCTCGCATGGTGCACATCTCGAGCGACCAGATGTACGACGGCACCGGCGGCCCGCACGACGAGCGCGTCCTCCGACCGTGCAACTATTACGGATTCTCAAAGATCCTATCCGAGCATCACGCCGGGAGCGTAAACGCGACGACGCTCCGCACGAACTTCTTCGGCCCGAGCCGGAGTGCCGGCCGCGCGAGCCTCAGCGACTGGATCATCACCTCGGCACACGAGGGCAGGGACATCACTGTCTTTGACGACGTGCAATTCAGCCCGCTGTCCATGGCGACGTTGTCCGAGGCCATCGCGCGCGTGATCGCGAACCCCGTAGGCGGCGTCTTCAACCTTGGGTCGAGCCGAGGGATGACCAAGGCGGACTTCGCGTTTGCGCTGGTG
>JANOIJ010000146.1:0-18438 GCA_031407575.1 Gemmatimonadaceae bacterium | reverse complement strand
GCTACGGCTGCAACCAGCAGCGCATCCAGGCCACGATCACCGGACGCACGTCGCATGTCGCCGTGGAGCTCGCGAGCGACAAGGAGGAGACGAACCGCATCCTCTCGCGGCTCGGACTGCCGGTGCCGAAACAGCGCCTCGTCCAGACCGCCGAGCGTGCCGTGTCCGCGGCGGAGCGCATCGGGTATCCTGTCGTCACCAAGCCGTACAACGGCAATCATGGTCGGGGCGTCTCGATCTCGCTCACGACGGCGGATGAAGTGAAGGCCGGCTTCGCGCGCGCGCAGGAGCATTCGCGCAGCGTGATTGTGGAGAGCTTCATCACGGGCCACGACCATCGCATGCTCGTCGTGAACGGCGAGTTGATCGCGGTGTCCAGGCGCGAGCCGGGCAAGGTCGTCGGCGACGGCGTGCACACCATCGAGCAGCTCGTGGCGACGATCAACAGCGACCCGCGTCGAGGGATCGGCCACGAGAAGGTGCTCACGCAGATCGAGCTGGACGAGCAGGCGCTGGGGTTGCTCGCCAAGCTGGACTACACGCCGGCCACCGTGCCGGCAGTGGGTGAGCAGATCTACCTCCGCCTCACCGCCAACCTCTCCACGGGTGGCACCGCAACGGACATGACGGACGTCGTGCATCCCGACAACGCGGAGATGGCCGTGCGCGCCATCCAGGCGATCGGCCTCGACATCGGCGGCGTGGACTTTCTCTCGCCGGACATCACGCAGTCGTACAAGGACGTGGGCGGTGCCGTGTGCGAGGTGAACGCCGCGCCCGGGTTCCGCATGCACACGGCGCCGAGTGAAGGCCGTCCGCGCGACGCGGCGGGCAAGGTGATCGACATGCTGTTCCCGCGGAATGCGCCGAGTACCATTCCCATCGCCGCGATCACGGGGACGAACGGCAAGACGACGACGGCGCGCCTGCTTGCGCACATCCACAAGCTCGCGGGCAAGCGCGTAGGCCTCACGACCACGGACGGCGTTTACATCGATGGACAGCGCACCGTGGAGGGCGACATGACGGGCCCGACGTCCGCGCGCATCGTGCTGAGCGACCCCGCGGTGGAAGTCGCGGTGCTCGAGACCGCGCGTGGTGGATTGCTGCGCGCCGGCATGGCGATGCGGCATGTCGACGTCGGAGCAGTGCTGAACGTCCATCCCGACCACCTCGGCCAAAAGGGCATCGACACCCTCGAGCAGTTAGCCGAGGTGAAGCGCACCGTGGTGGAGATCGCGACGGATACGGCGGTGCTCAATGCGGACGACCCGCTCACGCTTCGCATGGCCGCGTACACCGACGCGAAGCACATCTGCTACGTGACGATGGATCCGGCGCACGACCTCGTGCGCGAGCACATTCGCGCGGGTGGCCGCGCGTGCGCCATCGAAGCGGGCGTGAACGGCCAGATGATCACCATCTACGATCATGGCGCGCACATCCCGCTGCTCTGGACGCACCTCATTCCCGCCACGCTCGAGGGACGCGCGACGTTCAACGTGCAGAACGCGATGTTCGCGGCGGCGATGGCGTTCTCGATGGGCGTGCGACTCGAGGACATCCGGCATGGGCTGCGCACCTTCGACACCACGTTCTTCCAGGCGCCGGGCCGCCTCAACGTCTACGATGAGCTGCCGTTCAAGGTGTTGTTCGACTACGGGCACAACGCCCATGCCGTGGGCGCGCTGTGCACGCTCGTCAACCGCATCGGCGTGAAGGGCCGCCGTATCTGCGTGCTCTCCGCACCGGGCGACCGGCGCGACGAAGACATTCGCGCCATCGGTCTCATCGCCGCAGCGGGCAACTTCGACCACTACATCTGCCGCCGAGATGACGCACGGCGCGGCCGCGCTGACGATGAAGTGCCGACCATGCTCCTCGACTCATTGCGCTCGGCGGGTATCGAGGACGATCGCATGGAGTCGATCGTGGACGAGCAACAGGCGATCGACGCGGCGCTGCGGATGGGCCGGCAGGGTGACCTCGTGCTCATCTTTGCCGACGCGCTCGCTCGTGGCTGGAAGCAGATCGTGAACTTCAATGCCGTCGACCACGCGTCCATCGTCCCGCCGCCGCGCGCCGCGCGCTCCGTGGCACGCGAGGCCCCCAGCGAGCAGGGTCCCGCGGATGACGCGGGGCCTGCGAAGACGCCGCCTGCGCACGAACCCAAGTCCATCACCTGGTCGTCGCAGGTGGATGAGCTCGTGCTGACGCGCGACGCGCGCGGCGTCATTCCCGCGCGCGAAACGAGCGACTGAGTCAGTTGTCATCCTGAGCTAAAAGCGAAGGATCTGCACGTGTCGTTGAACGGCGGAGGTGCAGATCCTTCGCGAAGTTTACCCTGAGCCCGTTCGGCTTCGCTCAGGGTGAACTTCGTCGAAGGGCTCAGGATGACAACGTCCCTAGGCCCAGAGAAACGCCGGGTGATCCGTTCCCAACAAAGACCGGATCACCCGCTCGTAGACGCGTGCGCCGCGATCGCCATTGGTGAAGACGACGATTGCCTGTTCGCGCTGCGGGTCGGCGAGGTAGAAGGCCTTGAAGCCCGGATTGTCGCCCCACTGCCAGGCGTAGCGCCGGTCGCCCACGTCCTCGAGGCCCGCACCAAGCCCCCACTGGATTGATTCGTTGCATCGTACCTGCGGCGTCATCATCTGCTTCACGATGGCGGCGGCCGGTCCACCACGACGAGGCGCCGTCACCACATGACGGAGGAAGATCCCGAAGTCGTTTGCGGTCGTGAGCATGCTGAAGGCTGCGTTCACCAGCAGGGAGTTTGGGAGCACCGCCGCCGCGGCATCCACTGTCTTGAGGGCCAGCTCGGAATCGCTCACCATCGCGGCCTCGAGCGACGCATTGCGCGCCGTCATCATGCGGCGCAGCTCGAGCAGCGCGGCGCGTCCGTACGGCGTGCGGGGCTCGCCGCGCCCGCCGTGTCCCGTCACTTGAAATGGCTCGAGCTCCGCGAGGGCCGCCATGCTCGTCCGCTTCATCCCGAGCGGCTCGAACACCCGTTCGCGCGCGAGTTGGCCCAATGACTTGCCGGTGAGCATCTCGAGAATGCGTTGGAGGAAGAAGTATCCCTCGCCGGAATACGACCACCGTGTGCCTGGCTCGAGGTTGGACGTCAGCACGTCAGCATTCGTATCGCGCCAGTTGCGCCACCCACTCGAGTGGCTCAGCAGGTGCCGCGCCGTGATCGACACAGCGCGCGCGTCATTGGGATTCGGCAGGGGCAGGTATTCGCGCACCGGCGCGTCGAGCGAGACCACACCCTCATTCGCGAGGCCGAGGAAGACGTAGCCGAACACCATCTTCGTCAGCGACGCCGCTGCATACACCGAATCTGCCGACACGCGCTCGGCGTCACCCGCGCGGCGAACGCCGAACGCCTTCGTTGTGATGCGGTCCCCGTCGATGGACGCGAGGGTCAATGACGGGACACTCGCGAGGCGGAGCAGCTTGTCGATGTCCTCGTCCGCGGGTCTGTCTGCGGTTCGCGACGCGGACGGCATTGCCGAGACGGGAACGCCGAGCGCCAAGGAAGCGGCGCCGAGTCGCGAGATGGCAGCGCGACGTGAGATGTGGGTGGGCACGTGTGTCAATGCGGTTCGGGTGAGATGTGACCGACGCGCGTCTTGGACAGCGCAATACCGCCGATCGTTGGACCGGTTGTCATCCTGAGCCACAGGCGAAGGATCTGCACTTCCAGTTGCAGCGAGCCGTGCAGATCCTTCGCTTCCACTCAGGATGACAATGGCTCGCATGCCGCTAGCATTCACCATGTGACCGACCTCAACGCCACTGCGCCGCCGGAATACGCATCACCCCGCATCGTGGATTCGCGGCGGCTGCCAGGCCCCAACCTCTACAGCGCACGCACGGGCGCGGTACTCGAGGTCGCCCTCGGCGACGACGACGCGCAGCAGTTGATCGCCGCGTGGAGACACCACGTCGCCCAACTGGTTCTCGCGCTGGACTGGGGCGTGTGTGAGTCTCATGTGCGTCGCGAGCGAACCGGCGCGAGCCTGTTCGTCGCCGCGGCGGTGGACGTGCTCATGACCGCCACCGAGGTGAACGAACAGGCGTGGCTCGCGGCCGAGTCGCCGTCAGCTGCCGACTTGCGTGACGTCGTCGAGCGGCTCGCCGCCGCCGCCGTGAATGAGCAGCGCACGAGGCACCATCTCGAGGCGGCCTGGGCGGCTGCGATGGCGCGCGGACTCGTGACAACGCTCGACGATGAGGTGCTGACGATTGGCTCCGGCGCCGGCGGGCACAGCTGGCCGTTGCGCGACATCCCCGCGACCGATGCCATTCCGTGGAGCGCCATCCACGACGTGCCGATCATGCTCGTGACCGGATCCAACGGGAAGACGACGACCACCCGGCTCGTCGCCGCGATGTGGCGCGCAGAAGGGCTCGTGACGGGCTGGTCGTGCAGCGACGGCGTGTGGGTGGACGATGCGCAGCTCGAATCCGGCGACTACTCGGGCCCGTCGGGCGCGCGCACCGTGCTGCGCCACACACGCGTGCACGCTGCGGTGCTCGAGACCGCGCGCGGGGGAATCCTGCGCCGAGGCCTCGCCGTGAATCGTGCCGACGCGGCGATCATCACGAACATCTCGGCAGACCACTTTGGTGAGTACGGCATCGACACCATGCGCGAACTGGCCGACGTGAAGGGCGTCGTCGCGCGCGCCGTCGGCGCTCGCGGATGCCTCGTGCTCAACGCGGACGACCCGCTGCTCGTGGATCTTGGCTCACGCGT
This sequence comes from Gemmatimonadaceae bacterium, assembly GCA_031407575.1. Taxonomy (GTDB): domain Bacteria; phylum Gemmatimonadota; class Gemmatimonadetes; order Gemmatimonadales; family Gemmatimonadaceae; genus AG11. The sequence continues at coordinate 13,667 of JANOIJ010000146.1, read as the reverse complement.
GGGCGCGCGGCTCGCGTGGTTTTCGGCGGCTCCCGTTTGCGCGCTGCTGGATGCGCACGTCGCCTCCGGTGGCGACGCCGCATTTGTGCGCGACGGACGCGTGCTCCTCCATCGCGAGGGGGTAGCGCACGACCTCGGCGCGGTGGACGGCATGCCAATCACGCTGCGCGGCGCGGCGCCGCATAACGTCCAGAACATCCTCGGTGCGGCGCTGCTCGGCTCCGTCGCCGGCGTGGGCGATGATGCGATCCGCCGCACGCTCGCGAGCTTTGGGGAGGCGCCCACTGACAATCCAGGGCGTCTCCAGGTGTACCGGTTCGGCGGCGTCACGCTGCTCACGGACTACGCGCACAATCCGGGTGGGCTCGCTGCACTCTGCGAGACGGCCACGACCTTCGCTGCGACGCGGCGGCTGCTGCTGCTTGGCCAGGCCGGCAACCGCGACGACGAACAGTTGCGTGCGCTCGTGGGCGCCGCGTTCGGCGTGATGTCGTTCGATCACGTGATCGTGAAGGAGATGCACGCCCGGTTGCGCGGGAGGATGCCGGGCGAGTTGCCGCGCGTCTTCACCGACGAGCTCGCGCGGCTCAGCGTTGCCACCGCGGAGGTCGAGGTTGTGGTGGGCGAACTGGCGGCTGTGCGGCGTGCCGTTGCCTGGGCAGGGGAAGGGGATCTCCTCGTCTGCCCCATTCATGTGGAGAAGGCAGCGGTGCTCGCGTGGCTCGCGCGCATGAGCGACGTTGGATGGCGTCCAGGCCAGCCGCTTCCGGACTGAGCCTGCCGGGCGATATCATAGGTGAACTTCCCTTTACCAACACCAGCGATGCTTGCACACTCCAGGTTGTCCCTGATCGCCGGCGCGGTCGCGCTGTGCACCGTTCCTGCGGCGGCGCAGAAGCCGGCCGACACTGAAGTCTGGACGCCGGTGCCGCTCGTCGTCACGCCGGGCACCGCGAGCAGCGACGCGCCGTCCGACGCCATCCGCTTGTTCGACGGCCGCAATCTCGACGAATGGATCAACACGAAGGATCGCGGGCCGGCGCGCTGGAAGGTGGCTGACGGCGTCATCACGGTGGACAAGTCCGTCGGCAACATCGAGACGAAGCGCCGCTTCACCAACTACCAGCTGCATCTCGAATGGCGCGTGCCGGCGATCATCAGCGGCGATGGACAGGGGCGCGGCAACAGTGGCGTCTTCCTCGCGTCCACCGGTCCGGGCGACGTCGGCTACGAGATCCAGATCCTCGACTCGTACGTCAACAAGACGTACGTGAACGGCCAGGCGGCGAGCATCTACAAGCAGTCGAGTCCGCTCGTGAACGCGAGCCGCAAGCCCGGAGAGTGGCAGTCGTACGACATCGTCTGGACCGCGCCCACCTTCAACGCCGACGGCTCGGTCAAGACGCCGGCCGCCGTCACGGCGTTCCACAATGGCGTGCTGGTGCAGGCCAACTTCGTACTCAAGGGTGAGACGCGCTACATCGGCCCGGCCGAATACAAGAAGCACGAGGCGTCGGCGATCAAGCTGCAGTCGCACGGGGACCCGAGCGAGCCGATCAGCTTCCGCAACATCTGGGTGCGCGAGCTGTAGCGCATCAGCGTCCGAAAACGGCGAGTGCGCACGCGCGCCTCGCCGTACTGTTGACGCATGCTGCTCGACCAGGACGTCTGTAGCCGCGCGCTCGAGGCGCGCGATCCGCGATTCGACGGGGTGTTTTTCGTCGGCGTGCGTTCGACCGGGATCTATTGCCGGCCGATCTGCCCCGCGCGAACGACGCTCGTGAAGAATCGCCGCTTCTTCACACACGCCGGCGCCGCCGAGCGCGCGGGCTTTCGCCCGTGCCTGCGGTGCCGGCCGGAGCTCGCGCCCGGGCTCGCGAGCGTGGACGCGGTGCCGCGCGTCGCGCAATCCGCCGCGCGCCGCATTGCCGCTGGCGCGCTCAACGGCTCTGGTGTCGACGACCTCGCCGGCTCGCTCGGCGTGAGTGCGCGGCAGTTGCGTCGCTCCATGCAGCAGGAGGTCGGCGTCACTCCGATTGAACTCGCGCAGACGCACCGCCTGCTGCTGGCCAAGCAGTTGCTCACCGACACGCGGTTGCCCATCGCGCAGGTGGCGTATGCGAGTGGATTCCAGAGCGTGCGCCGCTTCAACGCGCTGTTCGTGGAGCGCTATCGGCTGAATCCACAGGCGCTCCGGCGCGCCGGTGCAGACGCGCCGCTCGCCACGCGAGAGGGCGCAGTGCATCTCGCACTCTCGTATCGTCCTCCGCTGGCGTGGGACGCATTGCTCGGTTTTCTCGCTGCGCGCGCGACACCTGGCGTGGAGCAGGTGAGCGCTGGCGCGTACGCACGCACCCTGTGCGTGGGGGCGCACGCGGGCGTCATCCGCGTCACCCGCGCGCACGCACGCGGCACCAAGGCGCATGCGCTGGATCTCGAAGTCAGTACGTCACTGCTACCTGTGCTGCTGACGGTCGTTGCGCGCGTGCGACGTCTCTTCGACCTCGACGCCGAGCCCGACCACATTGCCGCGCATCTCTCGGGCGGGGCGCTTGGTGACCTTGCGGGCGAGGACCGCGGCATTCGCGTGCCGGGCGCGGCAGACGGCTTCGAGCTGGCCGTGCGCGCGATTCTCGGGCAGCAGGTCAGCGTGAAGGGCGCGACGACGTTGATGGCTCGGCTCACGCTCGTGTTCGGCGAGCACTTCGCTTCAGGCGATGAGGCGCTGCGCCGTTTGCCGGTGACGGCCTCGCGTCTCGCGACCGCATCGATTGCCGACATTGCGGCGATCGGGTTGCCGGCGGCTCGCGCGACGACGATTCACGTGCTTGCGCGCGAGTGCGCATCGGGCGCATTGGCTCTCGAGCCGGAGTGCGATGTGCGCGCGCTGCTTCGCCAACTCGTCGCACTGCCCGGCGTTGGGCCATGGACCGCCGAGTACATCGTGATGCGCGCGGTGCACTGGCCGGACGCGTTTCCGGCGTCGGACCTGGTCCTCTGCCGCGCCGCGGGCAACCTCACGCCCGCTCGGCTCACGAGGCTGGCCGAACAGTGGCGGCCGTGGCGTGCATACGCGGCGATGCACTTGTGGCGCCGATCGGTGCCTATCGCGCGCTGAGGCGGTGTGTGGCAGGTTTTACGTCACAGCGTCTTTGCGTGATGTCACCCGCGTGCTCGACAGCTGCCGTGCGTTCTCACGGCGTTCGGACCTGTCGCGAGTTGGAGTGGCGCGCGATTTCTGGAACGCCGATCCGGCCGATTCTCGAGCGCCGATGCCGCCGATACTGCGGCTGCTGGTAGCCGCGAGTCTCGATGCTCAGGAAGCGCCGCAAATAGGAATTTCTGCCGAGTAGTCTTCTGGCGTACCACTCCGACTACGAGCCGATACGTGCGGCCACAACGGACCTCGATCGCACCGCCGCCACCATCCGCGACGCGGACCCCGACATCGTGGCGCTCCAGGCAGTGGACGTACACTGGGACGCGCGCAGCCAGTTCGTCGACCAGGCGTTCGCACTCGGCGAGAAAGTTGGAATGCAGGTGCGTTTCGCGCCGATCTACAGCCACCGGCGCCGCCGGCGCGCCGCGGCGCGAGTACGGCGTCGCGCTGTTGAGCCGGTATCCAATCGTGGAGTGGCACAACCATCCGCTCACGCGCCTCTCCACGGTGCAGGTCGGCGCCGCTCCGTCGCCCGCGCCCGGATTCCTCGAGGTGGCCATCGTTGTCGGCGGCACGACGATCCGTGTCTTCGACACGCATCTCGACTACCGCCCGGATCCCGCGGTGCGTCGGATTCAGGTTGCGGAGACGCTCGGTATCATCGGCGACGGTTCCGCGCCAACGCTGCTCCTTGGCGACCTGAATGCGACGCCTGCCGCGCCGGAACGGCAGCCGCTGTTCGAGCGCCTGCACGACACATGGCCCGCGTCTGGCGAGGCCGGCTTCACGTATCCCGCGGACGCGCCGCTGAAGCGCATCGACTACGTTCTCGCGTCGCGTCACTTTCGTGTCCACGCAGCGCGCGTGCTCGTGACCGAAAGCTCCGATCACCGGCCCGTCGTTGATTTGGTGATGACGCCGCGTAGCTGAGACGCTTCCGCCACTGTCATCCTGAGCGAAGCGAAGGATCTGCACCAGCAGAGCCGAACCAAGCAGGTCCCTCGGTCGCTGCTGCGCGCTCCCGTCGGGACGACAACTTTGTCATCCCGAGCCCAATCGACCGCGCTCAGGGTGAACTTCGCGATGGATCCGCACCTGCTGTCATGACGCCCTACGGACGACGCACGATCGCCAGCGCGTTCCCGACCTCCCGCTCGCCCGTGGGATCCGACGTGACGTTCACGACCTTTCCGCCGATCACCATCGCGGTTGACCCGCCGCCGTCGAAGTTCATTGCCTCCCAGGCGCCGATGCGACGCATGATCTCCGCGAGCTCCACGAGCGTCGCGCCAACACTCACCTGCGACCGCCCGTCCACCGTAACGAGGTACAACGTCGCGCTGTCGCGCGAGAAGCCGATGGCCGTGCGCGGATGGCGCACCTCCGCGTTGCGCGAAATGGTGCCCTCGAGCGACGGCGCGCGTGTCGCGATGTTCTCGCCGTCGCGAAGGATCCGTGGCCAACCGCCGATCAGGAGCGCTGGCACAGCGCCGTGTGACAGACGCGGGAGCGTGGTGAGGAGGACGCGAACCGTGTCGCCGTCGGCCATCGCCTGTACTTCCTTCACGCGCGACCCATTGCCGTAGGCGGAGAGCACCGCGCCGTTGGCAGGGATCAGCGAGCCAGACGTCGCGGCAACCGCTCCGCGTCGCACGAACAGCAGGGTGTCGCCACGGCGACCGGCCGCCGCCATCGGTGCCTCGGCGGTCGTGCGCATCGTGTCGCGCGGCGTCGTGGCACCGTAGCGCGAGGTGAACAGCGCCGTCCCCTCGGGGTTCCCCCGCGGATTGAAGTTCACCGTGAGGATGGGCGTCGGCACAGTGCGGAACCACGCCATGCCGTCCAACACGTAGCGCTCAATCGAAGGGCGGCCCGAGGCGTCGAGCGCGAACTGCACATGCGCGTTGTCGAATGTGTCATACGGCGAGTCGGTGACCTTCAGCCCTTTCCACCACTCGCCGTCGATCACCTGGTTGTTCTCGTTCTCGCCGGTGGTGAGCCAGAAGAAGTCGGCATTCACCGCGGCGACGACGGTGGTTCCGGCCGCCTCGACACGGCGTACCATCTCGCTGGTCTTCTCGCGCCCCGTGAGCTGGTCGCGTGCCCGAAGGTGACGCATCTGCAGCTCCGTGCGCCAAAGATCCATACTGACGACATGAATCACCCATGGCCCGCTCGCGTCGGTGAACTGCCAGTGCGCCACGCCGGGCGCCAGCGCGCGCGATGCCGGTGCCTTCCCTGCGGGGCCCTGCGCCGGCGTGGAGACGCAGGCGCCCAGCAGCGCGACCGCCATCGTCGCGCGCAGAACGTGCCTCACCGGTAGAGCAGATACGGCTTGACCTGCTCGGCGAATCGCACCGCGTCGGCATCCCACTCGCGAATCAGCGCGTCGATGGTGTTCTGCTCCACGGCGGCGCGCAGCTTGTCGGTGCCCGCAAGCCGGTTGATGGACGCGCGCCACTGGAAATCGGCTGGGTGCCGCGCGTAGATCGCACGCAACATCCGGATCCCGAGTTCCACTGGTCGCACGGCGTTGCGGTCCGTGACACTGATGCGCACCATCGGAATCGTCTGCCCGGCGAACTTGAAGCCTGTCTCGATGGTGCGCGTCGCCGTGTCGAAGCGAACCCCCGGCAGCCGCAGCGCGTTCAACTCCGCGGCGATCGCGGCATTGTCCGTCATCCACGACGCGCCGATGAGCGTGAACGGCGCGTCTGTGCCGCGGCCTTCTGTCGCCGTGGTGCCCTCGAACATCACGGTGCCAGTGTAGAGCAGCTCAGCGTCGAGCGTCCGCAGGTTCGGCGACGGATGCACGCGCGGGATGCCCGTCTCGTCGAACCACATGGATCGCCGGTAGTTCTTCATGGGCACGACCTGCACGTCCGCGTCGATCAACTTCGTGCCCGCGAGGAAGCGCAACAGTTCGCCCACGGTCAGGCCGTAGCGTAACGCCACCGGGTGCTGGCCGACGAGCGACACGAATTTCGTGTCGAGGATGTTGCCCTCGAAGCGGTCCGCGCGGATCGGGTTGGGCCGGTCGAGAACGATCACTGGCTTCTTTGCCACGCTGGCCGCGTTCGCGAGCGTCCATTGAAAGGTATAGACGCGGGCGCCGACATCCTGGATGTCGTAGACCAGCACGTCGATGTCCGTGAGCATCTCCGCGGGCGTGATGTCCTGCGTTCCATAGAGCGAGTAGACGCGAAGCCCTGTGGCAGAGTCCCGGCTCGTCGTGATGCGCGCCCCTGCGCGCTCGGAACCGCGGATGCCATGCTCGGCCGCGTACAGCGTCGTGAGCGTCACGCCAGGCGCACGGAACAGCAGGTCGATCGTGCTGGTGCCGTTGCGGTCGCGGCCGGAGTGGTTCGTCAGGAGTCCAACTCGTTTCCCACGGACGAGGTGCAGCGAATCGGTCAGCAGCACCTCGATGCCGGGAATCACGCCGGCGGAGGACTGCGCGGTGGCGGATGCGGTTGCCGTTGCGCAGGCGGTATTGGCGATCGCTGTGACGAGCGCGATTCGCGAGGCTATCGAGTGAGTTCGCATGGAGAAACAGTGCGCTCGCAGGAAGCCGCGCCGCAAGCACCATTCGGCGCGCCACGCGGGGCGGGCATCGAGTATTTTGCGCGATGACCGCACGCGTGACCTCCAGTGCCAGGACGCTCGTCCTGTGCGCAACAGACATGGAGCGAGGCATCCTCGAAGCACCGGGACGCCTTGCGACCGCGAACGTCGTCGTCGCGCTCTGCGGTTTTGGGCCCATCGTTGCCGCGGCGCGCACCGCGGCACTCATCGCCGAGTATCGTCCGGCGCGTGTGGTGCTGGTGGGTATTGCTGGCTCGTACGACGCCGCGCTGGTCGCGCCCGGCGCCGCACTCGAGTTCGACGACGTTGCGGTGGACGGTGTCGGCGTCGGTGAAGGCGAGCAGTTCCTGTCGCCCGCCGAGATCGGCTTTCCGCAGTGGGCGGACATCGTCGCATCACGCTCAGCGCCCATCATGGATTCGCTGTCGCTCGCCGTGCACGCATCGGGAGCATCGCCACGCTTGCTCCTCACTGCATGCGCGGCGTCCGCAAGCACGGCGCACGCTGTGAGCCGTCGAGCGCGCTTCCCGACCGCAATCGCGGAAGACATGGAGGGCTTTGCGGTGGCGGCGGCGTGCGCGCTCGCTGATGTGCCCGTGCGCATCATTCGCGGCATCTCGAATGTCGTGGGAGATCGCGTCGTTGCGAACTGGAGCATCGCGCCGGCGATGCACGCGGCACGCGCACAGCTCGTCGCGTTGCTCGACACCGATTCCGGATGGAGGACGAGAGCCTGATGACGCGACCGACCTTGCGCGTGGGAATCTCGACGTGTCCGAACGACACGTTCACGTTTCATGCGCTGCTCACGGGCGCCGTGGTGCCGGCGGACTTCGACATCGAGATCGAGCTGAGCGACGTGCAGACGTTGAACGAGCGCGTGCGCGATGGCGAGTTCGACGCCGCGAAGGCCAGCTTCGCCGCAGTGATCGATCGTGCGAGCGACGTGGTGATCTTGCCGGTGGGTTCAGCGCTCGGTCACGGTGTAGGGCCGGTCGTCCTGCGCCGTCCTGGCGGCAGCAGCGCGGACGTCGTGCTGGCGCCGGGCGAACACACGACGGCCACGCTGCTATGGCGCATCTTTCATCCCGCCGATGGGCCGCTGACGCAGGTCGTGTTCTCCGAGATCATGCCCGCGCTCGCGCGCGGCGATGCACGGCTTGGCGTCTGCATTCACGAGGGACGCTTCACCTATCAGGCGCACGGCCTCGAGCTCGCCGAGGACCTCGGCCAACGATGGGAGGAGGCGACGCATCTCCCGTTGCCTCTTGGCGGAATCGTCGCGCGGCGCCGCCTTGGCGACGTCATGCTCGCGGCGCTCGCCACCGCGGTGAGCGACTCACTCGCGTATGCGCGCTCACACCCCGATGATGCGCTGCAGACGATGCGTCGCTACGCGCAGGAAGACAGCGACGACGTCTTGTGGAAGCATGTGGAGCTGTATGTCACGAGTGAGACCGCGTCGCTTTCCGCTAAGGGACGCGCGGCGCTCGCGGAACTCGCGCGTCGAGCACGCGCGGCGGGACTCGCATCCGAGTCAGGAGCGCATGACGCGCTTGCCGTAGCGAATTGACACACGCAATGCGCTGAAACTCCGGCAGAAATGGCGGCGTAGGCAATCCGTGACCGCGCATTCGCGCTGTGCGACGCGCGTGTCCAGATGCACCACGCTCTTTTCGGAGAGTCCCGCCATGAATCGCAATTCCGTCGTACTGCTCGGTCTGTTCGTCGCTGCGAGCGCATCCGCGCTCAGCGCGCAGGCCCCCAACCGTCCGGCCGGCCCGCCGCCAAGCGGCAACGGTGAGGTGCGCGGCACCATCATCGATGCGAAGGACACCGTTCCGCTTGCGCGCGCATCCGTTGCGGTGCGCAGCAAGAAGGATTCGGCGCTCGTCGCCGGCGCGATCGCGAACGCTGCAGGCGCCTTTCGCGTGCAAGGGTTGCGACCCGGCGCGTACTCCATTCGCGTCACCGCGCTCGGCTATTCGCCCAAGGTACAGGATGTGACCATCACACCCGCTGAGCCCGTGGCCACACTCGGCGCGCTGCGACTGTCGCGCTTTGCCGTGGCGCTCAGGGGTGTGGACATCGTCGAGGAGCGCAACACGGTGGCCATCGAGCCGGATCGCAACAGTTATCGCGCCAAGGACGTGGCGCCCGCCGCGGCCAACGCGAGTGAAGTCCTCGACGCGACGCCGTCCGTTGCGGTTGACCACGACGGCAAGGTGAGCCTGCGCGGCAACGAGAATGTCGCGGTGCAGATCAACGGCCGGCCATCGCCCATCACTGGCGTGCAACTCGGCGCGTATCTCAAGAGCCTGCCCGCCAACATCGTCGAGCGGGTGGAAGTCGTGCCGAATCCGTCGGCGAAGTACGACCCCGAAGGCATGGCCGGCATCATCAACATCGTGCTCAAGAGCACGGTGGATCTCGGCTACAGCGGTGGTGCCAACCTGGGCATGGCCAACAAGGACCGTTACAACGCGTCCGGCAACGTCGGCTATCAGGCAGGTCCCAGAACGAGCTTCCTCAACCTCGGCATCAACAACGACGATCGCTCCGTCATCGGAATCAACGACCGTGAGCGCATCGATGCGCTGCGTGCGCCGATGTCGTTTACCAACCAGGACATCGCCACGCTCAATGGTAACAACGGCCAGAACCTTACGGCGAACATGGACTACAAGCTGACGGAGCGCGACGTGCTGTCCAACGCGCTCACGCTCAGCCATCGCAAGTCGTCGGACAACACGACGAGCACGTACGAGGAGCTGAGCAGCGGACGCGCGCTGCTCTCGAGCTACGATCGGCTTCGCAACTCGAGCTCGTCGGGCCTGTTCTTCGACTACGACGTGGCGCTCAAGCGCACCTTCGAGCCGCGGAAGCACGAGCTCTCGAGCGAGGTGCGCTACAACCGCTCGCATGACGAGGAGAACACGACGCTATGGCGCCAGAGCCCGGCGACGTCGAGCGCGATCAGCCGTGTGGAGGGTGAGCGCGACGTGACCGACGCGGTGACGCGCCAACTCACGGCACAGGCGGACTACATGCGCACGCTCGCGGCGCGCACCAAGCTGGAGACGGGTTACAAGGCCAACGTCCGCTGGCTCGACCGCGACTACGATGTCACCAAGGATTCGCTCGGCACGGGGTCGTGGCTGCGGAGCAGCCTCAGCAACGGTCTGGCATTCAACGAGACGGTCCACGCCGCGTACGCCGTCCTCAGTCAGGGTGTGGGCAAGGTGGACCTCCAGGCAGGGCTGCGTGCAGAGCAGGCAAGCCGCGACTTTACGCTCACGAGCTCGGGGCAGAGCTATCCGTACCGGTATGCCAGCGTGTTTCCCAGTGGCGTGGTGTCGTACAACGTGAGCGATGCCATGCAGGCGCGGCTGAGCTACTCGCGCCGCATCCGCCGGCCAGGGACGCAGGAGCTCAACCCGTTCCCATCGTTCTTCGATCCGCAGAACGTCTTCATCGGTAACGCGCAGCTCAATCCGGAGTACACGGACGCCATCGAGCTGGGACTGAATCGGAGCGGCTCAAAGGGGTCACTGCAATTGTCTCCGTTCTATCGTCGCACGTCGAACGTCATCCGCGTGATCATCAACACGGCGGATCACGTCGACGGACGCGAAGTCACGTCGATCAGCTTCAGCAACCTCGCGACGAGCAACTCGTTTGGTACGGACGTCAACGGCTCGCTGCGCCTTGGACCGAAGCTGAACGGACTCGCCGGATTGAATGTCTTCAAGGTGGTCACAGATGGCGGATCGCTGTCCACGCTGAGCTCCAATGCCGTGACCTGGGCCGCACGCGTGAACGGAAGCACGGCAATCACTCCGACGCTGATCTTCCAGGCGGCCTACCAGTATCGCGCCGGACTGAAGATCGAGCGCGGTGAGTTTGCGCCGGTGCAGAACATCAACTTCTCGCTGCGCAAGAAGATCGACGGCGACAATTCGTCGGTGACGCTGCGCGTACTCGATCCGTTCAGCACCAACAGGTTCCGCATCAAGGTGGGCGACGACAATGTCGTGCAGCTCACGGAGCGCACCGCTGGCGTGCGCGGCGTGTTCCTGACGTACCAGTACACGTATGGCCAGACGCCAAGGATTCGCCAGCCGGAGCAGCAGCAACAGCAGTCCGGGCCTGGATTCCCATAAGCCTTGTCATCCTGAGCGCAGCGAAGGATCTGCACTTGTGTAGTTGAACAGCAGGGAATCGGATCTGGACGGAAGCAACGGAAACTGCCGGATTCAAGCCATTGCCGATAAGGAGTCCCCTGCTTTAGAGCCCGCTGGTCAGAGTGCGATGGCGTCTGTTTCCATCCGGCAGTTCCCGTATGATCCGTCCAGATCCGTTTTGCTTGCTGTTCAATGAAACAACAACGGCGTCCCGCTCGGGACGCCGTTGTCGTTTCCGCCAAACGCTGCTCAGGGCAGCGGACGCGGCGCAGCAGGAGGTGCCTTGCCGGCATCCAGATCATTCCAGTTCATGATCGCGTTGAAGCCGAGCATGTAGCTGCCCTGCGTCTGCCAGCGCCAGAACGGGCGGATGCCGAACATCACCACGTGTCCCTTGCCGATCGTCGCGTCCACCAGCTGCGCGCGATTGGCCAGCGCCTGGCCGCCGTTCAACGTGCCCGAGAGGAGCATGTCGTTCGGGTCCGCAGGGAACTGCATGACGACGCGTGGCCGCGGCGTATCGGCCGCGGCACCGAATCCGCCGAACCCACCACCACCTCCACCGCCGCCACGTCCACCAGCGCCGCGTGGCGGATTCACGATGGCTTGCACCGCCGCCGACGTAGAATCCCACGGCGATAGGCGAATGGGTGTCACGTTCGGCGTGACGTTCTGGCTCAGGCCCGGAGCACCGCGACCACCACCAAGCGCGATGGCCGGTGTGCCGCCCGCGTTGATCACCGGTGCCTGGTTGAAGTACACTGGCAGTTGCGTGCCCTCATACCCATACACGATCGGGCTCTTCTTGTCGGCGATGATGCCGCGCAAGAGCGAGCCACGCGCGAACAACTCCGTCGGCGTTTCGATGCTGATGCCGCTCGTCAGGTTGTACTCGGGAAAGATCGTCGTCGTGGAGCCTTCGGTGATCAGCGTGCCACCCTCCTCCACGAACTTGTAGAGGTTCATCAGCCCTTCGATCCCCATGCCGCCACGAATGTCGTCGCTCTGGTCCATGTAGCCCAGGTTCGGCGTCGCATCCGTCTTTCGGTAGGGCAGGGGGAGCATCCCCGTCTTCGCCATGCCGGCCACCTGGGTCTGCGCCGTGCCGCCGACGTGCGGGTAGATGATCACGTCGTACTTGGCGCGCAGGTTGCCTTCACGAAGCTTCTGGTCTGCGAAGTAGCTGTACGGCACGCCGTAGGTGTCGAACGCGGCACGAACCCAGCCTTCGTCCTGCGTGCGCGTCCAGCTGTGGATGTATCCGATGCGCGGGATGTCCAGGTCGTGCGACTTGACCGCTGGCGCGGATGACACCGCCCACGCCGACAACCCGAGATCCTTGAGCTGCGGCTCGAGCTTGCTGCGGTCCGCGTTGGCAATGATGAACGCCCCCGCACGGAACCGACGTCCCGCGGCATCGAAGTCCTCCTCGGCTGCCTGCATCTTCACCGACGCGTTCTTGAAGCGGAACGTCATCAGGTTGTTGTCCGCCGTGTTGTCCACGATCACCACGTTGCCCGATCCCTCGATACCACCAGCGGCGCGTACGTCGGCGGTGACCATCGCCATCTGCTGGCCGAGGATTCCCCTATCGGTAATGGGCGTGATGACGAGGTTGCGCATCAGCTGGAACGTCCAGCCCGTGTCGTCATAGGGTGACGGGTTCGCGACCGGATAGTTCTGGAGCGAGAAGTACATGTCGGCGAGCGTGCGGTAGGGCTGGTCTGCGCGAACGACGTAGTCGCCGGCCTTCACGTCCATCGTGCCCGCCTTGAAGCCGGACGCCGCGGTGTGAATCTCCAGTCCCTGCCGGCGGAGGTCGTTGATGGCCTCCGCTGCGTTGGCCTTGCGATGCTGTCCAGCGGGAATGACCCAGCCGTACACCGGTCCGTTCTTGCCCTTGTCCACGGAGCGCTTGTTCTTGAGCCAGTAGTTCTCGAGGAAGGTCTCCCTGAGATCTGCCACCTGCTTGAGCGAGATCAGGACGCCCGACTGCTGGATGTTGGTGTTGTTGCGCGGGCCCCACTTGATGGACGGCAGCGGCGGGTTGGGACGGAACCACTCGCGGCTCGTCGACGTGGCGCCGACCACGAGGTTCGCGTTGTTCTCCGGCCCGTAACTCTGGACCTCGTAGAAGCGCCCCACGGCATTGTGCGCGTGCGCAATGAAGAACATGTAGTTCGGCACCCATCCGTCATAGAACCCGTATGTCCAGACGCCCGGCACGCCGCGCTTGGTCAGCTCGAGGACGTCGTTCTGCGCCATCACCCACCACTCGTTGATCGTGATGGCGTCGATCGACTCGTTGTAGGGGCCCGTGCCGGTGCTCGAGTACAGGTAGGAGGCAGCCTCGTGCAGGTCGTGCAGCACCTGCGGCGTCCATTCGAGGAAGGTTTTCGTCGTCTCTTTCGTGAGCGCGAGGAACTGGCCCATCCCGTCGCGATTGTTGTCGTGCTGGACGTACTTGCCCCAGTACATCACTGGGAGCCGCGCCTCACCAGTCGGCCGCTTCTTGTTGAAGTAGTACGTGTCCACGACCTTCTCGCGGCCGTCCACCTCGAGCACCGGCGTGATGAACGTGATGACGTTGTTGCGAATGGCCTGGATGAATGGCGTCTCTTCCACCGCGAGGCGGTACGCGAGTTCCATCAGCATCTCCGGCCCGCCCAGTTCCGGGCTATGCATTCCGCTGGTCAGCCAGTAAATGGGCTTCGCCGTCTTGATGATCGCCCGCGCCT
>JANOIJ010000024.1:0-9149 GCA_031407575.1 Gemmatimonadaceae bacterium | reverse complement strand
GGTCGCGCACGTGATGGGCACGGCGATCGCGAGCTCGGCCGTCACACTCACGGTGAACGGTGTGCCGGCGACGCTCGGCGCGGGTGGCGCGTTTACGACGGACGTCGCGATCACGGAAGGCGCGAACACCGTAACGGTAGTGGCGACGAACGCGGCGGGCCTGAGCGTGACGGCGACGCGGCAGGTGGTGCGCGATACGCAGGCGCCCGCGCTGGGTTGGACTGCGCCGGTGGATTCGGCGGTCACGAAGGAAGGCACAATTGGCGTGGCGGGCACGATCACCGATGCGACGGCGACGTCGCTCACGGTGAATGGCGTGAGCGTCGCGGTGGATGGAACGACCAAGGCGTACACGAGCACGCTGCCACTCGCGACTGATGGCGCGGCGTCGATCACGCTCGTCGCGACGGACGCGGCGGGGAACACGACCACCGCGACGCGCACGGTGACACGCGATGCGACGGCGCCGGTGATCACGGTGCAGTCGCCGGATTCGGGCGCGGTGACGCAGGCGGCGACAGTAGTCGTGGGTGGCTCGGTGAGTGACCTCACGACGTCGACGCTCACGGTGAACGGCACGACGTTCGTGATTGCGGCGGATGGCGGGTTTAGCGGGACGGTCGCCGTGACGGCGGGCGCGAACACGCTGACGTTCGTGGCGCGCGATGCGGCGGGGAATGAGACGACGGTGACGCGGACGCTGACGCGCGACAACGATGCGCCGGTGGTGCAGGTGGCCAGCCCAAGTGATCAGGTGTTGGTGAAGGTCGTCACGCTGACTGTAAGCGGGACGATCACGGATGCGTCGGTGGTGACGGCGACGTTGAATGGTGTGGCGCTGACGATCGCGGCGGATCGCAGCTACCAGTCGACGATTGCGTTGTCCGAAGGCTTGAACACGATCACGCTCGTGGCGACGGACGCGGCGGGCAACGCAACGACAGTCACGCGCTCAGTGACGCTGGATACGACGGCGCCCGTGTTGACGGTGAGTTCGCCTGCGGATGGAACGACGGTGCCGGATTCCAGCATCATCGTGAGCGGGACGGCGGCAGACCAGTCGGCGGTGCATGTCACCGTGAACAGCGCAGCCACCGTGCCAAGCAGCGGCGGCGCATTCTCGGCGTCCGTCGCACTGGTCACGGGCGCCAACGCGATCACGGTGATCGCCACAGACTCGGCGGGCAACAGCACGACCGTGACGCGGAATGTCATTCGGGACGTCCCGCCACCGCAGACGGTGAACGGATTCACGGAGCTGGTACCGATCGACCGAAGCATTGGCGCCCCAGCACCGGCGGCGGGCCTCGTGTCGACGGTCGGTGGCAGTACCGCGTTTCTGTACACGGGGCCGAACGCCATTCAGACGGGCGTCGCCGCTGGTGCGATTCCGCAGACCCGCGCAGCCGTCATTCGTGGACGCTTGCTCACGCGCAACAACCAACCGTTGAGTGGCGCAACGATTCGCATTGCCGGACATCCGGAGTTGGGTACGACGACCTCCCGCGCGAACGGCTTGTACGACATGGCGGTCGCAGGCGGTGGAATGCTCGTCATGACGTACGCCAAGCAGGGATATCTCTCCGTCACGCGGAGCGTTCCGACGAAGTGGAACGAGTTTAGTCCACTCGAGGACGTGGTGCTCTCGACGCTGGACACCATCGCCACCCACATCGCGTTCGCGGCGCCGATCGAAGTGGCGCAGGGGAGTGTGTCGCAGGATAGTCGGGGAACTCGACGTGCCACGCTCCTGTTCCGCCAAGGAACACAGGCGACCATGGTGCTCCCGAACGGAACGATGCAGGCGCTCTCCAACGGGATCACCGTTCGCGCGACGGAATTCACGACAGGGGCGCTCGGACCTGCGGCAATGCCTGCGACGATGGCAGCGAACACTGGCTACACGTACGCCGCTGAATTCTCGGCCGACGAGGCGATGGCGGTTGGTGCGACAGACGTGCTCTTCTCAAAGCCCGTCACATCCTATACCGAGAACTTCCTCGAGTTTCCGGTGGGATCAGCCATGCCGTCGGGGTACTACGACGTCGTCGCCAACATCTGGAGGCCGTCGCCGAATGGGCGAGTCATCAAGGTGCTCTCGACCACCGGTGGCATGGCCACCGTCGATGTCACGGGCTCCGGTAACGAGTCAGCGACGCATACCTTGGTGGCACTCGGCATTGACTCCCTCGAGCTGGTGCAGCTGGCGCGACTGTATCAGCCCGAGGTATCGCTGTGGCGTATCAATCTTAGCCACTTCTCAAGTCGGGACTTCAACCTGTCGTATCAAGCCACACCCGGGTCACTTCCGCCCCCGCTCCCGACTAACCGGCAGCTGGACGATCCGACGGCCCCCGAGCCAGATGAGAAGCACAGCGACGTGAAATGCGGATGTGAGATCTCCGTCCAATCCCAGGTGCTTGGGGAGTCCTTTGCGATCACCAATACCCCATTTGGGCTGCATTACTCGACGGACCGGACTCCGGGATTCGCCGCGGCGCGCACCATCGATGTGCCGCTCAGCAACGACACGCTCCCGCCGGGGCTGCTGTCGATCAGCATGACGATCCGCGTCGGGGGCCGATCGCTTACCCGGCGCTTTCCCACGCAGCCCAATCTGAACTACGTGTACACGTGGGATGGGCTCGATGCCTACGGCCGGCGCCTGAGCGGTCCGCAGAAGGCGACGGTCACCGTCGACTATTGGTATGAAGGTATTTTCCTGCCGTTCGACGACTTCAACGTCTTCGGCGGAACTCCCAACTCTGTAACGCGAACGAGCGCGCCCGCGCCGAGCCTTGCAACGCCGGCCAGCGCCGCGCCGCGAACGGCAACAACACGCAGGTTCCGACCCGACCGGCAGCTCATGAACGCGCCAGCAGGCAAAGGCGACCCCGCGCCCGTGTCGCGGAGGTATGAAACCAACGTGGGTGCCTGGGATGCGCGCGGCGAAGGGCTTGGCGGGTGGACGATCGACGCACATCACGTCTACGATCCGAGCAGCAAGATCCTGTACAAGGGCGACGGGACGACGGTCGCCGCGAAGCCGATCGGTACCGTTGCGCGCTCGGCCATCGGGACAGGCGTCTCCGGATACTCGGGCGACGGTGGGCCCGCGAACCTGGCCCAGATGCGCGAGGCCGAACGGATCGTTGCGCTCCCAGATGGCTCCATCGTCTTTACCGATCAGGTCCGGCTGCGTCGCGTGGATTCGCTGGGAGTGATCTCCACGATTCCCACTGTCACAGGCGTGGCCATGTTCGGCGTCGCGGCAGGGCCGGACGGGAGCCTCTATTTCGGAACAACAGGCGAGCGTGAATACCGCATCGCACCGAATGGCGCAGTGACCGTCGTCGCGGGCGGCGGGCTCGCGAGCTTCGCGGATGGGGTACGTGCGGATTCCGTGCGTGTGTTCATGCCCGAGTACAACCTGCGCGCGGTGGCGCCAGATGGCACGCTGTATTTGCTGATCAATGGCGTGATCTGGCAGCTTGCCCACAACGGACGGTTCTATCGCTCCGCCGGCGCACTCGCACCGAACTGTGGTGCTCCCGTGCTGACTGGTCCCGCCAGGCTGCTCACGCTGTGTAGCGTCTCCGGGTTCGCCATTGGACCGGACGGCAGCATGTACGTCGCCACTGGGTCCACAATCATCCGGATCGGACCGGACGGCGAAGCGGCTCTCGTGACCGGTGGGCCGGGCTCCAGCATTTCGTTCAATAATGGTCCCGCGATCAAGGCACGCGTGAACTCGGTGACGTCGCTCAACGTGACGCCGAACGGCTCACTCCTCGTCGTGGAAAACGGTGGCCAGAGCCAGATCGTGCGACTGATTAGCCCCGAAGGATTCATTCGGACGATTGCTGGCACGGGCGGCCAAGGCCGAGCGCTGAAGGATGGCGAGCTGGCGACGGCCGCGCCGATCTCGACCTATCGCGCTGTGATGGCGCTCGACGGCAGTCTCTATCTGTCCGCCGGATCACGAATCCTTCGCGTCGCCCCCGCCCTACCCGGACTGACGCTCGGCCAATCCATCATTCCGTCGAGCGATGGGAGTGAGTTTTACGTCTTTGGAATCGACGGACGGCACAAGAGTACAAAGGACGCGATCACGCTGAACGACACCTACACGTTCCAGTATGACGCGACAGGTGCGCTGATATCGATCACGGATGCGTACGGGCTGATCACGAGCATCACGACGACCGGCGCGGCAACGGACATCGTTTCGCCGCGCGGAGTGCGGACGACCGTGCAGGTCGACGCGAACGGGTACGCCAATCGCCTGGCAGGGCCGAACGGATACGTGATGGTGCCTCAGCACGATTCGCTAGGGCTTCTTACCACGGTGGTTAGTTCGCGCGGTTTCGTCAATCGTTTCGCGTACGATTCGCTGGGGCTGCTCACCACCGATACCGACACACTCGGCACGCAGTCCATTGCATCAATTGTCACAGCAACGAAGAAGACGCTCACGCATACCAATGCAGCGGGTGAGGTCACGTCGTACAGCGTCGAGTTGTCGCCGGATCAGACCGTGACGCAAACAACCACGTTGGCCGGTCAGCGGCCTGACTCGGCGCAGTTCCTCACGAACGGTCTCCGTACGACGCGGTTCGCAGGCGGCTCCGCAAGCGATTCGCTGGTTGCCGATCCGCGCATCGGATGGCCGGTATCGTACGCGAAGACCTCAACGTACCGCGTCGGAAACGGCATTAACGGCGCTATTGCGCGCTCGCGCACGAAGATCGGCGGTTCCTCGAACCTCCTGAGTGCTGGGGGGCTGATCCTCGACAGCACCCGCGTGAATGGCAAGCTCTACCTCGACTCCCTCGATCTCGTAGCGCGGACGGCGATCGGCCGCTCACCGCTGGGACGACGAACCAGCACAGTGTTCGATCTACGCGGCAATCCACTGTCGGAGCAGACGTGGTCCCCGCTTGCGCGAACTTTCTCGTACGACTCCGCCGGCCAGGTGTTGAGCAGCGTCCAGGGCGCCCGGATCGATTCGGTGCAATGGAGTGCGCTCGGCCACCCGAGCCGCATGCGTCGTGCAGACGGCACGGCGTTCACGTTCACGCGGGATACGCTCGGCCAGTTGCTGATGCTCGGACTTCCAGGCTCGCTGTCGGAGACGTTCACGTACGACGCGAAGGGCAATCAGACGCGCGCGAACCTTCTTGGTGGGCGGAGCTACGGCTTCACGTACGACGCGCATGACCAGCTCGTCGCGGATTCCCTAGTCAGCAGCAGCTTGGAGCTCGGGCGGTACACGTACGACGGTGCCGGGAACCTCCGTACCATTGGTCGTCCGGGACGTCAGACGCTCAGTCTCCTTTACGATCACGAAGGACGACTGACATCGGCAGGCAGCGCGAGTACCTGGGCGAATATCACCTACGATCCCGCGAACAGCTTGCCCGCAACAATTGCGGGGAGCAGTGGACACAGTTACTCGATCCTCTATGACGGGCGGCTGCCAACGTTTGTCAACTCGTCCGGCCTGGTCACGGGGGGCGTGGAGTACCTGTACACGAACGATGTGCAAGTCCGCATGGTGCGCATCACTGGTCGCGCGGCGACCGACTATCAGTTCGACTCCGATGGGCTGGTAACGCACGGCGGGCAGCTCGGCCTGACGCGCGATGCAATCACCGGTGCCATTACTCGCGACTCGATCGGCCTGCTGGCGACCTCGAGGATGTACGACGCGCATGGCGATCTCAAGCGCGTCGAACTTCGAGTTGCCGGCAGCGTGCATAGTGTGCAATCGCTTGTGCGCGACTCGATCGGCCGAGTGACCGCAATGGCCGACTCGTCGAGTGCCGGAGCGTTCACCACCGGGTACCGCTACGACACACTCGACCGGCTCTATGAAGTGCTGCGGGACGGGTCGGTGACACACCACTTCTCGTACGACCTCGCCGGGAACCGGCTCTCGAGCACGACGAGCATGGGAACGGTCGCAGCCACGTATGCAAGCGACGACCGCATCCTCTCGTTCGACGGACGGGCGATCTCGCACGATTCCGCTGGCGCCCGCCGCACAGAAGTGACGACAACCGACTCGCTGATGTACGCGTACGACGATGCAGGTCGCCTGATCTCGATTGCGAGCAACCTGAATGGTGTGCTGTCATACAAGCTCGATGCGCTAGGGAGACGCGTGCACGAGCTTCGCAACGGAAACGTGATCCGCGGCTTCCTCTATGGAAACTCATCTTCGCCGACGGCAGAACTGACCGCAAGCGGGGCAGTGCGGAGCGAATTCGTGTATGTGTCCGGCGCATTGGCGCCAGACTACATGCTCCAGGCCGGAAGGACGATCTATCTACTGCGGGATCAACTGGGCAGCGTCCGGCAGGCGATCGATGTCGCGACGGGAGCGGTCATGCAGGAGATCGACTACGATGCCACAGGTAATGTCACTCGCAACACGAATCCCAGTCTCCACCCATTCACGTACGCGGGCGGACTGGCGGACTTGGACGGCCGTACCGTGCACTTCGGCGAGCGCAACTATGATGCGAGAACGGGACGGTGGCTGGAGGCGGATCCGATTGGGGTTTCAGGCGGGAGGAATCGGTACTCGTACGTAAGCAACGATCCCGTCAATTTCTATGATCCATCTGGACTCAAACCATGCCCGAACCAAGGTGGCGGCGACGGTAAGGACGGCGGGGCGACGCCACCCAGGTACGCAGACCACCACGCAGACGAGCCGGCGCTGGAACGCCCGCTCATCGACCCTTTCGAGATTCTAGCGGACTTCGGAGCGGGGGCCGTTGTAAAAGCAGCCGGCAGAGCGGCAGTTAGGAGACTAGCCACCCGAATCACGAACGCCGAACGCGTTGGAAGCGGACTGTCGAGTGACGCTCAGCATCGAGCTGCGAGCTATCTTACTAGCCGAGAGCTCGGAGCAGGATCGTCCTTCGTGTTCAAAGGAGGAGACGGTGTAAGCCGACGACTGCTTCAGGTCAAAGGCGAGATGAACGGTCAGGTGGGGATCTTCGAGTACATTTTGGAGCCTGGTAGTGGACAGGTGTCACATCAGCGGTTCATTCGGGGTGGAAAGATCACGGGCAAACCCAATCAAAGACCATGATAGAGACAAAAATGCGGCTGGCGAGGCGAGCGCTACACACGCGCTTGTTTGCAAGCTTCTAACCAACAGCGGCTCATGATTGCCACGAAAATACCCTTCGAGTTCATACGACCCCGGGTCCGCCTCCTCTGGGCCGATATCGCATACGGTTTGGAGCATCAGCTGATCGCACCGAATGTTGCCATCGAAAAAGCGAAGGAGCGAATGAGTGAATCCGATTCTGCTTCCGCGCAGGAAATCGAATTGGCGGGCCTCTCCCCGAATGAGTCCATTGCTTACCTACTGAGGCAACTTGTCAGTGGGGAGCGAGCGCCCTCAAGCGAGAGCGTGCGCGCGAAGTGGCTCTATCTCGTCCTCGCGTGGTTGTTAGCGAGCCGCGATTCGGTAACTGACCCGCTGGCATTGGTCGAAGAAATCTACACAGCTTTCGACTACCCTCGTGAAATGGAGCCCTTTGTTCGCTACATGCCAATGATTGGTCCAGATCTCGGCAGTCGTCAGGCGAACGAAGAGCGAATGTACCTGCGATGGAAAGAGTATATCGACGTCGCAAGCAAGCGATACTCCCAGACGTCCGAGGTACAATGACTCCTCCGAAGGGCGCGTAGCGAATATGTCGTGACCAATGTGCGGTAAGGCAAGGGGTCGATAGAGGTTGGGCCGCGATGGCCGCTAGTGGTGGTCACCGTTGACGCTTGAATATGCGCCAAATGCTTAGCGCTTCAGTGAAAGAGGCTGGACGTATATCGCTAAAGATTGGTGTGTTGCGCAACGATCCCGTTAGCGTCTGTCAGCTTCCCAAGCTGGACGTCGCCGGTTCGAGTTCGGTCGCCCGCTCTGATAAGTCACTGATAGTGGACAATGTTTAAAGCGGCCTCTGCGCTACGGCGTGGGGGCCACTTTGCGTTCCAAACGGCTTTCCAGTGGCCCCCCCACTCTAAGAGCGTGGGGACGTTCTCGCAGCAGGTGACGCTGGCGAGCGGGATGAACTTCATCACGATCACAGCGACGGACGCGGCGGGGAACAACACGAGCGTCGTCCGCCAGATCACGGTGGATGCGACGCCGCCGACGCTGACCGTCACGGGTCCGGCGGAAGGGCTGGTGACGAAGGAGTTGGTCGCGCACGTGATGGGCACAGCCATCGCAAGCTCGGCCGTGAGTGTCACGGTCAATGGCACCGCGGCGACGATGGGCGCTAACGGCGCGTTTACGGCGGACGTCGCCATCAATGAAGGCGCGAACACCGTGACGGTGGTGGCGACGAACGCCGCGGGACTGAGCGTGACGGCGACGCGGCAGGTGGTGCGCGATACGCAGGCGCCCGCGCTCGGCTGGAGCGCGCCGGTGGATTCGGCGGTCACGAAGGAAGGCACAATTGGCGTGACGGGCACGATCACCGATGCGACGGCGACATCGCTGACGGTGAATGGCGCGAGCGTCGCCGTGAATGGAACGACCAAGGTGTATGCGACCACGCTGCCGCTCGCGGCGGACGGAGCCGCGTCCATCACGCTGGTGGCGACGGACGCAGCGGGGAACACGACGACGGCGACGCGCACGGTGACGCGCGATGCGACGGCGCCGGTGATCACGGTGCAGTCGCCGGATTCGGGGGCGGTGACGCAGGCGACGACGGTGGCGGTGAGCGGCTCGGTGAATGACCTCACGACGTCGACGCTCACGGTGAATGGGTCGGCGTTCGTGATTGCGGCGGATGGCGGGTTTAGCGGAAGCGTCGCCGTGACGGCGGGCGCGAACACGCTCACGTTCGTGGCGCGCGATGCGGCGGGGAACCAGACGACGGTCACGCGGATGTTGACGCGCGACAACGAGGCGCCGGTGGTGTCGGTGGCGAGTCCGAGTGATCAGGTGTTGGTGAAGGTCGTGACGCTCACGGTGAGCGGGACGATCACGGATGCGTCGGTGGTGACGGCGACGCTGAATGGTGTGGCGCTGACGATCGCCGCCGATCGCAGCTACTCGTCGACGATTGCGTTGTCGGAAGGATTGAACACGATCACGCTGGTCGCGACGGACGCGG
>JANOIJ010000097.1:0-5523 GCA_031407575.1 Gemmatimonadaceae bacterium | reverse complement strand
GCTCGACGTCCGCGCTGCGCCAGTACGTAAGCATGCGCGCGCCGGAACCTGCGCTCGTCCATGACCTTTCGGAAGCCCAGAGCCTGCTCACGCGTGCTGGCCGCACGACGGCGGGCCGATGAGCACGTGGCGGACAGTCGTGTCCCGTGCGCGGCGGAATCGTGCGCTTCCGCACCTGGCAGGGGGCGCCGTGCTCGCGCTCACGGCCGCTCTGGCCATGACGCTGTATCGCAACGAGGGCGCCGACCTGCGGTTGGCCGCCTCCGCAAAGGCGAATGCGCTGGCCGCGCTCACCACGAGCCGGCTCGGTGAGCGGATGAAGGAGCTGGTACAGCTGTCGATGTTGTCGCGCGGCGACGAGCAGTCGCGCGACGTCTGGGAGATCCTCGCGCTGCGGGCCATCGAGACGGGCGCGTTTCGCTCAGTATCATGGGTGGATTCGCTGGGCCGCGTGGTCACGGCGTTTCCCGACGAGCGCGGCGGAAGCGGTGTATCGGAGCCGAGTGTGGATGCGGCACGCGCGGCGATGGCACAGTCGGCGCGCACGACTGGGCAGGTGGCCACCAGCGAACCGGTGCACGGCGCGTCCAGCGTGCCGGTGATCGTGTCCGCTGCGCCCACACCGCGCGGGGCGGGCGCAGTGGTCGTTGAGACCAGCGTGCCGGCCATCCTCCAGCAGACGCTCGACCTCTCGGGCGCCACGGGCTATTCGGTGGCAGTGTACGCCGGCGGCCGCGAGCTGTATTCGCGCCGCAGCGGCCCGCCGGCGCTTGAAGCCGAGTGGGGCGAGACCGCATGGCTTGGCAACGCGAATCGCGGATGGACGCTGCGCGCGTGGCCAACGACCGCCGAACTCGCCGCGCACAACTCGCGCCTGCCGGAAACGGTGATTGTTGTCGGCGTGCTGTTCGCGCTGGTGGTGGCGGGCATGACACGCCTGTACCAGACCGCCGACCTCCGTGCGCGTGCGCTGGCGGAATCGAATCGGCGGCTGGAGAACGAGGTGAAGGAGCGCGAGCGCGCGCAGGAGGCGCTGGTCCTCAGCGAGGAGCAACTCCGACAGTCGCAGAAGATGGAGGCGGTCGGACGCCTGGCCGGCGGCATCGCGCACGACTTCAACAACCTGCTCACCGCGATCAACGGCTACGCGGAGTTCCTGCTCGCCGACATCGATCGCAACGATCCGCGTCGTGACGACGTGCGCGAAATCCGGAAGGCCGCGACGCGCGCCGGCGCCCTCACGTCGCAGCTCCTGGCGTTCAGCCGCCGGCAGATTCGTCAGCCGCGCTCGCTCGACCTCAACGCGGTGCTGACGGACCTGGAGCGCATGCTGCGGCGGATCATTCGCGAAGACGTTCACATCGACTGGGAGCCGCTCGCGCGGTTGGGCAGCGTGCGCGCGGATCCATCGGAGCTCGAGCAGGTGATGCTCAACCTCGTGGTGAATGCGAGCGATGCGATGCCCAACGGCGGCACCATCGCCGTGCGCACCACGAGTGTCACGCTCGATGGCGCGGCAACGGGGCTCGCGCCCGGGCGCTATGTGCGGCTCTGTGTGAGCGATACGGGCACGGGTATGGATGCCACGACGCGCGCGCGGATCTTCGAGCCGTTCTTCACCACCAAGGAAGCGGGCAAGGGCACGGGACTCGGCCTCTCGACGGTGTACGCCATCGTGCAGAGCCTGAAGGGCAGCATCGACGTGGAGAGCGCGCCGGGCAAGGGCACCATGTTCACGGTCTACATCCCGCAGCACGACGAGCCCGCCGATGCGATGGGCTCCGGGACGCAGACCATTCTCGCGCCGAGAGGCGAGGAGACGGTGTTGCTGGTGGAGGATGAGGAAGGCGTGCGCGCGCTGGCCGCGCGCATCCTCGAGCGACATGGCTACACGGTGATCGAGGCGCGCAACGGGCGGGACGCGCTGTCCGTCGCGTCGCAGCACCAGGGCGCGATTCACCTGCTGCTCACGGATGTCGTGATGCCGGTGATGGGCGGCAAGCAACTGGCGGACGCGCTCGTGGCGCGCGATGCATCGCTGCGCGTGTTGTTCGTGTCCGGCTACACGGACGGCGACATCAGCAGCCGCGGCGAACTGGATCCGAGCACCGCGTTCCTCCAGAAGCCGTTCACGGCGCGCGGGTTGCTCGTCCGCGTGCGCGACGTGCTCGACGCGGACGCCCTGGCGGCGTAAGCAGCGCGTTTACTGAAACTGGCGACTGGCGACCGGCGACTGGATACTGAGCGCGTGCGCCGTCCACGGTCAGTCACCAGTCGCCAGTCCCCGGTCGCCAGTATCAGTCGCGGGCAGCGAAGGCAAGTTCCCTGGGTCGCGGCTGCGCGCTCCTGTCGGGTCGCGCCGACACCATCGCGCTCCATAGTCAGCGCTGGTCTCGCCTCTTACCTTGTACGCCGGACCGCGCTTTTCACGCGGTGCTTCACCCACGACCCCCGCTCATGCCCCGCGCGCTCATCACCGGGATCACTGGCCAGGACGGCTCGTACCTGACCGAGCTGTTGCTCGAAAAGGGATATGAAGTGCACGGCATCATCCGCCGTTCGTCCTCCTTCAATACCGCCCGCCTCGACCACCTGTACGCCGATCCCCACGAGCGTGGCGTACGGCTGTTCCTGCATTACGGCGACCTCAGCGATGGTGGCGGACTCCGCCGCCTCATCCACTCGATCGCGCCAGACGAGCTCTACCACCTGGCGGCACAGAGCCATGTGCGCGTGTCGTTCGACGAGCCGGAGTACACGGCCGACGTCGTCGCGGTGGGTACGCTCCGCGTGCTCGAGGCAGTGCGCGACTATGAGCAGACCAAGGGTCGCCAGATCAGGATCTACCAGGCCGGCAGCTCCGAGATGTTCGGGGCCGCGCCGGCACCGCAGTCCGAGGCGACGCCGTTCTATCCCCGCAGCCCGTATGCGGTGAGCAAGGTGGCGGCGCACTGGTATGCCGTGAACTATCGCGAGGCGTACAACATCTTCGTCGCGAACGGCATCCTGTTCAACCACGAGAGCCCACGTCGCGGCGAAACGTTCGTGACGCGCAAGATCACGCGCGCGGTCGGCCGCATCCGCGTGGGACTCCAGGACAAGCTCTTCCTGGGCAACCTCGAATCGAAGCGCGACTGGGGCTTTGCCGGCGATTACGTGGACGCAATGTGGCGCATGCTCCAAACGCCCACCGCGGATGATTACGTCATCGCCACCGGCGAGACGCACACGGTGAAGGAGTTCGTCGAGGCGGCGTTCGGCCAGGCGGGGCTCGACTGGAAACAGTACGTCGAGCACGATCCCCGGTACAACCGCCCGTCCGAGGTCGATCTCCTCCTCGGCGATGCCTCCAAGGCCAATCGCGAGTTGGGATGGAAGTGTACCGTGGGCTTCACCGAGCTCGTGACGATGATGGTGAAGGCTGACAGCGAAGCCGCGGAGATCGAGCGCGACACGAAGCAGCGCGCGTCCGGAGCGGCGCGATGAAGCAGACGGATCGCATCTTCGTCGCGGGCCACCGCGGACTGGTGGGCTCGGCCATCGTGCGGCGTCTCGAGGCGCTCGGCTTCACCAACCTGGTGCTGCGCACGCGTCAGGAGCTCGACCTGCTGGATGGCGTTGCGGTCCGCGCATTCTTCGAGGCCGAGCGTCCCAGCCACGTCTTTCTCGCCGCGGCAAAGGTGGGCGGCATCCACGCGAACAGCACGTATCCCGCGGACTTCATCCATGACAACCTGCTCGTGCAGATCAACGTCATCGCGTCGTCGCATGCGACGGGCGTGGAGAAGCTGTTGTTCCTCGGCAGCTCGTGCATTTATCCGAAGTTCGCGGAGCAGCCCATTCGCGAGGCGTCGCTGTTGGGCGGCGCGTTGGAGCCCACGAACGAGGCCTATGCCGTCGCCAAGATTGCGGGCATCGTGATGTGCCAGAGCTACAACCGCCAGCACGGCACGCGGTACATCAGCGCGATGCCGACGAATCTCTTCGGCGAGCACGACAACTTCGACCGGGTGGACAGTCATGTGTTGCCGGCGTTGATCCGCCGTTTCCACGACGCGAAGCTCGCCGGCACGCCGGAGGTGGTGGGTTGGGGCTCGGGCACGCCGCGCCGCGAGTTTCTCCACGTGGACGACATGGCCGACGCGTCGGTGCACCTCATGAACGTGTGGGCCGAGCCTGGCGAGGATGGCGCGATGGTGGGGGGACCGGATGCGGTGAACCAGATCGTGAACGTCGGCTACGGCACCGACGTCTCCATCAAGGAGCTGGCCGAGCTGGTTCGCGACGTGATCGGGTATGCGGGCGAGCTGCGCTGGGACACGAGCAAGCCGGACGGCACTCCGCGGAAGCTGCTCGATTCGTCGCGGCTCGCGTCGTCGGGATGGCAACCGAGCGTACCACTGCGCGACGGCGTCGAGCGAACGTACGCGTGGTTCCTCGCCCATCACGACGAGGCTCGGCTGGGAGAGTCGGTGGGCGTGTGAGTCGCCGCTATCGACGAGCCGTTCGCAGTGCGCCGAGTGCCAGCGCTCGCACCAGGCGCGCGTTTGCGCGCCACCCGCTACCGAAGCGCGACACGCCATCACGAGGCTGCACCGCGATGCGCACGTTGACTACGTTGTAGCCGCGCCGCGCCGCAAAGATCGCGAGCTCGGTGCCGATGGACTTGTAGCTGTCGAAGTGGCCCAGCGCATCGTACACCGACATGCGGTAGCCCTTGAGCCCACAGAGCGGGTCGTCGATGCCCCAGAGCACGCTGCCGGCAAGCGCAAACACCACCTCGCCGACGCGCTCGTAGCTGTCGCGGTGGCCGACCACCACGTCCGCGCCTGCAGCGAGCTTCTCGTCGAGGACGGGGATGAACGCGACGTCGTGCTGGCCGTCGCCGTCCATCGTCACGAAGCGCTCGCACCCGAGCGCACGCGCGCGCGCGATGCCCGCCTCGAGTGCGCCATCGTAGCCGCGATTGGTCGTCAGCTGCACGATGTCAGCTCCCGCTGCCGACGCGATGTGCGCGGTGTCGTCCCCCGAGGCGTCGTCCACCACGATGACGTGGCCGTGCGCGCGCGCGCCGACCACGACGCGCGCAATGGCAGCGGCTTCGTTGTGGGCGGGGATGACGATGGAGAGTGGAGGCACCGCTATCTCGGCATGCTGCGCTGGCAGATGCGTCGCCCGGCGATCACGAGCTCGTCAACCGTCGTGGTCACGATACTCCGTCGCGGCACGGTGAATCTCGTCGATCAGTGGCGGCGAGGCGCTGCCGAAGGTGTCGCAATACTTGGCGGACGACATGCGCATGTCGTGTGGCCGGCGTGCGACGCGTGGTGCGTCGTCCACGGACCCGCGCCGCATGTGCGTCGTCGGCAGGCCGACGGATTCCACCAGCGCAAACGCGAAGTCCGCCTTGGTCATCCCTCGGCTCGACCCAAGGTTGAAGACGCCGCCTACGGGGTTCGCGATCACGCGCGCGATGGCCTCGGACAACGTCGCCATGGACAGCGGGCTGAATTGCACGTCGTC
>JANOIJ010000083.1:0-6079 GCA_031407575.1 Gemmatimonadaceae bacterium | reverse complement strand
GTCTGTGTCCGTGGTCTGACTCCGGGGTCAGTGTCCGGGGACAGAGTCGGGGGTCGGTGGCCGGGGCCAGAGTCCGGGGTCAGAGTCCGGGGTCAGCGTCGCGACTCTGACCCCGCATGCATATCAATTCATATTGATGTGATCGACCGCCCGTCGAACATCCTACACCGCGCGATTGCGCGTCCCGCGCGTGTCGAGGCTGCTCTGGAGGAGATCGGTGCGCGGAATTAAAGCAGGCTCCTCTGCCCAGACACCCGACAAAAACGGCGCTCGTCGAAGGGATCAACAACAAGATGAGAGTCTTGAAGCGTATGGGTATCGCGACGACACCTATTTCTTCCTCAAATTCCGCGCGGCGTTTCCCGGTATTCCGTGAAGAACCCTGAAAAAGCAGGTCCCTCTCTTCGCTCGGGACGACAAGGGGTGGATTGGGCGCGCATGCCCGAGACCGGTTGAGGCGAATGAAAACGGGAGGCCCCACTATGACGGCGCACGCGCGGCAGCGCTCGGCTCAGCTACCTGCCAGGTAGCGCAGCCCTGTGCCCATGCCTCGGTAGCCCGCTTCGATGAACGCTTCCACCCAGCGCGAGCCCGCTGCCCGCTGGCCGTCGATGGTATCGACCACGAGGTCCCGACGGCGCGCCATGCCATCACGGCGCACGTGACGTTCGGCCAGCACCTGCGCCGCTTCACGCACCTCGTCCGAGCTGGCGTCATCGCGCACGCGAATCCGCGAGCCGCGCCCCTCCACCGCCAGGATGATCCGGCCGCCACTCGTCGCCAGGACGGCTCCCGCGCCACGCGGGCGCCCCAACGGATCGGTCGCCGTACCGGGCGTCAACGGCAGCGAATACACATTCGCTGGATCCGACGCCGCCATGGCTACCACCGCCCCCTCAGCATCCGCGCCCGTGGCGCGCAGCATCTCAACCGCTTCCGGCAACGCGAACTGCGCCCCCGCCAACCCGGCCACGAAGTAGCCTCGCTGCACGTCGCCGCGGAATTCCAGCCGCTTGAGCTCATGATAGATCTCGCGCCACCCTACCGCCGGCCGCTCCTTTTTCCACCAGTCTCGCGACACCAAGCCGTATCTCTGAAGCCATTGACGCGCGATGTCCGCAGCTAGCGCCTGTACCTCACGCGCGGGCCCCAACGTCCCCGGCATGTGCACCAGCGCCCAGCGGCCGCTCCATGAACCGGTCGCGACGTCCGGACGGTCTGGCCGACGCCACTTCGGAAGACGGCGCAAATTCATCCGACGCTGCACAACCGGCCGGTTGTCGCTCCGCTTGAAGTCGGCCGGCAGCCAACGCGCCGGATCCGGCTCGGCCTCTCGCTTGAACGGCGGCGGCGACTTCCACCGCAGGACATCGCGCAACGCGTCCATCGTGTCGTTCGTGACCAGTCCCGCGGCCACCAGCTCATGGAGCGCTTCCCTGGTCGCCTGGGTGCTCAAACCCGTGCCTGCCGACACGTCCGCCGTGAACGATGCGCCTTGTTGCTTCAGGACGTCGCGCACCGCTCGCGCATCCGGCCCAAGGGCCGACTCGTCCACCGCTGGCCCGAGCCAGAGGCGTCCCGATCCGCGCTCGAAAAACCGCACACGCCCAACCTTCGTCACCAACCCGCCCGCCGCATCGGTACTCGACAACGCAGCCCACACCAAAACGCCGCTCGCCGCCAACCGACCCAACTCGGCCGCGTCGTAGCCCTCCACCCGCGATGGCAAGTAGTCGCGCTCCCAACCCGCAGCCGGCCGAGCAAGCCCGTACAACTGCGCGAGCGCCTGTGCGGCGGCATCGGTGCCGGTGAGGCGAGATTCGGGAGTGAGGTGCTGCCAGCGCTGGAGGTAGCGGGCGAATGCGTGGAGGGGCACCGCCTCGATCTGGCGCCTGGCCTGTGCGAGCTCCCGGCGGCGCGCCTGCTCGAGCAGGCGGCGCGACGTCCAGCGCGCAACACTCCGATCGCCACCGAAGACGCCACGCACCAGCACGCGCTTGCGCTCCCAACCCTCCAGCCGGCGCTCCACCCACGCTTCGTCAAAGTCATACCGCGCGCGGACGTCGTCCACCGAGACGGGACCGGCCAGCGAAATCCAGTGCGCCAGTATCTCGCGGCGGGCAGCACGGTCGGTGAGCACGGCGTCGCGCAGGACGTCAGGCACGACGTCCGCAGCAGAGCGCATGGTCAGCGCCTCGCCAGCGCGCACGCTCGCGAGACGCTCGGCGCCGAACGCCGCGACGTAGCGCGGATAGGCGTCGATGAGGATGAAGCGCTCGTCGTCGCCGTGCATCGTTGGCAGCGTTATGCCGATGAGGCGACCGCTGCCGAGGAGCGTGTCGAGCGGGTTGCCGCGGGCCCATTGCGCGGCCGGGCTGACCCGTGCTTCCAGCTCGGCGCGCGAGAGGTCTCCAGCGCGGTCGAGCAGCAAGGCCAGCTCGTCAGCATCGCGTGCTTGTCGGCCGGATGCGGTGCCGCGACGACGCGCGAGGAGTTCGTCGAGCATGGCGAGCGTCGTGTCGTCCGCGCCTTCGCCGCCCATCAACTCGTCGAGCAGCGCGCGATCCAGCGACAGGAGCGCCGCGCGCTGTTCGGCGCGGGGGCGGTCGTCGCCATACATGTTGTCCATCACGAAGCCGAACTGGAGCGATGCCGCAAAGGGCGACGGGATCGACGTCTCCACCGTGCGGATGCTGATCGCGCCCGACGCGATGCGCGCGAGCACGTTGCGCAGCGCGGGCATGTCGAAGGCGTCCTGGAGGACGTCGCGATACGTCTCCACGAGAATCGGGAACGACGGATACTCCTCCACGGCCGCGAGCAGGTCGCCGGCCTTGAGCCGCTGCAACCAGAGCGGCATGCGGCGACGCGGGTTGCCGCGCGGCAGCAGCAGCGCACGCGCCGCATTCATGCGGAAGCGCGCGCCGAACAACGACGACGACCCGACTTCCTCCAGCACCAGCCGCTCCCCTTCCTCCACCGACAGCGCGCGAATGGCGTCGAGTGGCGGTGCCGCACCCATATCGGGCAAGCGCAGCATGAGGCCGTCGTCGGTGGTCTGCACCTGGATCTCCGTTCCCAGCCGCTCGCTCACGCGCCGACCGAGCGCCATGCCCCACGGTGCGTTCACGCGTCCGCCGAACGGCGCGTGCAGCACCACGCGTACAGAGCCCACCTCGTCGCGGAAATGCTCGAGCACGAGATGCGTGTCGTCCGGAACGATCTCAGTGGCCGTGCGTTGCGCCTGCACGTACTCCACCAGCGAGCGGACGGTGGGCTCGTCGGCGTTGTAGTGCGCTTGCAGCTCGGCAAGGTCGTCCAACGAGCGCGCGCCATCCAGCGCTCGACGCAGCACGCCAACGCGCGCCGACAGGTGATTGGAGCGCGCCATGAACTCGCCGTGCCAGAAGGGCATCCGCGCCGGCGCGCCTGGAGCGGGCACGACGACCACGCGATCGTGCTCGATGGACGCGATGCGCCATGTCGAGCTGCCGAGCTGGAAGGCGTCGCCGACGCGGGACTCGTGCACGAACTCCTCGTCCAGCTCACCGAGCCGAGTCTTGTCGCCGAGGTTGACGGTGTAGAGGCCGCGATCGGGAATGGTGCCGCCGGAGATGGTCGCGACCATGCGCGACGCGCGCGCGGGCGTGAGCAGGTCCGTCACGCGATCCCACGTGAGGCGCGCGTCCAGCTCGGCGGCGATGTCGCTCGGATATTTACCGGCGAGCATCGCGAGCGTCTCGTCGAACGCGGCGCGAGTGAGCTCGTGATAGGGATAGGCGCGTCGCACGAACTGGAACAGCGCGCTCGCCGTCCAATCGGGCTCGGATGCAATGATGGCAACGATGAGCTGCGCGAGGACGTCGAGCGCGTTCTGTACCACGCGCGTCGGCTCCACGTCGCCGGAGCGCATGGCTTCGAGGATCGCGAGCTGCTCGATGGCATCGTCGCGAAACGTGGGAATGAACACGCCTCGACTCGTGGCATCGAGCGTGTGACCGGCGCGACCCACGCGCTGGAGTGCAGCGGCGACGCGCTTGGGGCTCTGGATCAGCAGCACGAGATCGACGGACCCGACGTCGATGCCGAGTTCCAGTGAGCTGGTGGTGACGAGGGCGCGGAGGTCGCCGGCCTTGAGTCGTTCCTCCAGCATGAGGCGCCGCTCGCGCGACAGCGATCCGTGGTACGGCTGCGCGATCTCCTCCTCGGCCAGTGCGTTGACGCGCGCGGCGATCTTCTCGCACTGTGCGCGATTGTTGACGAACACCAGCGTGGTGCGCGCGTCGCGAATGTTGGAGAGGATGAGCGGTGCGACGGAGGTCCAGATGGTGCCGTCCACGTGCGCGAGGTCGGGCACGGGCGAGATGACGCGCGTCTCCATGCGCTTCACGAGCCCGCAGTCGACGATGGTGACGGGTCGAAAACGAGAAGCAGGTCCGACAGTAGGCTGTCGTCCCGGGCGAAGAGAGGGACCTGCTTCCTCCGCTTGTCGTTCCGGTTCGCACCCGGCCAGGAATCGCGCGACTTCGTCAAGCGGCCTTTGCGTGGCCGAGAGCCCGATACGTTGCGGCGCGTCCGGGGCGACCATCGAGAGCCGCTCGAGCGTGAGCGCCAAGTGCGCGCCGCGCTTGGTGCCGGCCACGGCGTGGATCTCGTCGATGATCACGGCGCGCAGCGCGCTGAACATCGTGCGGCCGCGCACGCTGGTGAGCAGGATGTGCAGCGACTCCGGCGTGGTAATGAGGATGTGCGGCGTCTTGCGCAACATCTTCGCGCGCGCGGCGGCTGGGGTGTCGCCGGTGCGCACCGCGACGCGGATTTCGGGAAAAACAGGTCCCTCGCTCTGCTCGGGACGACCATCGGACAGTCCCGAGCGACGAGAGGGACCTGCTTCTGCCTCAAACCGCGCCTTCAGCTGCGCCAACGGCAGCTCGAGGTTGCGCTGGACGTCGTTGTTGAGCGCCTTGAGCGGTGACACGTAGAGCAGGTGCACCGCGTTCGCGAGCGGTGCTTCGAGTCCTTCCGTGATCAGCGCGTTCAGCTCCCAGAGGAACGCCGCCAGCGTCTTGCCGGTACCGGTGGGTGCGAGGATGAGTGTGTCGGCACCGCTGGCGATGGCTGGCCACCCCGCGCGCTGCGGTGCCGATGGCTCACCGAGTGTCTCGGTGAACCACTCCCGTACCAGGGGATGAAAGGCGTCCAGTCCGTTGTTTGGCATCAACGAACAAAGCTACGGTGTTCACTCAGGATCACGAGCCTGCCACGCATGACGATGGTCGTTGTGTCCGGCTCCGCTCGGCAGGGTTGGAACTTCGCGAGGGAGGAGAGACGTCCTTGATATATCAACCACTAGCGGGTCGCATGTCACAGCGCCTGTCCGATACCCTGTTCTATGCCCTGGAGAAGGCCATCAAGTCGTATCGCCAGTTTGCACAGGCGAACATCGACCGCGCTGGCGTCGACATCACGATCGACCAGTGGCTGGTGCTCATCACACTGCGTGACAACCCCGACATACCGCTCCAGCAGGTGGGAGTGATCGTCTTCAAGGACCTCGCGTCCGTCTCGCGCATCGTCCAGCTCCTCGTCGACAAGGGGTACATACGCCGCCGTGCACACCCGGACGATGGGCGGCGGCTTGCCCTGTCACTGACGTCCGTCGGGCGCAGGATCGTGGAGGTCATCGAGCCAATCATCAAGTCCAACCGCCGCGAAGCGCTGCGGGGACTCGACGCGGAGGTCATCGCAAGCACACACGCAGTGCTCGGCACGATCATCGCAAACTGCCATGCGGACGACGTCGAATGACGCGATTCACGATCGTCACCTGGCTGGCCGTGTTGGTGAGCACCGCCTCCGCAGCGCAGAAGCCGACGCGCCTACGACACGATCGCGACGGGCCGCTTCGAGGAGTTCACCTTCGAGGTGCGCAGCGGCGCCCTCTACTGCATCAACACCTCGCGACGCAACAAGACGGATCGCATAAAGCCCATCACGTCGACGTTGTTCGAGATCGATGGCGAGTCGCAGGTGGAGTTCCTGCGCGATGCGAAGGGCGTGGTGTCGCGGGCGCGGTTGT
>JANOIJ010000071.1:0-6133 GCA_031407575.1 Gemmatimonadaceae bacterium | reverse complement strand
CTTTTCAGGACCTGCCGGTCCGGCTCGCCAACGTAACCGGGCTGATCGAGCAGGCCCGTGCGCGGGGCGGGCACGGCCAGACGGTGACGGTCATTGCCGTCACCAAGACGTATGGGTCGGATGCAGCGCTAGCCGCGTGGGAGGCCGGCCTCCGTGATGTCGGTGAGAACAAAGTGCAGGAAGCGCTGTCGAAGGCGCCGTTGGTCGACGTTCCGCTGCGCTGGCATCTCATCGGCCATGTGCAGCGAAACAAGGTGAAGCAGCTTGACCCGTTTCACCTGGTGCATTCGATGGATAGTGCGCGGCTGGCGGACGCGTTGGACGCTCACGGTTCGACCCGCGGCCGCCCGATGGATGTGCTGCTGCAGGTGAACGTGTCGGGTGAAGGGACGAAGGGCGGCTATGCGCCTGCCGACATCGAGGCAGAGGCGGATCGTTTGCGGGCCATGGCGGGTTTGTGCGTGCGCGGCGTGATGACGATGGCGCCGTTCGACGCTGACGTGGCAAGGCTGCGGGAGGTCTTCAGCGGTGCCCGCGCGGTGCGGGAGCGGTTGCAGGCGGCCGGACATCCGGCCATCGAGCTGTCGATGGGCATGTCGGGCGACTACGAGGTTGCAGTGGAAGAGGGCGCCACCCTGGTGCGCCTCGGAACCGTGCTGTTCGGAGCGAGATCCGCGTAATGGACGAGACTTTTCATCTCACACCGCTCGACGTTCGTCGCTACGACTTCGGAAAGTCCCTGCGCGGCTACAATCCCGAGCGCGTGGAGCAGTTCCGCGAGCAGGTCGTGGAGGAACTCGAGCGACTGACGCGGATGTCGCAGGACCTGGAGCAGAAGGCCAAAGGTTTTCATGAGCAGCTCCGCGCATTTCGCGAGCGGGACAAGGCGCTGAACGACGCGCTGGTCAGCGCCCAGCAGTTGCGCTCGGAGATTCGCGAATCGTCGGAGCGCGAGGCGGCGTTGATCGTTCGCGAGGCGCGCGCCGAGGCGGAGCGGCAGATCGACGAGGCACGGAGCGAGGTCCGGAAGCTCGAGGTGCATCTCGTTGAGCTGGAGCGGTCACGTCGCAGCCACCTCACCCAGCTGCGCGTCGCCGTGGAGCGTCAACTGTCGGAGATCACCGCCGCCGAGAACGCTCCGGGCCCGCAGATCCCAGCGAGCCCCCGCGTGGGCGGGAGCTACGCGTCTTCAGCGCCCGAGGCGTCACATGTCCTTGGCGGCGCGCTGGAACAGGGATGACCGCATCGATGGTGCTGGACGGAAAGGCTGCGCAGAGCGCGCACACGCTGGAGGCCGTCGAGGCCGCGGCGTCCGTGGTGCGCGCGCGCTCGGGCGCGAGCCCCGAGGTGGCGATCGTACTCGGCACGGGTCTGGGCGGCCTCGCGAAGGAAATCGCGGTCGAGACCACTATTGAATACGCCGACGTGCCGGGCTTCCCCCTGTCCACCGTGGAGAGCCACGCCGGCCGTCTGCTGCTCGGCACGCTGGGCGGCAAGCGTGTCGTCGCCATGCAGGGCCGCTTTCACCGCTACGAGGGATACTCGTTGCAGCAGGTGACGTTTCCGGTGCGCGTCCTTCGCGCGCTCGGAGCGGACACGCTCGTGGAGTCCAACGCATGCGGCGGCATGAATCCGCTGTGGGCGCCCGGCGACCTGATGCTCATCGCGGACCACATCAACTTTCTCGGCGATAACCCGCTCATCGGCCCGAACGACGACCGGCTGGGCGCGCGCTTTCCCGACATGTCCAACCCATACGACAGTGCGCTGCGCGATCTCGCGCGCCGCGTCGCGATGGAGCGGGGCATCGTGCTGCGAGAGGGCGTGTACGTCGCCGTCACGGGACCGAACCTGGAGTCGCGCGCCGAGTATCGGATGCTGCGCGCCATGGGCGCCGATGTGGTGGGCATGAGCACCGTGCCCGAGGTGATCGTCGCGGTGCACGGCGGCATGCGCGTGCTGGGACTCTCGATCATCACGGATCAGTGCCTTCCGGACGCGCTCGTGCCCGCCGACATCGCCACGATCATCGCTACCGCCCGCCGCGCTGAGCCTCGGCTCACGCAACTGGTGTGCGGCGTGCTGGAGGGCCTGTGAGTGTCTCCGACATGACCGCGCCTCGTTTCGCGCTGGTGCCGGCCGACCAACCATCTGCCTTACTCGAAGAAGCGCTGCTCGTGCGCTGGAACGAGGAGAAGCTGTTCGCGCGTACGCTCGCCAGTCGCGAGGATGCGCCACTATTCGTCTTCTACGAGGGTCCGCCCACGGCGAATGGCCGTCCCGGTATCCATCACGTCTTCGCGCGGACGATCAAGGATCTCTTCTGCCGGCATCGCGCCATGCGGGGATTCCGCGTGGAGCGCAAGGCGGGATGGGACACGCACGGTTTGCCCGTGGAGATCGAGGTCGAGAAGCGCCTCGGCATCAGTGGCAAGCAGGACATCGAAAAGCTTGGCGTCGCCGAGTTCAACCGGCTGTGCCGTGAGAGCGTGTTCACGTACCGTGAAGAGTGGGAGCGGCTGAGCGAGCGCATCGGCTACTGGCTCGACTACGACGATCCATACGTCACATTCCACGCGAACTACGTGGAGAGTGTGTGGTGGTCGCTGAAGACACTGCACGAGAAGGGATTGCTCTACCGCGGCCACAAGATCCTGCCGTACTGCTCGCGGTGCGGGACGTCGTTGTCCAGCCACGAGGTGGCGCAGGGGTACGAGGACGTCGAGGATCCGAGCGTCTATATCGCGCTCGACCTGGGGCAGGTTAGCGGTGCTGTCGTGGACGACGCAGCGGACATGCCGGGGCGCACGTCGCGTCGCATCCTGGTGTGGACGACCACGCCGTGGACGCTGGTGTCGAACGCGGCGCTCGCCGTGCATCCGGACCTCACGTACGTGGAGCTGCGCAGGACGGACAGTGCGGACACGCGGACGATCATCATGGCGGAGTCGCGCATCAAGGGCGTCCTGGGAGACGACTTTGCGACGCGCTGGACGACGGTGGGTACCCTCACGGGCGCCGAGCTGGTCGGTGCACGGTACCGCAGACCAATAGACTGGCTCGAGTATCCTCCCGACACCGTCCACGAGATCATCATCGGCGAGAGCTTCGTCAGCGCCGACGACGGCAGCGGCGTGGTGCACATGTCGCCGGCATTTGGCGCTGACGACTACGCGGCGGGCCGCCGGCACAACCTGTCGTTCCTCCAACCGGTGGACGCGCGGGGCGAGTTTCCCGCCGACCTGCCGCTGGTGGGTGGGAAGTTCGTGAAGCATGCCGACGCGGAGCTCATCGAGGAGCTCAAGCGTCGCGGCGTGTTGTGGAAGGCGACGACACACACGCACTCGTATCCGCACTGCTGGCGCTGCGGCACGCCGTTGCTGTATTACGCGCGCACCTCGTGGTTCGTGCGCACGTCGTCGTACAAGGACGAGATGCTCGCGCGCAACGCGCAGGTGAACTGGAATCCGCCCGAGGTGGGTTCGGGCCGGTTCGGCGAGTGGCTCGAGAACAACATCGACTGGGCCGTGTCGCGTGACCGCTACTGGGGCACGCCGCTGCCGCTGTGGGTGTGTGATCGCGACGCTGACCACGTGCGGGCTGTCGGCGGCTATGCGGAGCTGGCGTCGAATGCCGGCGTCGCCCTTCCGGCGGATTTCGACCCGCACAAGCCGGGCGTGGATGCGTACCACTGGGCGTGCACGGCGAGCGGATGCGGCGGCGAGATGCACCGCACCCCGGAGGTCATCGATGGATGGTACGACTCCGGATCGATGCCGTTTGCGCAGTGGCACTATCCGTTCGAGCACCACGACACCGTTGCGAGCCAGTTCCCGGCGGACTTCATCGCCGAGGGGCAGGACCAGACGCGCGGATGGTTCTATTCGCTGCTGGCCATCGCCAGCGGGTTGGGCGACGCGCTGCCGAACAACGCGAACGGTTCGGCATCGCCGTACCGTGCCGTGATGGTGAACGGCATCGTCACCGATGCCGAGGGCAAGAAGATGGCGAAGAGCCGCGGCAACGCCGCGGATCCGTGGGAAGTGATCGAGCGGCATGGTGTGGACGCGGTGCGGCTGTTCCTGGTGAGCAGCAGCAAGGTGTGGGAGAAGCGCGCGTTCGACGAGAACGTGATTCGTCAGGGTGCCGGCCGCTTCCTGCGCACGCTCAAGAACATCTACAGCGGCATCTTCGCGACCTACGCGAACTTCGGCTGGTCTCCGTCATCGGCGAGTCCTGCGGTCGAGGCTCGCCCGGTGATGGATCGCTGGATTCTATCGCGTCTCGCGACGGTCGAGCAGTTCGCCGACGCGGCGATGTTCGACTACGACCCGTTTGCCGCATCGCGCGCCGTGCTGGAATTCGTCGACGACGACCTCGCCAATTGGTACGTGCGGCAGTCCCGCGCGCGCTTCTGGGCGACGGACAACGTGTTCACGGAGGACAACAACGCCGCGTTCGCGACGTTGCACGAAGTGCTCGTGGTGGTTTGTCGCCTGCTCGCACCGTTTGCACCGTTCGTCACGGACCAACTGCATCGCGAGCTCACGGGCGAGTCGGTGCACCTGGCGAGCTACGTGCGGCCCGCCGAGTCCGCGGCCGAGGCGCTGGATGTGGAGCTGGAGCGGGTGATGGCCGCGGTGCGCACGCTGGCCACTCTGGGCCGCGCGGCGCGCGAGCAGGCGAAGATCAACGTCCGCCAGCCGTTGTCGCGCATGGTGTGCGTGGCGCCGGCGGTGGACGAGCCGGCGCTGACGGCGTTGCTGCCCGTGCTGGCCGCGGAGCTCAACATCAAGCGGATCGAGCTTGCGACGAGTGGCGATGCGCTGGTGACACTCGAGGCGAAGGCAAACTTTCGGGCGCTGGGCAAGAAGTTCGGCAAGAAGACGCCGCTCGCTGCGCAGGCCGTGACCGCGTTCACCAGTGCGCAACTGCGCGAGTTCCTGTCCGGGGCACCGGTCACGGTGTCGGTGGAGGGCGAGAGCCACGCGTTGGACGCTGAGGACCTCACAATCGTAAGACGGGCGTCAGGGGCGCTCGTCGTCGAGGAAGAGCACGGATTCTTCGCCGCTCTGGACGTGGCAATTACGCCGGAGCTGCGTCTGGAAGGGGTGGCACGTGAGCTCATCAGCCGGGTACAGCGTATGCGCAAAGAGACCGGGCTTGCCGTGAGCGACCGGATCAGGTTGTGGATCAGTGGAGACGAACGGTTGCAGGACGCGGCGACGGCCCACCGCGGCTGGATTGCCGACGAAGTGCTTGCCACGCACGTGGCAATCGGCGGCGCAGGTTCAGAGAGTGAGCAAATGCTGGCGAGGCAGCCGGTGGATCTCGACGGGATCCATGGTGACCTTGCCCTAACCCGGGACGAGATGGACCCGAGCGAAGCAACGGGTTCGGATGCACGCCGGATGATGGCCCCGAGTTCGACCTCGTCGACATGGCCGAACAGGCGGCCATCGACGGCCACCGACGGGCCGAGGGCGCAGTTGCCGAGGCAGAAGACCTCTTCGACTTCTACGTCGCAACCCGTTGCGAACCCGGTGGCCTTGGCCAGCAGCCCGGTGGCACCACGAGCCTGGCAAGCCTCGGCCCGGCACACCTGCACGATGGGACCTGCCGGCTTGGTGGTGCGGAAGTCCTTGTAGAAGCTGATGACGCCGTGGACCTCGGCGACTGATTGATTGAAGACGTCGGCCAGGACCGGGATCGAGTCGTGGTCGATGTAGCCGTACTGGTGCTGAAGCGCGTGAAGTGCCGGCATCAGTCCGCCGGGCCATCGGCCGAACGGCCTCACGAGCGCGTCGACCTCGGCTGGGGTCGCAACGACATCCACCCTCGAATCGTACGGCATAAACGGCACGATCGAACCGCGAATGGTTCTCGACCGGCGACCGAACCCTCGCTGGAACTCGGCCTAGCCGTGCTGCAGGTAGTGGAGGACCGCCAGGACCCGGCGATGCTCCGTGTCGGACGTCGCCAGGCCGAGCTTGGCGAAGATCGACGAGATGTGCTTCTGGCGATGATGAAATCCGGCGGCCCGGCATCTGCACCAGGGGGTTATCCCCACCTACCATGGGTCCAGTGACCGGCACTCTCGTCATCCTCCGCCACGGCGAAAGCACGTGGAATC
>JANOIJ010000059.1:0-11765 GCA_031407575.1 Gemmatimonadaceae bacterium | reverse complement strand
GGCCGAGCCAGCGTCGCGCTCGCGCGACGAGCGGCTTGCGCTCGTCGCCAGACTGGAAACGCAGTGCGAGCACCCGCTAGCCGACGCGATCGTGCGCTACGGGCGCGACCATGATCTCCCGCTCGTATCGCCGGAGAAGTTCGAGTCGGCCACAGGTCGCGGTGCGATGGGGGTGGTGGGCGGCTCGCCACTGGTTGTCGGCAATGCGGCGCTCATGCGCGAGCACGGCATCAGCGTCGCCGCGCTCGCTACCAGGGCGGAGCAACTTGGCGCCGAAGGAAAGACGCCTGTCTTCGCTGCGGTCGATGGGACGCTTGCGGCCGTCCTCGCCGTCGCGGACCCGATCCGCGAGACATCGCGCGCGGCCATCGCGCGCCTGCATGCCATGGGGCTCGAAGTCGTGATGCTCACCGGCGACACGCAGGCGACCGCAGATGCCATCGCCCGCCAGGCGGGGATCGATCGTGTGGTCGCCGGCGTGCTTCCTGATGGCAAGGTGGCCGAGATTGCGCGGTTGCAGGCGAGCCAGAAGGTCGTGGCGATGGTCGGCGACGGAATCAACGATGCGCCGGCGCTCGCGAAGGCCGACATCGGGATGGCGATCGGTACCGGCACCGACGTCGCCATCGACGCGGCGGACGTGGTACTCATGCGTGGCGATCTGGGCGCGGCAGTGGATGCAATCGAGCTCTCGCGGCGCACGATGCGCACGATGAAGCAGAATCTGTTCTGGGCCTTTGCGTACAACGTCGTGGGCATCCCAATCGCCGCGGGGGTTCTCTATCCTGTGTTCGGCATCCTCCTCAGTCCCATCCTTGCGAGCGCCG
This sequence comes from Gemmatimonadaceae bacterium, assembly GCA_031407575.1. GTDB lineage: Bacteria > Gemmatimonadota > Gemmatimonadetes > Gemmatimonadales > Gemmatimonadaceae > AG11. Next base: position 10,938 of record JANOIJ010000059.1, on the reverse strand, counting down.
CCATGGCGTTCAGTTCCGTCAGTGTCGTCGGCAACAGTCTCCGTCTGCGGCAGGCACGCATCGGGTAGGACATTGGCGCCGACGACATCACCCATTCAACTCACGCGTACCGCCCCATGGCACGTTCCTCCGCAACGACTTCGAAGCAGGCCGTGCACGACCACGAGCCCACCCCGGGCTGCGGTTGTGCCATGCCTGGCGACAACACCCACGGGCGTACGGCGGTTGGTGTCGATCCCGGCATCAAGGACCGCAACCAGAAGCGGCTCCGTCGAATCGAGGGGCAGGTGCGCGGGCTCCAGAAGATGATCGACGAGGACCGATACTGCGCTGACATCCTCACGCAGATCTCGTCAGTCCACGAGGCGTTGCGCTCCGTGGGCCGGGAGCTCATGCGCAATCACCTGAAGCATTGCGCGACCAGCGCAATTCGCTCGAGCGACACAGACGCTGAGTCGATGTACGACGAGCTCGTGGACATGATGTACAAGCACAGCCGATGACGGCCTCGCTCACCCACCTGCATGACTAGCCCTGGAGGACAGAACGTGTCGGGACAAACCACAATTGACCCTGTGTGCGGAATGACTATCCCAGTTCCGTCGGGACTGAGCCGCGTTCACGATGGCAGTGTGTTTCACTTCTGCTCCGATCTCTGCGCACGCCGGTTCGATGCGGACGGCGACGCCTATGCCGCCGCGTCTCGGCTGAATCTGCCCGGATGGGGCCGTACCGCCACGCCCGGCTTTCTCATGCGCGATACGGTGTAAGCGGCCCGGCTACTTACGGACCATGACTGCCCATCCCTCCGGACAGGAGTGCTTCTCGAAGGCGGCGGGCGAGCGCCGTGGCCGCGTCGGTCAGTCAAGGAGTGGCACCTTTGCGAGCAGGACAAGACGGCGAGCCGCCGCAGCCGGATCGCTGCGCATCGCTTCGTCAAGGACGACCCGCGACGAATAGAGCGCAAAGCGAGACCGAGCGCCCCACCAATCGCGGGGTGACTTGCTGCCGCGCGGCGCTGATAGGCTCGCGCGCCGCCGGGCGGCGAGATAGGAGAGGACGGAGTTCAAATGCGAGCCGCGAGCTACCGCAGCGCCCACGTGTCGCGCGAGGTTGAAACCGTAGAGCGCGACGAGCGTGGCGCCCAGTTGTGTGAGCCAGCTCAGCCCCCACTTTGTGCCGACCATGATCGCAGCAACCCGCGACGAGTGCATCATCTCGTCAGCGCCGTTCATCGCAAGCGGGGCAGTGACGGCTGCGGGTCCGGGCTCAGCGGAACGGCCGGCGCGACGGTAAACGTGAAGGTCCCATCCACCGCGTGACCATCCTCTCCCGCGATCTCCCACTCCACCGTATAGATAGGTCCCTGGGGCCATCACACCGGTGACCGGCGCGACGACCGTGGCCCGATCCGCTCCGGTCGCGCTGAACCTCCCGAGCGCGATCTGCCGTCCACCCGGCGCCCGCAGCTTTATGCGAGTCACCGCCATCTCCGGCGCCTCGGTGAAGGTCAGCCGGAGTTCCTTGGGCGCTGATGGCAAGCGTGACTTGGCGTTCGGCACCGAGCTCTGAGATCGCCATGAATCACGACCGCGGCGACCGCGCCGCGGCCCGTCTCGGCTTCTCCCCGAGCGGTGGCACCAATCGTCAGTCTGAGGGCGGCAACTGCACGACGGAACGCGCTTCGAACGCGGCGAGGGCGGGAAGGAGTTACCATGATCTCGTTGTGGTGAGGTCGGTTGCCGACAGCAGGCGGGTTGCAGCCGCACTGGCCGCCTCGTACCAGCGCAAGACGCGTCCCAACGCCTATGCTTTACCCAGCGTAAAGCCATTGTGATATTTCTGCAACTCTCGCCCCCGCGTCCAATGACCCGACGTCCACGTATGCTCATTGCCATTGCTGCGCTCTCAGGCGCGGCCGTGCTCCCTTCCCTCCTGGGCGCCCAGATCTCCACAGACGCCGAGCGCGCAGCCGCCACGCTGCGCGCGCTGTTCGCCGCCGCGGAGCGGCACGACCTCGTCGCGCTCGACACACTCTATGCCGGCGACAGCCTCACGGTGGTCGAGGGCGCGGGCATCAATCGCGGATGGTCGGACTATCGCGATCACCATCTCGCCCCCGAGCTCAAGGAGATGAAGAATTTCCGGTATCGCCCATATGAGGTCGTCGCACGAACCAGTGGAGACGTGGCGTGGGTTGTTTTCAGCTACGGGATTCGGGCCGAGCTGGGCACGCGCGCGCTGGATCAGGTTGGCCGCGGAACCGCTATCCTCGAGCGGCGCGGAGCGAACTGGGTGGTCCGACACACGCAGACGAGTAGCCGCGTACGCCGGCCGGCCGATCCGCCGTTTCCACAGTAAGCAACGGGGCCTCCGACTGGTTGCGCGCTGCTTTTACATCGCGTAAATACGCCACTATTGCGTCGCTGCGCGCGAGGGGTCGTTGCAACGCGCGCCTGTTGTTTCATGTCCTCTGACCGCGTGCCGATGCTCGGCCACTATGCGCGCTATCTCTGGTACCTGATGGGCGGGGCGCGCACTCGACCCCAGTTTCAGCTGGACAAGGAGTGGTGGGAGAGCGACTACAGGCGTGGTGGTCTCGCGCGAACTGAGGGAGAGGTCGAGCTCCCGCGTCACCTCCTCGTGGCGGCCCTTGTCCGGCACTACGCTCCGGGTGGACACGTTCTCGACGTCGGTTGCGGCACGGGCGCGTTGACCGGCCCGCTGCGTGAGTGCTTCGCGGGACGCACGATGCGGTACGTCGGACTGGACTTTTCAGAATGGGCGCTCCAATTGGCGGCGGCCCGCGCGGACGACGGCGTCGGTGCTTCACGGACGGGCACAGTGGAGTTCATCCAGGCGAACTTCGATGAGTTTCGTCCACAAGGATCATTCGATGCGATCATCTTCAGCGAGTCCCTCTACTACGCGCCGGACCCCGCGCGAACGGTGCGGCGCTATCTCGACGTGCTTGCCGACGGTGGGATCGTCGTGATCTCCATGTGGCGCCGGCCGAGTCGTGCACGGGTGTGGCGCGCAATCAGGGAGGAGTTGCGCGAGGCGACGCGGAGCAGGCTGGTCATTCGGCGGCGGCCAGCATGGGACATCGCGGTGTATATGCGCGCATGAGCAGGTTGTCGGGAGACGCTGCCGAAGTCGAGGGTACTTCTGGTCTTGGCGAGCGCCCAACGGCACTCGCCAATAGGCCCTTGGGCGCCGCGGTGCTCGTCGCGCTTGCGTTGCTCGAGAACACTGTGTTTCCAGGGGGAGGCGGAAGGACAGTTTCTGTACGGCTAGCTGGTCGATCCGTGCTGGGATGCGGTCGTCGGCCTGCGGGTCGATCAGCACTGGGGTGACGCGCACCGTCGTCGCGGCCAACTGGTGGTAGGATTCCTCGGGCTGGCCCCGTACCGCTTCGAGGTGGAGCCTACGACCTTCGTCTCCCACAAGGGTGAAGTCTCGGCGCGGTTCGAGGCGGCCTTTCAGCTACTCCTTACGCAACGCCTCATCGCCGAGCCGGAGATCGAGGTGAATGCCGCACTTCAGGCCGTGCCAGAGGTCGACATACGGCGTTGGCTCAATGACTACGAGCTGGGGATGCGCGTGCGATATGAGTTCCGGCGTGAATTCGCCCCGTACATCGGATGGTCGCGCTCGCGGCGGATCAGCGGGAGCAGCGGCGCTGTTGGTCGGTGGGGTTCCGCCACCGAGTCACTGACTCTCGTGCGGCTCGCGACAGTCGCAGGAAATCATGGACGTTTCTGCTCGGCCTCACCATGGCCTGCCGAGGCCCGGAGGGAGCTGGACACCAAGCGCAGCGCTGTGATCAAGGCAAGCGCGAACAGCGCTCCGACGAACCAAACAAAGTCCGATCGAATCATCACGTTACTTGCCAGAAATCTGCCGAATGCCACTGCGAGCGCGAGCGCTACCCCCCAGCAGAGCAAGACTGGGCGGGACGTGATCATGTAAGTCGCGACGGAGAGCAGCAGGATGCCGAACGCAGCGATGAACCCGCCCCATGTTCGAAAGACGATTCGAAGCCATTCGACCATTTCGGGCGACAGAAGCTGCGGATCCATTCCCGTGAGCCGTATGTCTTCCGGCAGCATCACGGGTCGGATAAACAAGAAAAAGAGCCCGGTTCCGAGTGTGAGGAGACCCACCACGAAAAGGAGCCGCGCGGCCATGCGGTCGAAGGTCACGACCTTTTCCCGATGGGCGGATTGTCGGCCGCTGCCGATTCTTTCTCGAGCCTTCCCTTGAATGAGGCGCGTCCAGGACGTGGATTTGCCGGCACTGCAAAGCCCGAATCCTGCACCGCATGCGCCTGGTACTTCACGCGCTGGGCACCCCACGAACGAAAGACGCAGAAGGCAGATTCGTGGCCCACGCGTGGCGCGAGCTCGGCGAATCGTCGCCTTTGAGCCCATAGCACGGAGACAATACCTGCAAACGCTGGACGCCCGTAATGTGGTTGATGTCCCACTCGGGCAGACCGTCGCTGTTCTCTAGGTACCGCTGGCGCTCAGATCCAATGCACCGGATGACGCCTGCGGACAATTCGTACTGATCTCGATAGTAGGCTTCGCGCGTCTCGGGCCGCGAGACAACATACTCAATCCAATGCCATAGGCGTCGATCGGTGCCGGGACCGGCGGGGGATCGCAGGTCGTGCCTTGTAGTGACGTTGAGTGTCACTCCGACAGCCCATCGGCTTTCATCTTCGTGACCGCGCTCGACACCAGGGTGCATCGTTCGTGCTCTGGAACCGCTTGAAGAACCATCCCCTTGATTCCCCTTCGCGTTGTCGGGGCGCTTCGGCCCATCGCGCCACACCCCAGAAGGGTGGCGAATGCCACGATGAGCAGTCGCGGTCCACATGACTACTTCGCCTTCGGCTCCAGCTTGGCGATCTCCTTCGTTTGATCGGCTTTCATCTTCTGGGCCATCTGCTTCACCTCGGCGTTCGCGAGCTTCGGGGACATGTCGTCCACCATCTTCACGGCTTCCCTGTGGTGCGCGATCGCGTTTGTGTAGAACGCCTTGTCGTACGCAGCACCTGACTTCGTCGCGAGGTCGTCGATCATCGCCTTGTTCGACGACATGACCATCGGCGTCAGCACCTCGCCGTACATGGTTTGCACCATGCCGATCATCGTCTTCTGCTCTTCGAGCTGCTTGGTGTGCATCGCATGCGCTTCGCCCTGAATGGCCGGGGTGCTTCCCTTGGTCATCGCGTCCGTCCCCAGCTTCACCATCCCCTCGTGGTGGTCGGTCATCATGCGGAGGAAGTCGTGGTCGCCGTCTTTCGCGGCGGGGCGATTCATCCCAGGCATGTTCGAGTGATTCATGCCTGCCATGCCGGTATCGGCCGGGGTCGTGGTGGGGGAGGCGCTAGCGGTGTCGATGGCAGGGGTATCGGACTTGGCGCAACCCGCCAAGACGAGTGTGACAAGCGCAAGCGTCTGGGATGCACGGCGCGCGTGCGAGTTCATGGACATGGTTCTCCGTGGGTTGAGTCGGGAATGCACCGACCACTATGCACGAAGCATGCGCTTGTGGCTGGGCAGCCCAAGCCGGCTCCGCTGAGTCGGCTTTACAGCGCGTAAATTGCCTGGTATGATCCTCACGGGAGGCCTATTCCGTTCCCCACCCCCATGTCGTCGGAGATGTACATGTCACGGTTCAGGAACCCAGCGCCGCATGCGTTCCGTCACGCACGCTACCTCGCGACACTCCCTCTTGCCTTTGCGACGCTCGCGCTCGCCTCGACTGCGATGGCGCACGACTTCTGGCTCATTCCAGACATGTTCGGAATTGCCACAAACGCTTCGGTGCACGTAAACGGCCGCTCGGGCGTTCGGTTCCCGGCGGGCTCACCGGTTCAACCCGCGCGAGTGGCCGAGGCGCGCATCATCGGTGGAAGCTCCGATGTGAAAATCACCGGGATGATGGTGGACGGAACCTCCCTGCGGCTGCACACGAAGCCGGCGTCGCCTGGGCAGTATCTCGTGGTGGCGGGCCTGACGCCACGCACAACACGCGCGGTACCAGCAGGCCTGATCCGCTACCTCAAGGCCGAGGGAGGGGCGGCCGAGGCAGCTCGGCTGGAGCGCGACAACTCACTCGCAGGCTTCGATACCGTCGTGTATACGGGCGCCTCGTACGCGTCCACCATCCTGCAGTTGGGCACGGGGGGCCCGCGGGCATTCTCCAGGACGGCTGGCTTCCCGCTCGAGTTCGTCCCTGTCAACGATCCGGGTCACGTGCATCTGGGCGATACGCTGCACGTGCGGGTCGTTGGAGCGGGGAAGCCGGTTGCGGGCATCGGAATCGATGCCACTCCGGCCAATGACACGACTGCGGCGGCTGGCGCACCCACGACCAATCTTGCGGTGACGCTCACGGCTGACGCGAATGGTGTGGTGCACATCCCGCTCACCAAAGCGGGGCCGTGGATGTTGCGTTCCGCGTTTGTCAGCCGGAAGAATGGTGGCGCGGCGAACGAGTGGGATGTCTCGCGGACGACGTACGTCTTCAACGTAGGCGCGGGCCACTAACGGCATCCATTCGTACGCCATCGATTCATCGGATCCGCGTGCCTCCTTGGCGTCGGGCCCAAGACCGCTAGCGCAACGCGGTCCTGGGCCCTGATTCCATGCGTTCCCAGCGCATGGACACGCTGGATCGTCGTTCGGTGTCGGTGATCAGAAGGCCACGACTCCCTCCATCGTCAGGCCGTTGAACTTGCCACCGCTCCGGCGATCAGTCGTCGGGAAGTCCACGTACTTCTGGTCCACGTACTCCGCCTTGAGAAGCATCAGCGGTGTGACGTACCAACCCAGCGCAAATGCCCGCCGATTGGCCCCAACATCGTTCGCGATGCCCTGAAGGCGCATCGACGCCGTGTTGTAGCGGCCACCGACGTAGAGCTGGTCGCCAGCGAAGCGGTACACAACGTCCGCGGCCGTCTGGCGGAGCTTGCGATTCTCCGTTTCCGTCGCCGCCTTGCCCTGACCACGGTCGAGCGAGCCGAAGACCTCGAGGCCCTTGAACTTGACGAACGGATTGATCTGCATCGCGCTCACGTTGTTGCGGAACCCGGGCTGAATGCTGCCGCTCCAGCGATCACGGCCAACAGAATCCACGAGGACGTCATAGTAGCGCGAACCCGGGCGGTCGCCTGAGTAGATCGTCTGATTGAGCGAGCGGTCTGCCCGGTACAGCGAGCCCGTGAGGCGCACCCGCAGATCGCTGTTGACTTGCTTGTCGACGCCCACCTTTCCATAGCGCGCCCAGCCACGGTTCTCTGGTGTCGCGACGCTTCCGCGCATTTCGCCGCTCGTCACGGCACCCATGACGAAGGCTGAGCCGTTCCGGAGGTACACCTCGGCGCCCGCCTCTGTCGTGAACGGATCCACGATATAGTTGCCGACGAACGGATTATAGATCGCCTGGCCGGCATCGGAGCGCCGGAAATGCGAGTCGCCGAAGTTGTTCTCGAACATGCCGACCTTCACCGTGGTGTACTTCATCAGCGTGTTCAGCGCCTTAACGTCGAGGGGCGACGCATCGATCTGGAGATATCCGCCCTTGACGTAGAACTGCTCATGGCCGCGCGCCGCGAGGTAGTTCTCGACCGACACGACAATGCCGTCAGCGATCTGCGCATTGATGATCAGATTGGCGCTCGCGAGCGGCAGGCCCGCGCCAATGGAGATGAGCTTGTTCTGGTCCTTGCCGCCGACCATGCGCGGCGCGGCGGTGTTGGATTGGTTCAACGACTGAAAGCTCTGCGCGAAGGCCGCGCCAATGTCGAGCGACGGCCCGGTGAACAGCCCTCTCCCCGGCTTGGGGGCCTCGAACATGTTGACCCCGCGCTGGTCATACGGACGCGTGGCCGGGACATTCCTGGCGAAGAATTTCGCAATGGTAGGCGCTGCAGCGCTCGACGTATCGCTGGCTTCGCCGCGGGCGGTGCCATTTGCCGCATTGGGCTGGGCGCGACCCGAGTCGCCTTGCGCCGAGAGGGATGATGCGATCAGGACGAGGCCTGAAAGGACGGCGAGTGTACTGAGGCGGAACATGGTGCCTCCGGAAGTAGGTACCGCTCTGAAAGACGTGCTCTCCGTGTCGTGCGCGGCTCAGTGGCGCTATGGCACGTGCGAGCAACGTACGTCCGCCGGGCGAAGCGTCATGTCAGGTGAAGTATCGAAGTTGTGTCCGTCGAACACCCGACGTCGCCACTTGTCGAGCACCAGGTGCGCGAGTCAATCCCGCTCGAGCGCATGCGCGCGTTGCAGTACGCTCCACAGGGCCCGGCGTAGAGCTCCCAAGAGTCCCTGCACGTGCAAGGGATAGACAAGCGCATGTGCCATCGAATGGTGACCGCTCGGAGTGCGGGCGGACGGGAGTCACGAAGGGCCTTAGGCGGACTTCACGTCATCGCGCAATGCGACGAGAGATCCACAACTCCGCCCGCAGCGCCATTCCGACGACTCGGATACCATGCGCACTCCCGATCCTTCCGTACGTGCGCTGGTTGCGACTGTCGATGGGAGGTCGACATCGCGGCGTCACCGACACTGTGCGGAGTATCGCCGCGACGGATGCCGGAAGGGTAACATCACCTGATGGAACGGCTGGGGTTCCGTTCGACCGCTCCCACCCGGCGTCGCTCTCAGCCATGACTCTCCATTGTCGGTCAGGACAAGCGAGCCACTCGCTCGCTACCTCCGAACGTAGAGCGCTGTGATAGAGTGAGGCGTCGGGGTTCACCCCCATGCTGTCGGGGAAACTCCGGACAGGAGACGTTCTTGCACGAGCGTGGCACGCGTGACGAATCAGACAATTCACATCGCCGAGCCTCCCACGGACGAAGCCTGGCATCGGCGGTCTGCTGAGGATGTGCTCGCGCATCTCGGATCTGCGGCCACCGGCCTATCGGCCCAGGAGGCCGCACGACGGCTCACGGTCGATGGCCCGAACGCCCTCGTGGATGGAACGGGCACGAGCTCGCTGGATATCCTGCTCGGCCAGTTCAAGAGCCTCATCGTCTGGATTCTCGTCGCAGCCGGCATTCTCTCCGGCGTGCTCGGCGACGCAGTGGACGCCATCGCCATTTTCGCGATCGTCGTCCTGAATGCTGGCATCGGCTTCTATCAGGAGTTCAACGCTGAGAAGTCCATTGCGGCCCTGAAGAAGCTGACTGCGCCGCAGGCCAAAGTGCGCCGCGACGCGCACGTCACGTCCATTCCGGCGGAGGGTATTGTCGCCGGAGACATCCTCGCGTTGGAGCCAGGCGAACTGGTGGCCGCGGATGCCCGGCTCCTGGAGGCGGCCTCGCTCACCTGCATCGAGTCCGCGCTAACTGGCGAGTCGGAAGCAGTCGCGAAGCAGACCGCAGCGCTTCTGGAGACGGACATTCCGCTCGGCGACCGGAGCAACCTGGTGTTCATGGGTACCAGCGTTGCGACGGGCACGGCCCAGGCTGTCGTGGTGGCCACGGCCATGAAGACGGAACTTGGCCACATCGCGGGGCTGATCGAAGAAGCGGACGCGCATCAGGGAACACCGCTTCAACAGCGACTCGACGCGTTCGGGCGCATCCTCGTCTGGGTGGCGTTGGGCATCGTTGCCCTGCTGTTCGGACTCGGGCTTCTCCGCGGCACGAACCCCCTCGAGCTGTTCCTGACGTCGATCAGCCTTGCCGTGGCCGCGGTCCCGGAGGGGCTGCCGGCGGTCGTCACGGTGGCGCTGTCGCTCGGCGTGTTGCGCATGGCTCGCCGCCGAGCACTCGTGCGGAAGCTGGCCGCTGTCGAGACGCTCGGCTCCACCAGTGTGATCTGCACGGACAAGACCGGCACCCTGACTGTCGGCGAGATGACCGTGCGAGCGCTCTACGTTGGTGGACAGAACTACGAGGTCACCGGCGAAGGATACGGACCCGACGGTGAGATCCGTGTGGACGGCAAGAAGGCGGAAGGAACGCACGCCGCACCGTTGCTCGAGCTGGCGACCGTCCTCATCGGCTGCAACAACGCGAATCTCGTTCACGAGGACGAGACGTGGAAAACCGTTGGCGATCCCACCGAAGGGGCGATGCTGGTCGCAGGCACCAAGGCCGGTGGCGACCGCACGCAGATCGAGGCGGCGCTACCAAAGCAGCATGAGATCCCGTTCGACTCCGATCGCAAACGGAGCACGGTCATTCGTCGAATGCAGAACGGCACGCTGCGCGCATTCACGAACGGCGCCCCTGGCACCTTGGTGGAGCGCTGCACGCACTGGTACACTGGTACGGGAGTCAGCCCGCTGACTGGGCCGGACCGGGAGCGCATCCTCGCGCAGACCACCGCACTGGCGAAGCAAGCGTTGCGTGTGCTCGGCTCGGCCTATCGCGACCTGGAAGGCACCGATACGTCCAGCTTCACGGCGGACGCTGTGGAGCGCGACCTGGTGTTCGTCGGTTTGACGGGGATGTATGACCCGCCGCGACCCGAGGGCAAGGACGCTATCGTGAAGTGTCGCGCCGCGGGCATCCGCGTGGTGATGATTACCGGCGACCATCCGCACACCGCCGCTGCCATTGCGCAGGAGCTCGGGATTGCGTCGGGCGAAGCGGCGGTCACGGGTGCGCAGCTCGACAAGATGCCGGACGACGAGTTGCGGCAGCGCGCGCCCGACGTCGCCGTTTATGCTCGTGTCACCGCCGCGCACAAGCTGCGCATTGTCCGCGCCTTGAAGGCCACTGGGGGGGTGGTGGCCATGACCGGCGATGGCGTGAACGATGCGCCGGCCATCAAGGGCGCCGACATCGGCATTGCCATGGGGACATCGGGAACCGAAGTCACCAAGCAGGCAGCGGACATGATCATCACCGACGACAACTTCGCCTCGATCGTCGCAGCCGTAGAAGAGGGCCGGGGTATCTAC
>JANOIJ010000036.1:0-24631 GCA_031407575.1 Gemmatimonadaceae bacterium | reverse complement strand
CACGGCAACATCAACCAGTACGCCGTCACCTGGGGCAGCTCGGCACTGCGGATCGCGATCGCCGAGAAGTACAGGCGATGGTACGGGATGACGGTGGACCACGACCGCGAGGTGACCGTGACCTGCGGTGCGACGGAAGCGATGGCGGCGGTGTTCCTCGCGCTCATCGATCCGGGAGACGAAGTGATCGTGATGGAGCCGTTCTATGAGAACTACGGTCCCGATGCGATTCTGGCTGACGCAAAACCAGTGTTCGTGCCCCTCGAGCGGCCGCACTGGACCCTCGATCCGGACCGCCTGGCCAAGGCGTTCACCAAGCGGACGAAGGCGATCATCCTCAACACCCCGCACAATCCCACCGGCCGCGTGTTCACCCGCGCCGAGATGACCATGATCTCCGAGTTGTGCGTGAAGCACGACGTCTGGGTGATCACGGACGAGATCTACGAGCACATCCGCTATGCCGGCGAGCACCATGTGATGGCGACGTGGCCCGAGATGCGGAACCGCACGATCACCATCTCGGGCCTCTCGAAGACGTTCAGCTGCACGGGTTGGCGCCTTGGCTACGTGGTGGCGCCCGAGGAGCAGACGTCCGCCATCCGGAAGGTGCACGACTTCCTTACCGTTGGAGCGCCGGCTCCTCTGCAAGCAGCAGGGGCGGTCGGCATGCACTTCGATGCGGATTACTTCAACCACATGGCGCTGGACTATCGCGCGCGGCGCACCATTCTCTGCGATGCGCTCAATGAGGCGGGCTTCACGTACACGCAGCCTGAAGGCGCGTACTACGTGCTTGCGGACTTCTCGGCGTTGAGCGACATGGACGACACGACCTTTGCGAAGTGGATGATCGAGGAGATCGGCGTCGCGACGGTCCCGGGGTCGAGCTTCTACTCGCCGGAGAACAAGGCGATGGGCAGCAAGCTCGTACGCTTCGCCTTCTGCAAGAAGTACGAGACGCTCAAGCGCGCTGCGGAGCGGCTGACGACGATTCGCGCTGCGGTGTAGTACGGTTGTCATCCTGAGCGCAGCGATGGATCTGCACGTCGGAACCACAGGTGCAGATCCTTCGCTGCGCTCAGGATGACAAGGCTCGTCAGCGAATAGAGATCAGGCTGAACATCGCGCCATACTCGCTGCCGTTGCTGCGAGAGCGCCGCGAGATTCCGACGCCAATTTCCACCGGGCCAAGGTCGATCCCTGCCCCGCCAGACACCTGGAAGCCGTCGGTCACGGCGGCCACGCCGGCGCGCAGCGGCAAGAACGGAATGACGCGCCACTCAGCGCCCACACCGACGTGCATCTTCGGACCGATCTCGATGCCGTCGCCGATGCGCTGGCTCGCATCTACGCTGAGTGTCATACGCGCGGTCCGGCGCGCGAAGCCCACGGCGATCTCCGGCTTGAACTTCTCCGCTTCCACCGCAGCGCGAATCGCCGCAGGGGCCGCGGAATAGGGCGCATCCGTGAAGTTCGTGTTGCCTGTCGTGCCGTTGAAGTCCACGGTGCCGACGGTGGACACGAGCGCGGAGGTGTTCCATGCGAACGTGTTGACGACGTTGCGCACCGTGGCGCCGAATGTGTTCGCTCCAGCGCTCCACGCGATGCCGACGTCGATGCCCACGCCCGATCCCGCCTCGCCGAGTGAATCCCCCGGACTGTAGATGGCGGGAAACGACACGGCGATGTTATCCGGTGTCACGAGCGAGCCGTTGTCCTGCGCGCGACCCATGGCGCCGCTGACGTATTTGCCGGTGACGCCAATGGAGAAGTGCTCGTTCGGGCGGCCGGTCGGCTTGAGCGGCGTGGGGAACGCGACGCTGGCCGCGCCAGTCACGAACGCCGAGCCGCTCGCGCTCGAGCCGGCGAGCGTCAGACTCTTCGGCGCGCCGGTGCGGCCGGCATTGCCGAACAGCAGCGCCTCCACGGCATCCGCATTGAGGTTTGCCGCGGCGGTACCAGTCACGCCCACCTGAAGGCCAATGCGACCGATGCTCAGCGCGACCAGCGACACGCCGCCGTCCAATCCGCCGCGCTCCTGCCCCGTGCCGATGCGCTGCAGCCACTCCTCCTTCGTCGCCGCGTCGATCTTGATGCCGTCGAATTTGGCGAGGTCGCTCAACGTCACGGGATTCAGTCCGGAGATGCCCCCACCGGACAACAGGTTGAGCGTGAACCACGATCCGCCCGGCATGCCGAGCATGGCGGGATTCCACGCGACGGCGTCGTACCCGCGCGCCGCCGCCGAGTAGTTGCCGGCCATGCCGAACGCGGCGGCACTGGCGTTGGGGACCTGTGCGGCCGAGGTGTGCGCAGCGCCGCAGAGTGTCGCGACGGTAAAGACGAGGTGAGTTCGCGTCATGTGATCAGCCCCCCACTTCGAGATCGAGTTGGAGGCGGCTGGTGACGACGACTGCCTGCCTTGGCGACACGCTCACGGATCCCCCACTCGACGAGACAGTGCCGGTGTACGAGACCGACACGATGTGGCCGAGCAGGCCTCGCAATTCGGCTTGCGTAAAATCGATGCGCGGTGTGGTGGTCCCCACCGCCAGCGCGATGGTCTTGGTGATTGGTGCGCCGCCGCTTGGTACGAAACGCACGGTCAGCGTGCCCGTGACGGTGAAGGGATTCACCACCGTGAGCAGGAGCGCGCCACCTTGCACACGATTGATGATCGAGCTGTCGACGTCCGCGAGGTCGATGGACGCGGTGGACGACACGGACTTGTTCGCGACCGCGACCGTCGCGGTGGCGACCTTGAGGTTCAGTGGCGTCGCCGACACACTGATGCTGCGCGAGGCATCGATGCGCACCTGCTCGCCGGCTGGCGACGTCAGCGCGATGGACACCGCAACGGGAGATCCGCCGTTGAGTACGCCGGCCAGCGGAATGTTACGCGTGAGCGCGGTGCCCGGGGCAAGCGCAGTGGTGGCCCCGTTTACGGAGTCCTTGCCAATCACCGCGCCGGCGCTGGAGATGGTAATCACGGCAAAGCCATTCGGCGCACCGGCAATGGGATTGGGCCGGAGCGGATCGAAGTTGTAGCCGCTGGTCACGACGAGTTGCAGCGATCCACTCGCCAGTGTTGCGGACGAGAAGTCGGTGGGCAGTGCCGTGCTCATCGTCACCGTCGCAGTGAATGCCGGCTTGGGGGCGAGCTGCCCGTTCGCGGCGACGCACGACGGACAGTCCTGCGCCAGCGTTCGTGTCGTGACGGTGGTCGCCGGACTCACCGCGATCAGGAAGCCGCTCGTGTCCGCCGCGACGGTCACGTTGCCTGGCAGCAGATTCGCGACGGCAATGCGCGTGGATTGCGAAGGCACGATCCAGCGCACGTCGACGATGGGCGCCTTCGTTGGCACCTCGCACGCGGCGGCGAGGCCGACGACCGAAAGAGCGGACATCGCGCGCGACAGCACGAGCATGCCGCGGCGGCTTACTGAGTTGTTTAGTAACATGGCCCTACTCGAAGGAGGCGAGCGCGCCGTGCGGCGCGGCAATCGCACTACCATCGCATCAGCAATATCCGGACTTCCAACGTCAAACGGCATCGCCGCCGCTGGCCGAAACATCACCGTTCCATCTTCGGCCTCCATTCGGTATATATTGCGCCATGTCACGCGCCGAGATCACCACGCCGGAAGTGCTCGCGGACGAGTCCGTCGTCGACCTGTCGCTGCGCCCGCAGCGCCTCGACGAGTTCATCGGGCAGCAGAAGGTGAAGGACAACCTTCAGCTCGCGATTGACGCGGCGCTCGCGCGCAACGAACCGCTCGATCACGTCGTGTTTTACGGCCCGCCCGGACTCGGCAAGACCACGCTGGCCGAGCTCATCGCACGCGAGCTGCGCGTCAACATCCGCACGACGTCGGGTCCGGCGCTGGAGAAGCCGGGCGATCTCGTCGGCACGCTCACCAACCTGCGCGCCGGCGACATCCTGTTCATCGACGAGATCCACCGCCTGCGCCCGGTGATCGAGGAATTCCTCTATCCGGCGATGGAGGACTACCGCATCGACATCCGCCTGAGCGAGGGGCCAAAGGCACAGACGATCACGATGCCGATCGAGCGGTTCACGCTCATCGGCGCAACCACGCGGTTCGGCATGTTGACGCCGCCGATGCGCGCACGGTTCGGCATCGAGCAGCGCCTCAACTACTACTCGCCGGAAGATCTCGAGCTCATCGTGCGCCGCACGGCGAATGTGTTGAAGGTGGAGATCGACACCGCGGGCGCGCAGGAGATCGCCTGCCGGTCGCGCGGAACGCCGCGCGTGGCCAACCGCTTGCTCAACCGCGTGCGCGACTACGCGCAGGTGCGGGCAAATGGCAGTATCGACCGGGAGGTTGCGCGCGCCGCGCTGGCCATGCTCGACGTCGACCAGTTCGGCCTGGACGACATGGACGCGCGCATCCTCAAGGCGATCATCGAGAAGTTCGACGGAGGGCCAGTGGGCGTCGCGACGATCTCGGCGGCCATCGGTGAGGATGCGTCGACGCTCGAGGAAGTCTACGAGCCGTTCCTCGTGCAGCAGGGCTTTCTCCAGCGCACGCCCCGCGGCCGCGTCGCAACGCCGATGGCGTACCGGCACTTCGGGTACACGCCACCGGCGCTGTCGTCCGATCAGGTCGCGCTATTCTGAGCGGTGGGTGTCGATGCGCGAGCGTACAACGCCGCGCGAATCGCGAGCGCCAGCTGCTGGCTCGAGAATGGTTTCTCCAACACGCGTGCGTCCTCGACGAGTGCGCCTTCGCGGCGGATTTCGCTATCCGTGTAGCCCGACATGTACAGCGTCCGAATCGTCGGCCGGCGGGCGCGAATCTTCTCGGCGAGACGCGGGCCGCTCATGCCCGGCATGATGACGTCCGTGAGGAGCAGGTCGATGGTGCCGATGTGCTGGTCCGAGACGCGGAGCGCACCCTCCCCGTCGGTCGCGATGAGGACGACGTAGCCGAGTTGCTCGAGAATCCGCTCGACGAGCGCTCGCACCGCATCCTCGTCCTCGGCGACGAGCACCGTTTCGCTGCCGCCCAGCTGTCGGCGGATTCGCTCGGAGTTGCTCGGCACCGCTGAGACGTCGGCGGAACGCGGGAGGTGGATCGTGAAGACGGTGCCCTGCCCCAGCTCCGATGCCACCGCGATGGTTCCGCCGGATTGCGTGACGATACCGAACACGGTGGAGAGTCCGAGTCCCGTGCCCTGACCGACCTGCTTGGTGGTGAAGAACGGCTCGAAGATGCGGTCGCGCACCGCAGTGGGAATGCCGACGCCGGTGTCGGATACCGAGAGGATCACGTACTCCCCGGCGGAGATGCCGTCGTCGGTGAAGGGGAAGCTTCCGTCGATCGCGACGTTCTCGGTGGCGATCTCGATGCGCCCTCCGCTGGGCATCGCGTCGCGAGCGTTCACCACGAGGTTGACCAGCACCTGCTCGATCTGGCCGGGATCCGCCATCACGATACCGAGCCCGAGGCGGCAGTTGATCGAGATGGCGATGTGCTCGCCGATGAGGCGCCGCAGCATCGGCGTCACGGAGGTGATGACGTCATTCAGGTCGAGCGGCGCCGGCTTGATGATCTGCTTGCGGCTGAACACGAGGAGCTGGCGCGTGAGTGCCGCGGCGCGATCCGCGGCGGCGGCGATCTCCTTGAGGTCCGATTGGTCCTCGGGACTCAAGGAGCTCGAGTCCTGGAGGAGCGCGGCGTGGCCGCTGATGACCGTGAGCAGGTTGTTGAAGTCGTGCGCGACGCCGCCGGCCAGCGCCCCGATGGCTTCCATCTTCTGCGACTGCCGGAGCTCGTCCTCCAGCCGCTTCCTTGCCGTGATGTCGCGGAAGCTCCACACGCGACCAACCGTCTCCTCGCGGATGCGCTGCGGGAGCGAATAGCGCTCGAAGATCCGCCCGTCCTTGCAGTGCAGGACGTCGAAGCTCTCTGCCGTGGGCTGCGAGTACAGCTGACCCAGCGTCGCCTGGAACTGCACGGGATCGATGAGCTGGTCGAGCACGCACGCCAGCGCCGCCTCGTCGTTGCCAGGCCCCGCGATCTCCGGTGGGAGCTTCCACAGCTCGATGAACTTGCGGTTCATGCGCACCATGCGGCGGTTGCCGTCGACCACCAGGATGCCGTCGGTCGTGGACTCGAGGGTGGCCGAGAGGAGCGAGAGGGCGTGGTCCTGCTCCGCCTTGGCGGACTGGCTCTCCGCCAGCGCCTCGCGCAACAGGCGGAACCGGTCCACCAACTCGTCCGACACCGTGTCCATCGAGTGCTCGAGCTGCGCGCGGTCGTCATCCGACTGGCGGTATGCCTGCTCAACCGCTGCGACAAAGGGCTGCAGCTCGGGAGGCACGTTGTCGGGTGCCCCAAAGTGCTGCCTGAGCTGCCGAAGGAGGAGCTTGTGCACGATCAGCGCTCCTCGAACGTGGTGATGGTCATCGTCTGGTTGTGCAGCTCGCACTTGCCCGATGCGGCAAAGGGGGCGATCTCGCCGTACGAATAGAAGCCGGCCAGCACGGCCGACTCTCCGAGGACCTCGCGCACCGACTCCACTTCTTCCTCGGTGCGCTGCTTGAGCACCAGCTTGCGGCCGACGCAGCTGATGAGGATGGCCAGCTGCGGTGCGGCCGAACCGCGCTTCAGGCACTCCGCGGCGGCGTCGTGCGCGCCGTCGATCAGGCGGTCCACGTTGGCCCGCATCAGCCGCGCAAAGCCGCCCTGCGGAATGTCGCCGGCAAAGATGAGGCTTCCCGCCGCCTCGTCGATGCCAAGGATGGTGCGGACGACTCGGCGGTCGCCGGAGGCGCCGCGCAGGCTCAACGGGAAGAGCAGCCCGCTGGCGGGCAGCCGCGCAGAGTGCGCGCCGAGATAGCGCTTGTAGAGCTCGAGCGCAGATTCGCCGTCCAGTTCGTACAGCACATTGTCCGCGGCGCGCGTGATGAGTCGGTCCGGACCGAACGAGTCCCAGCCGCCCACGGATCCGTAGCCGATTTGGAGCTTCTTGCCGTAGAAACCGATGGCGGCCACACCTCCCTTCGTCATCTCGCCGTCGCAGAACACTGCCGTCTCCTCGAAGGCAGCGCCGTCGGCGGCCAGGCCGCCCGTGACGCCGACATGCGCGGGCAGTCCGAGGCGCAGTCCCTCCACGAGCTCGGACCCGTTCACGTTGAGCCCTTCTGCGAGCACGAAGACGTGCATCAGCTCGTCGCCCGAGAGCTCACGCGCCAGTCGCATTCCGACGTCGCAACTGTCGCGGGCATCGTGCAACGCGCGCCAGGCGCTGCGAACACGCGTCGACTCGAAGTGAATCGCGGTCGCGACGATCGTTCCGTCTCGCACGGTCGTCTCGGCGATTTCGCCCGCGGTGGAGCACCCGATGAGGTGCGCTTCGGGATAGTCGCGGCGCAGCGCGTCGATGAGCTCCCGATTGGCCAGGCTCTCGCGTGCGCCAAAGAACAGCACGAGCTGTGGAGGGTGTTCTGCGTCGCCATGTCGCGACACCGTCCAGCCGGCCGTTTTTGTCCAGCTCTTCTGTTCGATGCGCATGCGCCTCTCTTTCGATGCGGCGCGGGATCACGCCACCCCGTCGTGGTCTACAGACGCCCCGCCCACAAGGTGGTCAAAGGCAAGAACCATGCGGACGACTGCCGCACACGGGGACCTCTGCCGTCGTCGCCCAGTATCTTCTGCGAATGCCCACCGGCCTCCGCACCGCCGACTATGAGTTCACGCTTCCCCCCGAGCTGATCGCGCAAGCGCCCCTCGCTCGGCGCGATGCGAGCCGGCTCATGGTGCTCGATCGCGCGGCGGGAACGATCACGCACGGAACGTTCGGCGACCTGCCTAGCCTGCTGGCGGCGGGCGACCTCCTGGTGGTCAACCGGTCGCGCGTGGTAAAGGCGCGGCTGCTTGGGACGCGCGACGGATCCGGCGCACCCGCCGAAATTTTCCTGCTGACGTCGCTTGGCGACGGACGCTACGAGGCAATGGTGTCGCCCGGGGGAAAACTGAAGCCGGGCCGCACGGTGACCGTCGCTCCGGGCTTTACCGCCGAGATCGTCAGCATTACCGAGCGGCGCACGCGCATCGTGCAACTGCGTGCCGAGCAGGGCGTCGACCATGCGATCGATGCACACGGGCACATCCCCCTGCCGCCGTACATCGACCGCGGTGACGACGCGGAGGATGTGGAGCGCTACCAGACGGTGTATGCGCGTGAGCCGGGCTCCGTCGCCGCGCCGACGGCGGGGCTGCACTTCACGCCGGAGCTGCTCCGCGCGATCGACACGCGAGGCGTGCGTCACGCAGCGGTCGTGCTGCACGTTGGCGCGGGAACGTTCAAGCCGGTGGAGGTGGACGATCCGGCGGATCATCTGATGCACGAGGAGCGCTACACGGTCCCCGAAGACACCGCCGATTCATTTGCCGCGACGCGGGCGAACGGTGGGCGCGTGTGGGCCGTGGGCACCACGAGCGTCCGCACGCTCGAGAGCGCGTACGAGAACGGCGTGCTGCGCGCCGGTGACGACGAGACACGTATCTTCATCCGGCCGCCACACGCTCCGCGCGCGGTGGACGCACTGGTCACGAACTTTCATTTGCCGCGATCGACGCTCCTGATGCTGGTCGCGTCGTTCGCGGGCTATGAACTCACGATGCGGGGGTATCGTGAGGCGATCGGCGAGCGGTATCGATTTTACTCGTATGGTGATGCGATGGCGATCATTTGAACACAACGAAGGCTCACAGTTCGTGGTTACTGACAGCTCAACGCTCGTAGTTTTTTGCGCACATTTGCCCCCACGCAAGACCCATTGACTTTCGAGTTCACGCTTGATGCAACGGCCGGCGCCGCCCGCGCGGGCACCTTCGACACGCCGCACGGCGTCGTGCAATCGCCGGCATTCATGGCCGTCGGCACGCTCGCCACGGTCAAGGCGCTCGACCCCGTGGACCTGCACGCGATGGACGCGCAGATGATCCTCGCCAACGCGTATCACCTGCACCTGCGGCCGGGCGACGAGCTGGTGCGCGAGTTGGGTGGTCTGCACGAGTTCATGCAGTGGAACCGGCCCATTATCACTGACTCGGGCGGATTCCAGGTCTTCTCGCTGGCCACGCTGCGCACCATCGACGAAGACGGCGTGGAGTTTCGCAGCCACATCGACGGCTCCAAGCGGCGCTTCACGCCCGAGGGCGTCATGCGCATCGAGCGCAACCTCGGTGCGGACGTCATCATGCAGTTCGATCACGTGATACCGGGGCAGAGTGAGCCCGACGTCGCACGCGACGCGAGTGAGCGCAGCCTGCGTTGGCTGCTGCGCTGCCAGTCGGCGTTCGAGCAGTTGAATCGGGAGGACCCCATTCCCGGTCGCAGCGAGCAGGCCCTGTTTCCCATCGTGCAGGGCGGTATCCATGCGGGGCTGCGGCGCGAGGCGGCTGCTGCGATCCGCGACATGGGCGACTGGCTGGGCTACGGCATCGGTGGGCTGTCGGTGGGCGAGGCGAAGCCCGACATGTACCGCATCCTCGAGGACGTGCATGCGGTGCTGCCCACTGACCGGCCGCGTTACCTCATGGGCGTCGGCTTTCCCGAAGACCTGGTGGAGGGCGTGCGGCGCGGCGTGGACCTCTTCGACTGCGTGGCGCCCACGCGCATGGGCCGCAACGGCGCGGTGTTCACGCGCGATGGACGACTCAACATCAAGCGCGCCGAGTTCCGCGCCGATCGTCGTCCGCTGGATGATGAATGCCCGTGTGCGGCGTGCACGCGGTTCAGCCGCGCGTACATCCGCCATCTCTACCTGGCCGACGAGATCCTGGGCCTGCGCCTCCTCTCGCTGCACAATGTACATTTCCTCGTGCTGCTGATGCGGGAGGCGCGACATGCCCTGCTCAACGGCTCCTTTGACGCGTGGAGCACAGCATGGCTCCAGCGCTACCACTCACGCACCTCGGCCATCACGGTATGATGCATTCCGGCTTTTTCCCCGCCATCCTCGCCCTGCAGTTCGGCGGCGGCGGCGGAAGCCTGACGCCCTTCCTCGTCCAGCTCGTCGCCATCTTCGGCATCTTCTACTTCCTGCTCATTCGTCCGCAGCAGGCGCAGAAGAAGAAGCACGAGGAGGCGCTGCGGAACATCAAGCGCGGCGACAAGATCGTCACGGCGGGCGGCATCGTCGGCGAAGTCGTGCACGTCAAGGAAGCCGGCAGCGGAGACACCGCGAAGTCGATGGAAGACCAGATCACGATCAAGTCCGCGGAATCGCGCTTGATCGTGGAGCGTGGCCGCATCGCGCGCATCATCGGCGGCGACACGAGCATGCCGGCTCCCCGCGCCGGCGCTTCGACCGACATCAGCTAGCGGCACCGTGGCAATTCTCGACATCCGGGTCCTGGGCGACCCGATTCTTCGGCAGGCGACGACTCCCGTGGCGCAGATCACGGACGAGTTGCAGCGCCTGATCGACGACATGTTCGCCACCATGCATCATGCGCGTGGCATTGGACTGGCCGCGCCGCAGGTGGGGCGCACCGAGCGGCTCGCCGTACTCGACCTGGGCGACGATCCGTTCGTGATCGTCAACCCGGAGATCATCGCCGCGTCGTCCGCGAAGTCGAAGGGTGAAGAAGGCTGCCTCTCCATTCCGGACATTTACGCCGACGTCGAGCGTCCAAAGACGGTCACCGTGCGCGCGCTGGACCGGCATGGTGTCGTGTTCGAGCGGGAGGCCGCCGACCTCGAGGCGCGCTGCCTGCAGCACGAGATCGATCATCTCGACGGCAAGATCTTCCTCGACTACCTGAGCGTCCTCAAGCGCGCGGCCTCACTCGCCAAGTGGAAGCTTCAGGCCGACGACTACCCGGGGTACATCCGTCGCGTGTCGCTCGAGACACCAGAGGACCTGAACGAACACGAGCATCCCGAAGAGGAGTTATGAGTCCAGAAGGTGCAGGTCCTTCTCTCCGCTCAGGACGACAGTAGATGCGAGTGCTGTTCTGGGGCACACCGGACTTCGCCACCGCGCCGCTGCGCGCGCTCATTGGCGAGGGATTCGACGTCGTCGCCGTCGTGACGCAGCCCGACAAGCCGGTGGGGCGTTCGCGCTCCGCGCTCCAGGCACCGCCGGTCAAGCGCGTCGCGATCGAAGAGAGCATCCCGGTCCTTCAGCCGGAGAAGCCGCGCGGCGACGCCTTTCTCGCCGAACTGCTCGCGCTGGAGCCGGACATCAGCGTGGTGGTTGCCTACGGGCACATCCTGCCCAAGGCCGTCATCGATTTGCCGAGGCTCGGGACGCTGAACATCCATGCGTCGCTGCTGCCTGCACTGCGCGGCGCGGCGCCCATCCAGGCCGCCATTCGCGACGGCTTCGTGGAGACGGGCGTATCCATCATGCAGATGGTGCCGGCGCTCGATGCAGGTCCGGTGCTGCACACCGCGCGCACGCCCATCCTCGACGACGAGACCTCGCTCGAGCTCTCGCTGCGCCTGAGCGAGATCGGCGCGAACGCGCTCATCGAGGCACTCGCGCTGATCGAGCTCGACAGGGTGATGCCGGAGCCGCAGGACGACTCGCAAGCGACGTACGCATCCAAGCTCACGCGAGAGAGTGCCGAAGTGGACTGGGCGCGCTCGGCGCATGAAGTGTCGTGTCACATCCGCGCGTTCGACCCCAAGCCGGTGGCATGGTCGCGCGTGAATGGGGTGGAGGTGAAGTTATTCGGCGTTCGCGTCGCCCCTCGAGGGAGCTCGCACGCCGGCGGTGAGGTGCTGTCCATCGATGACGTTGGGATGCTCGTCGCCTGCGGGGCGGGCGCCGTGCGGATCCTAGCGGTGCAGCCCGCGGGCAAGCGCAGGCTTACGCCGCGCGAGTGGGCGCATGGCCGCGGAGTGAGTGTCGGCGACCGGTTCGACACTCCCGGGAGCTCGACGCCGTAAAGACGTCCATGGCTGTGACCGGTATTCCCATCCTGCACGCCGTCACCAACGATGAGGTCGTTGCGCGAGCCGACTTCATCGATGTCGCGTGTGGGGTGATGCGAGTGCTGGGAGCGCGTGGCGCGCTGCATCTTCGTGCGAGCAGGCTGTCGGGAGCGCGCTTCGAGGCGCTGGCGGAGGGGCTCGCGGCAGCGCAGGGGCTTACGGGCGCCTGGTTCATCGTGAACGACCGCATCGACATCGCGCTGGCGTCCGGAGCGCGGGGTGCGCAACTGACCAGCCGGTCGCTCACCGCGGGAGACGCGCGACGATTGGGTCCAACGCTCGCGCTTGGCGCCAGCGTTCACGACGTGGATGAAGGCGTGGCGGCGGCGGCGGCGGGAGCGGACTGGCTCGTGGCAGGACATGTATTCGCGACAGCGCACCCCGACGCGCTCACGCAACGTGCAGCGTGGGTGGAGCAGCTCGTGGCCGCGACCACGGTGCCGGTGATGGCGATTGGCGGCGTGCGTCCCGAGCACGCGCGTGCACTGCGTCGGGCCGGCGTGCATGGCGTCGCCGTGATACGCGGGATCTGGGATGCGCCAAATGCCGAACAGGCAGCCAGCGACTATCTTTCCGCGCATGATGACGCAGGCAGCACATGAACCGTCCGCCACTGCGCTGACGAGGATTCTCGAGCGGTGAGCGGTCCGGGTCGTCCCGTCACGATGGCGGCGCTCGCCGCGGTGACGGACGCGCGCGCCGCGGCCGCCGAGATCTGCGCCGACCTTCGTGGCGGCGACCTGCTGGATGCAAGCTTCGACCGCAGGACTGTCCGCCTCGAGCCGCGCGACCGTCGCTGGACGCGAGAGTTGGTGTACGGATTGCTCCGCCGCCGCAGCTGGATCGACGCCATCCTCGCCGAGCGCGTGAGCGGTGGACTGTCGCGACTGGATGACGATGTGGCGGACTTGCTGCGCGTCGGCGCGTACCAGTTGCTCGCGATGGGCAGCGTGCCTGCGTACGCCGCCATCGCACAGACCGTGGAGCTGGTGAAGCGGCGCCATGGTATTGGTCCGAGCAAGCTGGCCAATGCAGTATTGCGTCGCATTGATCGCGAGCGCGAGTCACTCACGGTCGCCACGCCAGTCGACATCGTCGACGCGCTCGCGCTGGAGTTCTCGCATCCGCGCTGGATCGTGTCGCGCTGGTTGGCGCGCTGGGGCGAGCGGGATACACGTGCGCTGTTGACCGCGAACAACGGTGAGGCACCGTTGATTGCGCGTCCCTACAACCTCGTGCGCGAGCAGCTCGAGGCGATGCTGGAGAACGCCGGCGTCGAGACCGCCGATGCGCCGCTCGTGAACGACAGCGTCGTGCTGGCTGGCGGCCTCACGTCGCTCACGGAGCTCGGCGCATTCAGGCAGGGGCTGTTTCACGTGCAGGACCCCGCGTCCACGCTCGTGACCCGATATGCGTGCGTGGCCACCGGCAGCACGGTGGCCGACCTGTGTGCGGCGCCGGGCGGCAAGGCACTGGAGCTGGCGCGTGTGGCGGGCACCGTGTTCGCCGGTGACGTGTCGCAGGCGCGACTCGTGCGCCTCCGGCAGAACGTCGCACGCCTCGAGGCGCATAACGTGATTCCATTTGTCGGCGACGCGACTGAGCCGCCACTCCGGGACCTGGATGCGGTCCTCGTCGACGTGCCCTGCACCGGCACCGGAACGTTTCGTCGGCATCCGGATGCGCGCTGGCGGTTGAAGGCGAGCGACCTGGCGGTGTTGCCCGCGATGCAGCGCGCCATTTTGCGCGCCGCAGCCACCACGGTGCGTCCGGGGGGCTTGCTGATCTACAGCACGTGCTCGCTGGAGTTGGAGGAGAACGACGACCAGGTGGCGCGCTTCCTCGCGGAGTTTCCCGGGTGGGTGCTCGAGCCGCCATCGGCGGGAGTGGTGCCCGACTCCGTACTGGACGGCGGATGCCTGCGCGTGTTGCCGCAGCATCACGGCACGGATGGCGCATTCGCCGCACGCTTTCGCCGGCCGCGCGCCGCATGAACTGGCGGTCGGGTGTTCGCACATCGATGCTGTACCTCGTGGCGATCGCGGCGGGCTTCGCGATCTCGTACCTCATCGTGGCGTTCGTCGTGTTTCCCGCGGGGGTCATCCCGCGCGACGTGAAGGTCCCGAACGTCACGGGACTCAACTACGACGAAGCCGTGCAGCGGCTCGCGCAGGCCGGGTTCGCGGGCGAGCAAGGCGAGCAGCGCTACAACAATTCCGCACCCAAGATGACCGTGCTCGAGCAGTCTCCGCCGCCAGGAGCGCGCGAAGGTGTGGGCAGCCCAGTGATACTCGTCGTGAGTGGCGGCCAACGCATCGCCGCGGTGCCCACGGTCACGGGCATGACGCGCGCGGAGGCGCAGAGCTTCCTCGAGAAGGCGGGCTTCGACGTGGGCGAAGCCACCGAAATGACGAGCAACGCGCCCCGCGGCTCGGTCATCGCCACGCGGCCGGCCGCGGGCTCGCAGGTCGGCGTACCGAGCACGGTCTCGCTGGTCGTCAGCGGCGGCGCCGCGGCGATCCAGATGCCCGACCTCACCAACCGCAACGTGGACGCAGCGCGGCAGACACTCGTGCAGCTCGGCGTGCGCGACGTGAGCGTCGTGTACGACCCCATGGCCATCGGCGCGACGGGGATGATCATCGGACAGTCGCCAGTGCCGAACGCCACGCTGTTGCCGGGCGCGGCGGTGCAGTTGCGCGTGGCTGGCGAAGGACCGCGCGTCCCATGAGTTCCTCGGGCACGGTGCGCATCGCGCCATCCGTACTCAGCGCAGACTTCGCGACGCTTGGTGACGAAGTGGCGATGCTCGAGCAGGGTGGTGCGGACTGGATTCACGTCGACGTGATGGACGGCCGCTTCGTGCCCAACCTCACGTTCGGCGCGAAGGTGATCGAGACACTGCGGCGCCGCACCGCGCTGCCGCTCGACGTGCACCTCATGGTGGTCGAGCCGGAGCGCTACTTCGAGGACTTCGCGTCCGCGGGCGCGAGCGGGTTGACCATCCACGCCGAAGTTGCGCCGCACCTGGACCGGCAGCTCGCGCGCATTCGCGAGCTTGGGTGCGTCGCCGGCGTCGCGCTCACGCCGTCGACACCCATTGAGTCCCTCGCCGACGTGGTGGACGCGCTCGACCTGCTGCTGGTGATGTCGGTGAATCCCGGCTTCGGGGGGCAACGCTTCATTCCGCGCGCCATCGACCGCATTGCGCGCGCGCGCCGCATGCTCGACGCCGCACGCAGCGACGCGGTGCTCGAGGTGGACGGCGGCATCAACCGCGAGACGATCGTCGAGTGCTGGCGCGCCGGCGCGGATACGTTCGTGGCCGGCAACGCGATTTTTGCTGCCGACCGGCCCGTGGCGGAGATTGCCGCGCTTCGCGATCAGTGCATGGTGCGCGTCTGATGCAACCTGTCATCCTGAGCGCAGCGAAGGATCTGCACTTCGCTGGTTACAACAGCACGTGCAGATCCTTCGCTGCGCTCAGGATGACACGGAGAGCTACACCTTGACCGCCCGCCAGCAGTGGAACATCGTCATCAGCATCGTCGTCCTGCTCGGCGGCGTGCTCGCCATGGCGACGCACTATCTCGGCGACGAGCTCTTTCCCATCACGGTCGGGTCGCAAGCGCCACAATTTTCGGCATCCACGCTCGACGCCGTGCCGCGCACGAAGACCCTCGACGACTACAAGGGCAAGGTCATCCTGCTCAACGTGTGGGCCACGTGGTGTCCGCCGTGCCGAGAGGAGATGCCGAGCATCGAGCGGCTGCACAATGAGTTCAAGGGACAGGGCCTCGCCGTCGTCGCCGTGAGCGTCGACGACCCGGGCAAGGAAGACGAGATCCGCGAGTTCGTGCGCGAGTTCGGCCTGACGTTCGAGATCCTGCACGACCCCGCCGCGGGCATCAAGAAGAACTATCAGATCATCGCCTATCCTGAGACGTTCGTCATCGCGCGCGACGGGAGCATCCGGAAAAAGGTGATCGCCGCAGCGGACTGGAGCTCCGAGTCCAACCGCGCGCTGATCCGCGAGCTGCTCGGCACCTCGACGGCGACGCGCTGATCGTGCTGGCCCGGTCGCGGCTCGGCCTCAAGGTCATCGCGGTCCTCATCGCGGTACTGCTCTGGGTCATCGTGAGCGCTCGTCAACCCACGCGCGGCTATGTGCGCGTAGTCGTCGAGCCGGAGCTGGACAGCTCGCTCGCGCTGCTCGAGCAACCGCCCGAGCTCAGGGCGCTCGTGTCGGGGCGCGCGGTGGATATCGTGAAGCTCCGCACCACGCCGCCTGTCGTGCACCGCATCCTCGATGGCGACGTGCCGGACACGCTGGAGCTCGATATTGCCGCGTCGGACGTGCGGCTGCCACCGGAGCTCGCCGGGCAGGTGCAGGTGCTCGACGTGAACCCGCGCAGCGTGATACTGCGCTTCGGGACGCGAGCGTCCGCGCGTGTGGCGGTCGTGAGCGACGGGCGAATCCTGGTGGCGAACGCGCAAGGCGCGCGGGCGGCGGACTCCGTGCACTTCGAGCCCGCAACGGTGCGCATCACCGGGCCGCGCCGCCTCATCCGACAGATGCGCAGCGTGCACCCACACTCGCTGACCATCGCGCAGGACGACACGCTGCCACATGTCGCCGACCTCGACACCACCGGTCTGGGCGTGCACGTGATTCCGGCGCAAGTGAAAGTCGTGTTGCGGCGCGGACCAACGCCGTGACGCGGATCCTCGGCATCGAGACCTCGTGCGACGAGACGTCCGCCTCCGTGCTCACCGGAAGCGGCAACGACGTGACGCTGGACTCACTCGTCATCCTGTCGCAGGACGTGCATCGCATCTTCGGCGGCGTCGTGCCGGAGCTCGCGTCGCGACAACACCTCACGGCCATCGTGCCGGTGGTGGAACGCGCGCTGAGCGACGCGTCGATCACGCTGGATGACCTCGATGCGATCGCGGTGACGAATGCACCCGGGCTCGTGGGCGCCCTGCTCGTGGGCGTGAGCTTCGCCAAGTCGCTGGCCTACGGCAAGAACATTCCGTGCGTCGGCGTGCATCACATGGAGGGACACCTGTTCGCCACGGCACTCGAGCATCGGGACGCCGTGCCGCCGTTCACCGCGCTGCTCGTGTCCGGCGGGCACACGTTGCTGATGGACGTCGAGGCGTGGGGCTCCTACCGGATGCTGGGCCGCACGCGCGACGACGCGGCGGGCGAGGCCTTCGACAAGGTGGGTAAGCTGATCGGGTTGCCGTACCCCGGTGGTCCGCACGTCGAGAAACTCGCCGCCACGGGCGATCCGTCGAAATTCCGCTTTGCGCGACCAATGCTTCGCCGCAACCAGCAACCAGGCGACGACGACTATTACGACGTCTCCTTCAGCGGCCTCAAGACGGCCGTGCTGCAAGCTGTGCGTGCCGGAACGCCGGACGACCATCCGCACATCGCCCGCGCGTTTCACGATGCGCTGGTGGAGACGCTGGTGGAGAAGACGGCGCGCGCAGTGGACCAGTTCGGTCGCACGCGCGTGGTGCTCGGCGGCGGCGTGGCGGCGAATCGCACATTGGTGGGCGCCATGGCGTCGCGCATGGCGCGGCTCGGCGCTACCGTGTTTGCACCAAGCGCGCGCCTCGCCACCGATAACGCGGCAATGATTGCCCGCGCCGGACTGTATCATTTCGAGCGCGGCGTCCGCAGTCCGCTCGACCTCAATGCCTTCGCGTCGCTTCCCATTCCCGGACTCGTGAGCACCTGATGCTGCCACACCCGATCGTGCATCACCCGTTCGCGTACAACCTCGGGTCGTTCGGCTTCACCGGATTCGGCCTGGCCATCCTGCTCTGCTTCCTCACCGGTCAGGCTGTGGCGCAGAGCGAGCTCGCGCGCCGCGGTTACGATCCCGAACCGGTGAACGACATGGTGTTCGCCGCGGTGATCGGCGGACTGCTCGGCGCCAAATTGTACTGGGTGGTCGTGCTGGGGCACTGGGACGGCCTGTTCCAGCGCGAGGGCTTCGTCTACTGGGGCGGCTTCATCGGCGGCATGCTCGCGGTGATGGCCGTCGTCGTGAAGAAGCGCGTTGGCCTCATGCGCATGTTCGACGTCTGCGCGCCGGCATGCGCGGCGGCGTATGCCGTGGGCCGCACGGGTTGCTGGGCGGTGGGCGACGACTACGGGCGCCCCTGGAACGGATTCCTCGCGGTGACGTTCCCTGAGGGTGCGCCGCCGTCATACGCTGGCGTCATGCTCCAGGAGTTCGGTACGCCGATTCCTGCCGGCGCCACGCCTGCCACGCTGCTCTCGGTCTATCCGACGCAGCTATTCGAGGTGGCACTGGGGTTCGTGATGTTCCTCGTGCTCTGGCGCATGCGAGACCACAAGCACGCCGAGGGGTGGTTGTGGGGCGTGTTCTGCGTGATGTCGGGTCTCGAGCGCTTCATCATCGAGTTCTTCCGCGCCAAGGACGACCTGCTGCCCATCGGCATCACCTACGCGCAGTCGATTTCCATCGCGTTCATGCTACTCGGCGTGGCGTTCATGGCCGCGCGGTGGAAGCCGGGGCGCGGGATCTACTTGTCATCCTGAGCGCAGCGAAGGATCTGCACCTCGTTTTATCGCAACGGCAGGTGCAGATCCTTCGCTACGCTCAGGATGACAAGGGGTTCAGCTCTCTGCAGGCTCGCGGCCCATGGCTTCTTCGAGCGCAGTCAAGCGACGGCGAAGATCCTCGTTCTCGGCCTTGATCTCCGCGACCTCGGATGAGATGCGCGGTGGCTGCGGTGCGGCGGGCATCACCGTCGGCAGTGAGACCGAGCGCTTGGGCCAGAACGTCTTCAGCACGGCAAAGGCGAACAGCAGCAGCAGCGCCAACTGCGCCAGCACACCCTGCCAGCTCGGGAACAGGCCGAGCCATTCCACGGCCGGAAATCCGCCGATGGGCGTGAGCGGAATGGCGTTGCCCTCCTGCAGCTCCATGATGCCCTTGCCCATGAAGACGAATGCCATGTAGTAGAGCAGCACGCTCGTCACCGAGAAGAACGGCCGCAGCGGGATCTTCACGCCAAAGCGATAGAAGAGCGTGAAGATCACGGCCAGCGCCATGAAGCCAGCCACGATACCGAGCGAGATCGGCATCACGACGGTAGGACCTTCGTTGAACAGCGCCTGGTAGAACAGCGCCGTCTCCGCCCCTTCGCGATACACGGCGAGGAAAGCGACGAACGTGAGCGCGCGACCGCCGCCATGCTCCAGCGCGACGCTCACCTTGTCCTTGATGAACTGCTGCCACTTGGCCGCTTCCACCTTGGAGATGAGCCAGTAGCTCACGGAAAACAGCACGGCGACCGCGAGGAGCAGGGTAACGCCCTCGATGATCTCGCGGCTCGCGGGAACGGCCTTGAGCACCGTGTTCATGATCACGGCCGTGGCCGCACTCGCCGCCAGCGCGAAGCCAACGCCGGTCCAGATGGCTCGGAGGCGGTGGCGGTTGCCGGTCTTGATGAGGAACGTGACGATCGCGCCGATGACGAGGATCGCCTCGAAGCCCTCGCGGAGGATGATCAGGAACGAATGCCAGAACGCCTCACGCTCGCTGCCTGAGGGCTCGGCGAGTTTCACGATCCTCGGCATGCCCAGTTCGATGCTGGTGCGCAGCTGCTCGGCGGTGCGCACGTCGTTGGAGCGGACGGCCGCCTTGAACTCGGCGAACTGGCGCTCCATGGAGACGACGAGTCCGGGGCTCTTGGCCTTCGCAGGTCCTTCGATGGGCTCGAAGAGGAGATACGCGTCGAACGCCTTGTCGGCGGCATCGCTCGTGCGGCCCACTTTCACGGCGTTCAGCGACTCATCCAGCTTGGCGAGCACGCGCTTGGCGGCGGCCTTGGGACTGGCGCTGTCCGCGCCGGCCATCTCCTGGAAGTTGCGCTCCTTCATCGGCAGCGTGCGCACGTACGCCACCACACTCGCGAGTTGTGCAGGGGACAGCTCGTGCGACGCCGGCATCGCGGTGGCGCTGATCCCTTCGCGCACGACGGTGGTGATCTGCTCGTCGCTGCGCTCCACCTGGTACGCGATGGTGCCGATTTCCGGCGGGAGCTTGGTCAGCGAACGGGCCAGGGCGCCATCACTGGCGCCGACGACACCGTGACACGACGCGCAGCGTTGCGTGAACAGCCCTTCGCCCTCCAGTTGCTGCGCTGACGTCGCCCGCAGTGAGTTGAGGTACGCGACGACGTTCCAGCGCTGCGTCGACGTGAGCAGCGACCCAAAGCCAGCCATCGGCGTACCGGCGATTCCCACCGAGATGACGCGGTACGCCAGCGCGGGGGACACACCGTGCATGTGCGCCGCCGATCCGATGGCGGGCGGCGCGGGATTCATTCCCTTGCCGGCCGGTCCGTCGCCAAGCCCGATCGTGCCGTGGCAGCTCGCGCAGCTCTGGACATACACCGACCGGCCCTCCGCGAGGTCCAGCGGCTTGTTCGGAAGCTCGAGCTTGGCTTCGTTGCCGAGGAGGGCGGCAAAGCGCGCCTCCAGCGAGTCGAGCGCGGCTGGCGTCTTCTTCGCCCGCACGGCCGCGGCGATGGAATCCAGCAGTGCGCGGGCCGCTGCGGCATTGTCGCCGGATAGGCGCTCAGCCGCCGTCCGCGCGTCGGCTAGAAAGTCGTTGGCTTCCGCATACTCCTGCGCACTGACCAGTCGGCCCTGGTTGTCGATGGCCTTGCTGTATTCCTCCACCGCTACGCTGACGATGCTCGCGACTCGGCGCGCCGGATGCTCCTGCGCGGTGGCCGGCACGGCGGCTGCGCACAGCGCGGCGAGAACGATGCGGTAGGACGGGATTTTCATAGCCGAGAAAAGATATCGGGATTAACGGCGAGGGGGAAGCGCCGGGCCACAGGGACTTCCGGCTACCCGTCGGCACGCTCGGCCACCACGAACGCCGCCGCCATCAACTCCGTGTGCGTGATGGACAGGTGCACGCGCACGACACCCAGTTCGTTCGCCCGCGTCTGCGCGCGTCCGTGCAGCACGAGCACCGGCGAGCAGCCCTTGGTGGACGCCACTTCCAGTTCCCGCCAGCCGATGGCTCGCGCCAGATCGTTGCCGGACAGAGCCTTGTACGCGGCTTCCTTTGCGGCGACCCGGGCGGCGAGCTGTCGAGCGGGCTCGGGGTGCATCCGCGCGTACGAACGCTCGCTGGTTGTGAACATCCGCTCGAGCGCGCGCTCGCCCTTGCGCTCGAGCAACAACCGCATGCGCTCGACCTCGACCATGTCGATGCCGATGCCGACGATCATTTCGGCGTGCGCTCGAACCAGCGAGGGACGGGAATCTGTGAGTCGCGGGTCGCGAGCAGCTGCGCCAGCGACTGGCACGCCACATCCGCCGAATGGAACACCCGGCGCAACTGGGCCACCCACGCCTGCCATCCATCGCCGGCGTCGCGCGCGGCTTCTGCCGCCGCGTCGAGCTTCAGCAACTCCGCGCGGAGCGGCTCCATGAGCTCGCCGGTCTGCGCTGTGAGCGCGCGCGATACGGCCGGCTGCGTGATGCCGTGCACTGCAGCATCCACCGCCGCCGCCTCGATGCGCGCGGACAGCGCATCGCCGCGCAGAGCGGACAGCACCGCGTCCACTGTCGAGCCCGCAGCACGGGCGCGAGCATCCAGGAGCGGCGGAAAGATCGCCGCATGCGCCGCCTCTGCCGCTGGGTCGCGCGGTGCGCCGAGCGAGCGGAGTGAGCGAGCGAGCTCGGGAAGTGCGGGTGCCGGCCGCTGCGCGTCAGGCATTGGAGACGTCGGAATTCACGACGCCCGCGAGTGCGGCGTGCGAGAGCGCGGGTGTGAGCCCCGTCCGCTGCTCGAAGCGCCTGGCGAAATCGGGCAGGCGCTCGGACGTAAAGCCTTCGCGCGGCAGGTCGAGCGCGGCGATGGCCCGCTCGATCTGCTCCGGGGCGCCTTCCACTTCGACGAGGTCGTCCATGCGCGGGTACTGCTCGAAGCGGATCATCGTGCCGTCCAGGTCGAATTGCGCAATCTCGCGATCGATGGCGATGGTCACCTCATAGCCAAGATGCTCGAGGATCGCAACGAGCGCGCGAGGCTCGGCGAACCGCGCCTCGACCTCCTCGCGCATCTTGTAGCCCTGCTCGCGCCGAGTGGGCCCCTTCCAGTCGAGCTGCGCACGCTCGCCGTGCGCGTCGCGATAGACGCGCACGCGCAGCACATGATCGCGCGCCGTGAGCGACCGGTCGCTCAGGTCGTAGCGTCGATCTTCCAGCCGGCCCGCGAACACGAGCACGGCTCCAGCCGCCTCGATGGCCGCGCGACGCCGCGGCACGTCGTCCACCACGCTCTTGAGCTCCACTTCGAGCATGCCTAGTCTCCCAGAATCGCGTGCATGACGGCCCGCGTATCGGCCAGGTTTGCAAACACCGCGGCGGGATTGCACGCGAGCAGGTCGTCCACCGAATATCGGCCTGTTGCCACGCCGACTGCGCGCGCGCCGATGCCGCGTCCACAGCCCATGTCAGCAGGGGTGTCGCCAATCACCACGACACTCGTTCCGGGCACCTCGCGTCCCAGCAGCAATTCTGCCCTCGCACGCGCGATCTCCGGCAGCTCGGTCCGGTGCGCGTGATCCGATCCAAACGCGCCCACCTTGAAGCGGTCGCGCGCGATGCCCACCGCGTCGAGCTTGGCCATCGCGCCCTCGATCACGTTGCCGGTGAGCAGGCCGAGGAGCACGTCGTCACGCGCCTCGAGGGCATCGAGGAGCGGCGCGATGCCGGGGTACGTTTTCTCCGACGCGTCGATGGCCGCGAGTTCGACGCGGAGCAACTCCACGTATCGACGCAAGGCGTCGGGGAGTCGCGCGTCGATGACGTCATAGGATATGCCGCCGAGCCCCATCAACTCGCGCACGATCTGTGGGTCCGTCTTGCCGTCGAATTCGTGGCCGTCCGGCGCTGCCGTACCGAACACTTCCTCCAGCGCCTGGTGCACCGCGCGACGTCCGGCGCCGTCCGTCCACAGCAGCGTGCCGTCGATGTCGAAGAGGACGACTTTCATTCGTGCGCCAGCGCCGCCTGGCGTGCCGGCATGCGCGTGAGCAGGAGTCCGCTCACGATGCACACGCCGCCGAGCACCTGCCGCGCATGCGGGACTTCACCGAGCATTGCCCATGCGGCGCTCATGGCGAAGAGTGGCTGGAGATTCGAGTACATCGCGGCGCGCGTCGGTCCAAGGACGCGAACGCCGCGATAGAAGAAGAGATACGCGACGACGAGCGCGATGATGCCGCTGTAGCCGACGGCGCCCCAGCCCACCGCGCTCACACTGCCCCACGATGTGGCGAGCACCGACGGCGCGCCCGCGATCAGCATGGGAACGAGGCCGCCCGTCATGGTGACCGCGGAGAGCGTGAGTCCGTCGATGCGCTCCGTGAACGGACGCAGGCCAACCGAGTAGAACGACCAGCACAACACGGAGGCGAGGATGAGCGCATTCCCCGCAAGTGTCGAGCGAGCGGTGGAGCCACCGGGCGCGGAGGACACGATGAGCCCGATGCCGCCGAGGGACATTGCGATCCCGGAGAAGCCGCGCACGCCAATCCGCTCGTGGCCGCGAATGGACCCGATGATCGCGATGATGGCGGGCGATGCGGCGACGAGCAGTGCGGCATCGCTCGCGCGTGTGCGCGCCATGCCCTGCACCCACAGGATCTGGTAGAGGCCGTTGCCGAGCGTGCCCAGCACGAGCATGCCGCGCAGGTCGGGGCGCGACGGCAGCGAGATGCCGCGTGCGAGGAAGATCGTCCAGAGCACCGCCACCGCGAGCAGCATGCGTGCACTGTTGAATGCGAGCGGCGCGAAGATGCCCGTGGCAAACTTGACGACGATGAAATTGACCCCCCAGAGGAGGGCCATGCAGAGCATGAGGAGATCGGTGACGGAAATCCTCGCCGGAGGCGGAGCATTCTCAACGTCGCCGCGTTCCGTCACATACGCGGGTGAGGCCATGTTGTGAACTTAGGCGGCTGGAGGGCCGTTTCAAACCGCCGCGCTCGCACCTACTATTCACGATGCATGTGACATTCGCTCTCTTCGCCGACGCGGCGAATCTGTCCCAGGAAGGAAAGCTCAACATCCTCGGCGTGTTCGATGCGCTGCAGGTGGGCACGCTGCCCGCGCTGCATCCGCGCGCGACGCTGGTGGTGCACCTCAAGGGCGTGCCGTCGGATGCGGGCTCGCATCGTGTGACCCTCCACTGGGTGAGTCCGAGCGGTTCCGAGTTGTGGAGCAGCGACGGCGAGCTTGGCGTCGCCGCGCCGCCGCCGAACGTGACGGAGATGGACTTCCCGCTCATCGCGCAGCTCGACTTGCCGCTGGATGTCTCCGGCCGCTACCTGATGCGCGTTGGGCTGGACGGGATGACGCATGCCGAGGTGCCAGTGCAGGTGCGCCCCACGGCCGCGGCGCCGGTGTCGCGCACGCCCGCGTTCATGAGCTGAGTCCCTGTCATCCTGAGCGCAGCGAAGGATCTGCACGTCGGCACAGCGCGGAGGTGCAGATCCTTCGACTCCGCTCAGGATGACAAGCAACGTCGCGCTCGTGACTGAGACTGGCGACCGGTGACTGGCGACCCGC
>JANOIJ010000419.1:0-1581 GCA_031407575.1 Gemmatimonadaceae bacterium | reverse complement strand
ATTCAGTAAGGTTCCCGATCCGCGAGTAGCACGGACGCGCGCGCACCCGCTGGTGAACATCCTGGTCATGGCGTTGCTCGCTGCGGTCAGCGGAGCGGACGGCTGGGAAGCTCTCGAACTGTTCGCCGAGCAGCGGACGAGCTTCTTCAAGACGTTCCTCTCGATGCCGAAGGGTCACCCGAGCGCGGATACATTCCGCCGGGTGTTCGAGGCGCTCGATCCCAAAGCATTTCAGGAGGCGTTTCGACGCTGGCTTCAACCCTTCTTAAACAACCTCGAGGGGCAAACCGTCGCGCTCGACGGCAAGACACTGCGCGGAGCCCTAGCGCACGCTGCCGGTCGTCCAGGCGCCTTTCATCTGATGCACGTGTGGGCCACCGAGCAAAGGCTCCTGTTGGCCCAGAAGGCGGTCGAGGGTGCACCTGGAGAGGTCCAGGCTGCTGTTGAACTTCTCAAGCTGCTCGACCTCAAGGGTGCCACCGTCACGGCGGACGCCAACAGTTGCACGGCCGAGGTGACCGCTGCCGTGCGTGGGGCCGGCGCTCACTATGTGCTCGCGCTCAAAGGCAACCGCGGCGCACTACACAAGCATGTCCAGAAGCGCTTCAACGAAGCAGAGAAAGCGGGTTACCCCGAAGCGAAGTCCTTCGAGTCCAGGGACGATGCGCATGGTCGACTCGAGTACCGCATCGTGCGCGCGATGCCGCTCGGACAACTGCCAGCCTCCATCAAGGCCCCCTGGACCGATTTGAAGACCATCGTGCAGATTGATCGCGTGCGCGCAGCGGACAACCTGACCGTCCATCGCGCCTACTACGTCACCAGTCATGGCGCTGAACCCAAGCAACTCGCCGCGCGCATCCGTGGCCACTGGAGCATTGAAAACCAGCTGCACCACTGCCTCGACGTAAGCTTCGCAGACGACCGACGGAGCATTCGCAGCGAGAACGGCTCACAGAACTTCGCCCTCATTACTCGCTACGCACTCTCCATGCTCAAGCGCGAACCAACCAAGATGAGCGTCGCTATGAAACGACGCAAAGCCGCTTGGGGCGAAACATACTTCCTCGATGTCCTAACCACCGGCTTTCCTGAGATTTAGATGCGCTCGCCCTGGTCGTAGGTGAGTGACTCGATTACCATCACCGATTCCATGACTGCTGAAGCTCTGATTTCGTTGTTTCCCTGCAAGCAGCTCGGCCCAACGCTGGAGTTCTATCGAGCGTTGGGTTTCGAAGTCACTCACGAGCAGGAGGATCCCTACCTTTACGGCTCCGTGCGACGTGGGAGCATCGAGCTGCATCTTGCGAGTCTTGCAGTGTATGGCGCTAAGAATGCGTTCGGCGCGGCGCTGGTGTTCTTCGATGATGTCGCTTCGGTCCACCGCGCGTTCGCTGCTGGCCTGCGCGCCCAGTACGGCAAGGTGCCGACCGCCGGGCTGCCGCGACTCGCCCGCATGCCGCGCGAGCCAACGCGCTTCAAGGTCTTCGATCCTTCGGGGAACCTATTGATCTTGATCCGCCGCGACGAGCCAGCGCCAAGCTATGCCCGTAGCGGGCCGGGACTTTCGGCGCTGGCCAG
>JANOIJ010000418.1:0-6013 GCA_031407575.1 Gemmatimonadaceae bacterium | reverse complement strand
TTTTTCCACCGCGCCGCGCGCGACGTACCGCGCAATGAGAAACGCCGCGGTGGCGCCGAGCAACGCGCCCGCGAACACGAGCATCACTCCCTTCGCGAGTCCGAAGATCGCTCCCGCGGCCAGCGTGAGAATGGATGCCGGCACCAGCGCGACACACGCCAGCGCATAGCCGAGCACGAACAGCACGTACCCAGCGGCGCCGAGTCCGTTGACGTACGTCGCGAACGAAGGAACCAGCACGGCCAGTCGCTTTCCGGCCACCACGAGTACGACCACCGCGGCGACGACGATTGCGACGCGCACGACAGTACCCGTCCGCGAGGCGGGTGCCCCGGAAGCGGGTACCCGTGCGGAATTCACGGAGCGGGACGCTGCATCCCATCGCCCGCCTTGTAGAACCCCGGCAACGACACGGGAATCCGCCCCGTGATCGCAGCGCGCCCGAGCACCGCGCGCGCGCCCGCACGCTCCTGTGCGTCCGAGACGCCGTAGGTCGCCAGGTACGTCCCGACGCGCGGAAACTGCCGAATGAGATACGGATTGCCGAGCGACACCACTACGACCTTCTCGCGCTGCGCGAGGGCATCGATCCACGACGCGATGCGCTCCGGAATGGCGAAGCGACCCTCGCCCTCGATGCGACGAACATAGGTCGCGACGATCACGCGGTCCGCGCCGACAGACGCGCTCGTGATGGAGTCGAGCGTCGCCGGCGATGTCGAGGGTCCCACCTTGAAGAGACGCGTCTTGTCCGCGCCGAGTGCGGCGCGAAGCTCGGCGGAAAACGTGCGGCCCGCGCGAAGTTCCGTCTCCGGCATGTACTGCACGATCACCGTGCGCCCACCACGCGCCACCGGCAGCAAACTGGCCTGGTCGCGCAACAGCGTCACGGCGCGCGTCGCGATGTCCGCGGCGAGCGCACGATGTTCCGGCGCACCCACCACCTCGCGCAGGCTGTCGAGCGGCGCGAGCGGACGCGCCGCGACGCCCGTGCGCACCTTGATCTCGAGCGACCGCCGCACCGACGAATCGATGCGCGCGCGCGAGATGGCGCCGCGCTCCACTGCCTTGACGAGCGCCTCCACCGCGACCGTTGGATCCGGCGGCATGAGCAGCACATCGGCACCGGACTGCACGGCGAGCACGGAGCTCTCCTCCGTGCTGTACCCCCTGCCGATGCCGCCCATCGTCATCGCATCGGTGATGGCGAGCCCGGTGAAGTGCAACCGGTCGCGCAGCAGGCCAGTGATGATGCGCGGCGCGAGCGTTGCCGGCGTCGTGCTGTCGCCCTGCACCGCGGGCAGCGCGATGTGTGCGGTCATCACCATCGCCGCGCCGGCGTCGATTCCCGCCGCGAACGGTACCAGCTCCACCGAATCCAGGCGCGCCATCGTCGCGCTCACCGTCGGCAGCGACGCATGCGAGTCGACGTCCGTGTCGCCATGCCCTGGGAAGTGCTTGATCGTCGCGACCACGCCCGCGTCCTGCGACCCCTGTACGAACGCGCCCGCGAGCAGCGCGACGCGCTTGGGGTCCTCGCCGAACGACCGCGTGTTGATCACCGGGTTGGCGGGATTGTTGTTGACGTCTACCACCGGCGCATAGTTGACGACGATGCCGATGGCCTTTGCCTCGCGGCCGATCGCACGGCCGACGTCATACGCGTCCTGCACGCGTCCCGTCGCCGCGATGGCCATCGCATTCGGGAACACCGTCGCGCCACCGGCATCCATGAGGTAGTGCGTGAAGACGCCGCCCTCCAGGCGCCCGAGATTGGGCTCGAGATCCGCAGCCACCATCAGCGGCACCTTCGACGCGCGCTGCATCGCATTGACCTTCTCGGCCACCTCGATCGGTGAGCCGAGTGACATCGTGACGCCGCCGACGTTGTCGTTACGAATCCAGCGCAACACCTGGGCAAAGCTGGAGTCGCGCGTGTTGGTGTAGTCGCCAAGTACCCAGACGTGGACCATCTGGCCGATGCGCTCACGCAGCGTGAGCGACGCGAGCGTCCGCTCCACCCAATCGCGCTGCGCGGCGCTCAGCGGCGTGCGCGGATCGAGTCCGCCACTGGGCGCGGGCGGCGCAGCAGCCTGGGCAGGGATGCACGCGGTGAGCGCAACGCAGAGGCCAAGTACTGCTCTTGTTCGTCTGGTCATGCCCAATGGTGGCAGACGCCACGTGCATTTGGAAGCGCGAGCCGACGACCCGCGCTGTATTCTTCCCGCACCCATGAATCACGATACCGCCCTCATCGCCACGGTGGCCGCCTCGCTCGGTGCGGCGTTCGTGCTCGGACTGCTCGCGGTCCGGCTCAAGCTGCCGCCACTCGTCGGCTACTTGCTCGCCGGCGTCGTCGTGGGGCCGTTCAGTCCGGGCTTCGTTGCGGACGCGGCACTCGCGAGCCAGCTCGCGGAGCTCGGGGCCATCTTGCTGATGTTCGGCGTGGGCCTCCACTTCTCGCTCGGTGACCTCGCCGCGGTGAAGCACGTGGTGGTTCCGGGCGCGCTGCTCCAGACGGCCATCACGGGTGGTCTCGGCGCGGCGCTGGCCCGCATGTGGGGCTGGTCATGGGGCGGCGCCGTGGTGCTCGGACTCTCGCTTGGTGTGGCGAGCACCGTGGTGCTGCTCAAGGGACTCGAGGGGCGCGACCGCCTCGACTCGGCGGAGGGTCGGTTGGCGGTGGGCTGGCTGGTGGTGGAGGACATGGCGATGGTCCTCGCGCTGGTGCTCCTCCCCGCGCTCGCGCCGC
Source organism: Gemmatimonadaceae bacterium (assembly GCA_031407575.1). GTDB lineage: Bacteria > Gemmatimonadota > Gemmatimonadetes > Gemmatimonadales > Gemmatimonadaceae > AG11. The sequence goes on along the minus strand of JANOIJ010000418.1, from coordinate 3,261 downwards.
TGCTCTCCGACGCTCCAGCGCCCAGCGCGGGTGTGGGCGCGATGGTCTGGCCGGTGGTGATCGCGATCGGAAAAGTGGTCGGGTTCGTCGCACTGATGATTGTCGTTGGACGGCGGTTCGTGCCGTGGCTGCTCGAGCACGTGGCGAAGGTGGGTTCGCGCGAGATGTTCACGCTCTCCGTGCTGGTGTGCGCACTGGGCATCGGGACCATCGCGTCGAAGCTGTTCGGCGTGTCGTTCGCACTCGGTGCCTTCTTTGCGGGCGCGGTGATCAGCGAGTCGGAGCTCAGTCATCGCGCCGCCGCAGACGCGCTGCCGATGCAGGACGCCTTCGCGGTGATCTTCTTCGTGTCCGTGGGCATGCTGTTCGACCCGCGCGTGTTGATGGCGCACCCATGGCAGGTCGTCACGCTCGTCGGGGTGATCGTCGGGTGGAAGAGCGTGCTCGCCTTCGGCATCGTGCGCCTGCTCGGCGAGCCGAAGCGGACGGCGGTACTCGTCGGCACGGCGCTGGGCCAGATCGGCGAATTCTCGTTCATCGTCGCGGCACTCGGCATGTCGCTCGGGCTCGTGACGCACGACGCCCAGGCGTTGCTCGTCGCCGCGGCGATGATCTCCATCACGGTGAATGGCCCGGCCATCCGCCTCGCGCAGCGTCTGGCGGATCGGGCCGAGGAACCAGCGATCGCGGCGACGCCAGCGGCCGTGTCCAGCGACCGCCGCACGACGGCGGCGCGCCCGACCGTCCGCGTGTCGCGTGCGGAACTGGAGGAGCTGGCAGGGCACGATCCCTCTGCGTTCGCGAACATCGAGGACCATGTGGTGCTCGTGGGCTATGGCCGCGTGGGTGCCACGGTGGCCGACGCGCTCCACCGCGCTGGCGTCCCGGTGGTGGTGGTGGAGGAGCAGGACCGCGTCGTGGCCGGCCTGCGCAAGCGCGGCGAGGTGGCCGTCTTCGGCGACGCCACGCGCCTCGACGTGCTGGACCGCACGGGCATCCGCCACGCGAAGCTGCTCGTCGTCACCGCACCTGAACCGATTCGTGCGCGCCGCATCGTGGAGGTCGCCCGCCAGGCGAACCCGACGATCGACGTCGCCGTGCGCACGCACAGCGCGGCGGAGCAAGTGTACTTCGAGGAGCACCTCGCGGCGCCGGGCACGCGCGGCCGCGCGGTCTACGCCGAGCGTGAAGCGGCGCTGAGCCTCGCACACTATGCGTTGATCGCGCTCGGCCGGTCGGACGACGAGGCCGACTGGGTGGTGAGCTCGCTCCGTGGGATGCCCACTCGGCCGACGGAGACGTTCAAGGCCATGGCGACGCAGGAATACCAATCCATAATGAGGAAAAGCGAGCCGTGAGCGGTCAGTAGCGAAGCTCGTGGTTACAGATAGCTCGTATGACCCGTGCATTGGATGGTCCGTCTTTTACAGCGATGCGAATGGCGTGCGACCCCAATGATCGCCCCATCGAGCCGACGTCGCGCACGAACACGCCGTGCTCACGGGCTCGCGCCACCACTGTGGCCGCGCTGGGTCCGTCCTCCGGCAAATGACACAACAGGAAATTCGCCACGCCGGGCACGACGTCCCAGCCCAGCCGCGCAAGTCCGCCGCCGAGTGCTTCGCGGAGGCCGCGGGTCACCGCCCATTGCTCGCGATAGTACGCGCGGTCCTCCAGCGCATTCACCGCGGCCACCTGGCCCATCAGGCCCACGGCCCAGGGTGGGCTGAACGGCTTGAGCGCGTTGATCGCCGACGGTGCCGCGCACAAATAGCCCACGCGCACGCCACTCAGTCCATAGACCTTCGACATCGACTTGCACACGACGACGTTGTCATGCGTCGCCGCGAATGATTCCAGCGACTCGCCGTCGCCGGCATACTCGACGTACGTCTCATCGATCCACACGCGCGTGCGCCGCGCCACCTCGGCAATCGCCGGCTCGAGATCCGCACGTCGCACATGGCGGCCCGTGGGGCTGTTCGGATTGACGAGGATCACCAGGTCGTAGCGCAGCGCTCGCACGCGCTCGACGAGGCGGTCCGGATCGAGGCGGTAGCCACCCTCGCGCCCGAGCAGCAACCGGTCCACGCGACAACCGATCACCTGCTCCAGCACGTGGCTGTACTCGCCGTACATGGGATCGAGGATGAGCACGCGCGAGTCACGCGTGAGCCAGCGCGTGAGGGCGAGAAAGATGAGGTCGGACGATCCGCCGCCGGGCAGGATGCACGCGGGATCCACGCCCTGCACGCGCGCGATGGTGCGCACGAGGCCCGCGCACGACGTCGGCGGCGAGGTGCGCACGAGGCATGGCAGGTGCTCCACCAACGCGCGCAGCACGCGCGGTGACGGAGGGAACCACGCGTCGAGCACGTCCGCACTGACGATCGTGCGCAGCCGGTCCAGCGTCTCGAACTCCTCGCCGACGGCCTCGAAGAACGCGCCGCCGTGATAGCAGGCCGGCGCGCCGGCGAACGGCACGGGCAGTTGCCATCGCACGGCGTGCTCGAGCCGGTCCACGATGCGCTGGCGCGGCGCGATCGCGGCGCGAACGTCGTCGGGTGTGCCCTGCAGCAGGTGATACAACACCGACCCCGAGCGGACGGTCGCTCCGGTTCGCGCGAGCCCGATGCCAAGGTAGAGGTGCAGCACCTCGTCTCGGCCGAGTGCGACGATGCGCGTGCCGCCGTGTTCCTCCACCCAGCGCAGCGCCGCGTACATCAGGATCGCGGCGACGGCCCCGCCCCGCTGGATCGCCGCCACCGACAGCAGGCGGATCTCGAAGACGCCCTGCTCGTGCGCGAAGGCGACGACGTCGTCCGGGAAGTACTTGTCCACCGAGTACCGGCCGCCGGGCGGCGTGATGCTGACGAAGCCCGCGAGCTGGCCGGCGCTTTCCGCCGCGATGTAGACGTTGCGCTCATCCAGGTCGTCGCGCAGCGCGCCATCGGCACGCTCGGCGTGCTGGCCGAGCTCGGATGCGTAGATGTCATGCCGCATGCGGTAGATGCGCTCGCGCTGCGCCAGCGAAGCGAGCCCGACATTCAGCTGCGCGCGCGTTGGCCGAATCAGTCCGACCGCCGTCATGGTGATCTCCTTGGAAAGGTGATGCTCATGGTGCGGATCGGCGGTAAACCCCGGGTCAACCGGCGGTCAACTACGAGCTTTGAGCTGTGTGCCGCCATGGTGAGAGGACTCCGCGTCGTGTTCAGCCCGAACCCGGTCTCACGGGCGCTCTACTCCTACCGCGTGCCCGAG